>NC_022657.1:6540000-6855119 GCF_000494755.1 Amorphoplanes friuliensis DSM 7358
GTCACTTCCACACCGGCGAAGGTCCGCTTGCCCTTGCGCAGCACCAGGAAGCTGCCCTGCAGCAGCGCGGACTCCGGGATCGTCGCCTCGGGGTCGGTGATGCGCTCGTTGTTCAGGTACGCGCCGCCCTCGGCGATCGTCCGGCGCGCGTCACCACCGCTCTTGACCAGTCCAGCGGTCTGCAGCAGGGCGGTGACGGTCGGCAGCTCCCCGCGTACCTGGGTGAGGCCGGCCTCGGACAACGCGGCCCGCAGCGTGTCCGCGGAGAGCTCCTCCAGGGATCCGCGGCCGAACAACGCCTGGCTGGCGGCGACCGCCTGCCTGGCCTCTTCCTCACCATGGACCAGGGCGGTGATCTCGAAGGCCAGCTCACGCTGGGCCAGGCGGGCCTGCGGGCGCTCGGCGGTGGCCTTCTCCAGCTCCTCGATCTTCTCGCGGCTCTTGAAGCTGAAGTAGCGCAGGTAGCTCGAGACGTCACGGTCGTCGGCATTCACCCAGAACTGGTAGAACGCGTACGGCGAGGTCATCGTCGGGTCGAGCCAGGTGGCGCCACCCTCGCTCTTGCCGAACTTGGTGCCGTCGGCCTTCAGGACCAGCGGTGTGGTGAAGGCGTGCACCGGCCCGGCCCCGCGGCGGCGCACGAAGTCGACACCCGCGGTGATGTTGCCCCACTGGTCCGAGCCCCCGAACTGCAGTGAGCAGCCGTGGCGCAGGTGCAGCTCGTAGAAGTCGTTCGCCTGGAGCAGCTGGTAGCTGAACTCGGTGTAGCTGATGCCGGTCTCGAGGCGGTTCTTGACCACGTCGCGCGCCAGCATCTTGTTGATCGGGAAGTGCTTGCCGACGTCCCGCAGGAAGTCGACCACCGACAGCTCCCCGGTCCAGTCCAGGTTGTTGACCAGCGTGGCGGCGTTCTCACCGTCGTAGGAAACGAACGGCGCCAGCTGGTCGCGGATGCGCAGCACCCAGCCGGCGGTGACCTCGCGGGGGTTCAGGACCCGCTCGGCCGACTTGCCGCCCGGGTCACCGATCTGCCCGGTCGCCCCGCCGACGAGCAGCAACGGGCGGTGCCCGGCCAGCTGCAGGCGGCGGGCGGTGACGACCTGCATGAGGTTGCCGACGTGCAAGGAGGCGGCGGTCGGGTCGAATCCCACATAGAACGTGATCGAGCCTCCCTCGAGGTGCTTGCGCAGCTCCTCGGGGTCGGTGGAGTCCTGGATCAGTCCGCGCCACTGCATGTCGTCAACGAGAGTCACCTGCGAATTGTCGCGCATGCGGCAGGGCGGGTCGCAGCCCGGCGGCTATCTAGACACCCATCTTTACTCTCGGCTCATGGGTGACATACGGAACGTGAGACTCTCGGCCGTCGCCGCCAACGTGGATTACGCCCGCCGCATGTACGACCGCGTCATGGACTGGTACAAGGTCGCGGAGTCCAAGGCGCAGCTGATCCTGACGGTCAACGGCGCCTTCGTCACGGTCGTGTTCGGGCTGATCTCCAGCAGCGTCGACGACCTGCGCCGCTCGTTCGAGTCGGTCGGCGCGTTCACCTGGCTGTTCCTGACCCTCGCCCTGGCCTCGCTGTGCGGGGCCATCGTGGCCGCGGCCGCCAGCCTGCTCTCCCGCCACGGCCACCACGTCCGCAACGACTTCGCCGCGCTCGGCATCAACCCCGACGACGACACCACCTACCGCCCGGAGGTGCTCTGGTACTTCGGCCACCTCGCGTCGCTGCAGTGGGAAGGCGTCCAGTCGAGGCTCAAGGACGCGGACGAGGACTTCGAGGTCGAGGTCCTCACCTACAACGTGCACGGCCTGGCCCGCACGGTCCTGCGCAAACACCGCCTCATCAACACCGGCTGGCTGCTCACCTCGGCCAGCCTCCTCTCCCTGATCGCCGCCGGCGCGTCCCTGCTCCTGCACTGGTGAGGCGGACATGGACTGGTTCAGCGTCAACAAGGACGTCATCGGGATCGGGATCGGGCTGCTGGCGATTCTCATTTCGTTGATCACTGTGCTGATCAGCCGGCGGCGGCTGGCGAGCAGTTTTCTCGCCGTGCAGACGATGATGCTGGCCGACGATCTCTGGCGGGGACGGCTGATGATCTATCAGTCGGGGCTCAACGGGGTGATCGTCTCCACCGAGCCCGACGACGTCTATCTGATGGTCCGGGCGCTCGCCACCTTCGACCTGATGGGGGCCTATGCGCGGCGCGGGATCGTGCCGCGGCGGTGGGTGCTCGACTACTGGCATCCGAGGTTGCAGGTGCTGCGGCGGGGATATGAGGTGGTCAACTCCTACCAGCACGGATCCTACCCGGGTCATGACCGGCCTGATCTGCTCGACCTCATGGCCCGGGCGGAGCGTCATCCCTGCCGGCGTGAGTGCTGCGCCGGGGGTCAGATCGGCCTGCGGCTGGGCGGTCGGTCACCCGATCCGGACGGTACGCCCTGAGCACCGTCCTGTTTCGGGATGCTTCTGTCGTACGCGGGTGCGAGGCTGGGGCCATGAGTCGCCTCGGGTCTGCTGAACCCCCTGCCGAGTTGTCCAAGAAGAAGGCGGTTGCCCGGCTGGAGGAGGCCCAGCAGCGGCTGCTGCGGTTGCGGCTGATCCTCGGCGGGCAGATCGGCGAGCAGAAGATCGGGCCGCCGCTCTGTGTGGCCTTCGAGGGGTGGGACGCCTCGGGCAAGGGCGGGGCGATCAAGCGGCTCGCGCAGCCGCTGGACCCGCGGCACGTGCGGGTGTCGCAGTTCGCGGCGCCGACCTACGACGAGAAGCGGCACCATTTCCTGTGGCGGTTCTGGCCGAAGCTGCCCGGCTGGGGTGGCATGGCCGTCTTCGACCGCTCCTGGTACGGCCGTGTGCTGGTCGAGCGGGTCGAGGGTTTCGCGACCGAGGAGCAGTGGTCGCGGGCCTACAAGGAGATCGTCGAGTTCGAGCGGACCCTGACGGCCGAGGGCATGATCATGGTCAAGTTCTGGATGCACGTGTCGCCGGAGGAGCAGCTGCGGCGCTTCGAGGACCGCGCCGCCGACCCGTTGCGGCAGTGGAAGCTCACCGACGAGGACTGGCGTAACCGGGACAAGCGACCGGCATACGAGGAGGCGGTCGAGGACATGCTCGAGCGCACCGAGCACAAGTGGGCGCCGTGGCACGTGATCCCCGGCGACAACAAGCACTACGCCCGCCTCGCCGTCGTCGAAACCGTCTGCGACCGCATCGAAGCCGAACTCGAACGCCGCGGCATCAAATAAGCACGGCCCGCACAGGCACGGGTTTCAGGGAGCACGGACCCGGCAGGGTGCGGGTGACCGGTTACGAGCCCTTGGGCGAGTGGTCGCTCGTGCCCGGGCTCCGCGGGAGCAGCGGTCAGTGCCATGCACGGACCGTGGCAAGGAAGCCCTTGATCTGTCGGGCCCTCGCCGGCGTCACGAAGGCCCGACATCCGTGAAGGTGGGCCTTCAGCTTTTGGGTTCGTAGGCGGGCAGGCCCAATGTTGAGCGGATGCTGGCCTGGACCTCGTCGGCGGCGGGGGCGGCGTCGACGTCGTGGACGACTTCCTTGCGGCGGAAGAGCTCCAGGACCGGTTTGGTCTTCTCGTAGTAGTCGCGCAGGCGGGCTGCCAGGGCCTCGGGGGTGTCGTCCTCGCGGGTGATCAGGGTCGTGCCGCAGATGTCGCAGCGGCCCTCGACCTTGGGGCGGTCGGCGATGAGGTTGTAGTCCATGCCGCAGCCCGGGCAGAGGCGCCGGCTCAGGACGCGCCGGCGGACCTCGTCGTCGCTGAGTTCGAGGTGGATGACGCCGTCGATGTCGTAGCTCTCCATGAAGAACTCGGCCTGGCGGCCGTTCCGAGGGAATCCGTCGACGACGAAGCCGAAGTTCCAGTCGTGGCTGTCGAGCCGGTCGCGGACGACGGATTCGACCAGATCGTCGCTGACGAGTTCGCCGGATTTCATGGTGCGGCGGACCTGGGCGCCGAGTTTGGTGTGGTTCTGGACGTGCCAGCGGAAGAGGTCGCCGACGCTGATGTGGACCAGGTCGAGGTCGTCGCAGAGCAGCTCGCTCTGGGTGCCCTTGCCGCTGCCCTGCACACCCATGATCACGTATTTGCGCATGGTGGCGTCCTTCCTCAGTCCGCGGCGCCGACGCGCAGCGGGCCCGGCGCTTTTCCGTCGAGCCGGGCGGGGTTGATGCTCCACCCGTCGGCGACTTTCAGCACGTCCTGTTCGGAGACGAGGATCGAGGTCTCCTCGTCGACGAAGGTGGCGGGCAGGCCGGCCGAGCGTTCGGCCGGGTCGGGCTCGCCGTGCCAGGACGTCACGTCGCCGGTCTGGCCGACGTAGCCGAAGGCGCGGACGAGCTCGCCGTCGACGGCCCGCTGCCAGCGGTGGGACTCGGTGACCCGGTGCGTGGAGAAGAACTGGACCTCGGTGTGCAGGCGCTGCGAGAGCTCGATGACGTCGAGTTTGGTGTCGGGTCGCATCAGGTAGCGCCCGGCCGCGAGCACCCAGGAGGTGTCGCGGGCGCCGGGCAGCGGTGGGGTCACCGCGACCCGGTCGTCGCTGAGATGGGCCAGGTCGATGCCGTCACGCCAGCGGACCTCGCCGAGGTCGCGCAGGCCGAGGGCCTCGAGGACCTGTGCGGGGTCACCGTCGCGGACGGCCAGCCAGGCCTGCTTGCCGCCGAAACCGACCATAACGTCCGTATCCATGGTTCCCACGGTAGTGGGCAACTCACGCGATCCGTTTCTTATGCCCAGCCGTAGTCGCGCCGCAGCTGCGCGGCGACCTGGTCGAAGCGGGCGCGGTCGAGGATCGAGCCTTCGCGGCGGATGCCGTCCTGGTCGACCTCGATGACGCGGTCGAGGCGGACCCAGCTGGGCCGCGACTCGCGGTCCCACTCCCCCGGGCCCAGCCCCAGCCAGCCGTGCTGACCGTCGCGCTCGTGCTGGCTGGAGAGCATCAGGCCGAGCAGGGTGCGGCCGTTGCGCCCGACGACCAGCACGGGCCGGTCCTTGCCCTGGCTGGGGTCGTCCTCGTATTTCACCCAGGTCCACACGATCTCGCCCGGGTCGGCGTCACCGTCGAGGTTCGGCGAGTATTCGAGGTGGCGGCCGCGGCGGGCGGTCGGGACCTGCTGCGGCACGGGCGGCGCCGGGTGCGACGTGCCCTGCGGCCCGGGGGCGGGGCGTCCCGCGACCCGGCGCAGCGTGCTGGCGATGCCCTTGAGGAGTCTGCTCACCCGCGCACTGTAGCGACAGGGTGTGACTTCGGCTCAGCTCGCCGCGGGACGGTAGGCGACCCCGGGGTCGAGCAGCGCCGTCCAGGACGGCCGCCACGGCAGCTCGCGCGCGTCGACCTCGGTCTTGAGGTTGCTGCGCCACGGCCCGGAGATGCCGTTGTCCTCCCACCACGAGGGCCACGAGTCGTAGAAGCGCTCGACGGTGAAGCTCTGGGCGGTCGTCTCGACGTGCAGGAAGAGCCAGCGCCCGTACGCGTCGTCGGCCTCGGCCTCGCGCAGGCGCCGGACCAGGTCGCCCATCTCGCGGAACGGGCCGAAGGTGCCCTCGCCGGGCCGCTTGGCCGGCTCGTGCTCGCCCGCCTGGCCGGACAGGCTGCTCGAGTCGGCGTAGACCTGCAGCGAGCAGCGGCCGTCGCCGGCGGGTGCGCGCCCGCGCAGCCAGGTGACCAGGGCGCCGAGTTCACCGGTCGGCACCGGCTCGGGGCGTTCGCGCTCGGTCTCCTCGTGCATCGCGGCCCAGACGAGTTTGTCGTGCTCGTGGTCGCTGAGCTTGCGGACCCGCCGCGTGGAGGGACGTGTCCCCGCGGCCACCACGGGCGGCTGCGTGCCCGGCGTCAGGCCGCCGCGGGTCGCCACGGCCAGGCCCGCGGCGAGGTCGAGCGTCACCTCGGTCAGCCGGCCGAGCAGCGCGGCCAGGGCGTCACCGTCGAGCTCACCGGTGGTCGCGGTCCGCAGCACGCGTACGGCCGCAGTGTGCACGTCGGTCTGTTCCTCCGGGCCCGACACGGTGTGCTCGCCCCACTCGAAGACGAACTCGCCCAGCTCGGCGAGCGTGGCGTTGTCGTCGAGCACCTGTGCCGCCGTCGAGGTGAGACCGTCGTCGAGGCCGTCCGGGTAGCCGGCCCGCTGCCAGTTCGTGCCGTCGTGCCAGAGGACGTAACCGAGCTGGTCGTCGGCCGCGAGCGCGGTGAGGTCGTCCCAGGGCAGCCAGGCGGGTGCGTCCTCGAGCAGGTCGACGGGCGGGTCGGCGGAGACCGTGTCGCTGTATTCGTGGTCGTATCCGTAGAGCACGGCCCGGTCACCCTCGATGAGGGCCAGGTGTGACCAGTTGCCGCCGCCGTCGTCGTGGTGGGCTCCGGACTCGCCGACGGTCCAGACGTCGTCGTGGCCGATCGCGGTGATCGCGGCGGCCAGGGTGGCCCAGCGGGTCCACAGCGTGGCGGGTCCGGGCAGCTCAACGGTGGTGATCACCGACTCAGGCTAGCGAACGCCGGACGTCGCCCCGGCCCGTTGATGACTGAATCTAGGTGAATCCACCTTCCTCTGTGTAGTCATGAGGGAGCCGGGTGTAGCGAAGGGTGCGTGATGCTGGTTCCGCGGACGGACCATCTGCCCGCGCGCCCGTCCTGGGACTGCCTGGTGTGCGAGTGCTCCTGGCCGTGCGTGAACGCCAAGGAGGACCTCGCCTCGCAGTACGCCCGCTTCCCGGCCGGGCTGGCGATCTACATGGCCTCGGTGATGTACGACGCGGTCGAGGACCTGACCGCCACCGGCGAGCCGAGTCCGGCGGACCTCTACGAGCGGTTCCTGGCCTGGGTCGGCTGACCGCTTCTTATGTCTTCGTGTGTCGATCCTTAAGCGCTCCTGAGGTGGCCCCCGCGCGCGGGTGCGTGACCGCATAGTCGGTGAGCTGCCGGACCGGCAGTCGCGCCGCGCCCGCGGCCGCAGCAGTCCAGACCCGAGGTGACCGAAGCCGTGCCGATGTCCGCCGCCCACCGATTCCGCTACACGCTGGTGGCAGGGGCCACCGCAGTGGTGATCGGAGTGGGCTTCACGGCCGTCGGGCTCAACCGGCACTCCGCCGGCACCGCGGACCGCGCCTCCGCCGACGTCCCGCTGATCGCGGCCGAGCCGACCGCCGACCCGGGTACGGGCACAGGCCCCGACCTGCTGCTCGACGACGCGGCGACCGCGACGCTGCCGAGCTCGGCGACGCCGTCCGCCCCGGCCACCAGCACCACGCCGACGGCTAAGCCGACGCCGAGCCGGACCACCAGCAAGCCGAAACCGAAGCCGACCAAGCGCCGGACCACCGCGCCGTCGACGCCGGACAAGCCGAAGAACCCGCCGTCGACCAGCGGTTCGGTCCTCGACCAGGTGCTCGCCCACATCAACGCGGCCCGCGCCGACGAGGGCCTCGGCGCGCTCAGCCTCGACACGTCGCTGTCGAAGGCGGCCGCCCTGCACAACCAGCTGATGATCGGCGGGTGCGGGCTGTCGCACCAGTGCTCGGGCGAGGAGGGCATCGGCGGCCGGTTCAGCGCGCAGGGTGTCAGCTGGCGCTCGGCCGGCGAGAACATCGGCTTCGGCTCGGCCGGCTCCAGCGACTCCGACAAGGTCAAGGCAGCCAACGGCCTGACCGACAGCATGCTCGCCGAGGTCCCGCCCGAAGACGGCCATCGCCGGAACCTGCTCAGCAAGGACTTCAAGCGGATCGGCCTGAGCGTCGTGCGTGACGGCAAGGGCATCGTCTGGCTGACCCAGGACTTCGTCGGATGACCTCCCGGTACCCCAGCGGCCCCGCCCGCCGCCGCCGGCTGCGCCGCCTCTTCCTCTTCGGCCCGACCCGCCCCTTCGGCCCGACCCGGCCGGGTGGCTGCTGCGGTCCGATCCGCCGTACGCGCCCGACCGGACCGACCCGCCCGGCCAGCTGACCCTCGGGCCTCAGCCGTTCCGCCACTTCGGTGCCGGCACAGGCGGCTGGGGTTTACTCGTGTCTCGGCGGGGTGTTTCCCTGTGCCGATGCACAAGCAACGCACTGTCCGGGTCGCCGTGGTCGTGCTGGCGGCGATGACCGCGTTCGGCTGCAGCGGCGGGTCCGACGACAAGTCCGGCGGGGCGTCGAGCCAGGAGAAGCCGGTCGCTGCCGCGCCGGTCGCGCCGGCCCCGAGCCGGGTTGCGCCCTCGACCTTCGGCGAAGGTCCGGCCTCGGCAGCGCCGGCCGCCAAAGCGCCGAAGCTCATCAAGCTGCCCAAGGTGGCCGGGGAGAACGCCGCGATCGCCGAGGATCAGCTGCGCCGGCTGGGCTTCACCAACATCCGCCTGAACTCGTCCGGTGGCGGCAAGGTCGGCGAGCGGACCGCGGAGTGGACCGTCAAGAAGGTGTCGCCGAAGGCCGGCAAGAAGCTCAAGGCGGGCGCGCTCATCGTGCTGACCTGCACCAGGATCTGAGCAGCCGGGTCCCGGACAGGCCTCACGGCGGCTGTGCTTCGCTGGACGGGTGACCTATCCCTGGCTCGAGGCGCCGGCGGTGGCCGTCGCGGACACCGCCCGGACCCTGCTCGGCTGGCTGCTGACCGCGAACGGAGTCACCGTGCGGCTCACCGAGGTCGAGGCGTACAGCGGGCTCGGCGCGGACCCGGCCAGCCATGCCCACCGGGGCCGGACCAGCCGCAACGAGGTGATGTTCGGCCCGGCCGGGAGGCTGTACGTCTATCAGATCTACGGCATGTACCAGTGCCTGAACGTGGTCTGCGGTGAGGAGGGCGTCGCCGCGGCTGTGCTGCTGCGCGCCGGTGAGGTGGTCGACGGGGTCGGCCTGGCGCGTACCCGGCGGCCGGGGGCGAAGAAGGACCGTGACCTGGCGTCGGGCCCGGCGAAGCTGACGCAGGTGCTCGGGCTGGACAAGTCGGCGTACGGCACGTCGGTGGTCGACGGCAGCGGGCCGCTGACGATCACCCCGCCGGCGGATCCGGTGCCGGACGGGCTGATCGAGGCCGGCCCGCGGGTCGGTGTGACCTCGGCCCACGACGTGGCCTGGCGTTTCTGGATCAAGGGCGACCCGACCGTCAGCGTCTACCGCCGCCACACGCCCCGGCGTGGGTAAAACGCCGGATCCGGCCCCGGCGGGCCGGGCCGGGAGCTAACGTCCTGCCTGGTGATCTCACGTCGGATGTTGCTGCTGCTGGACGTCATGTGTGCCGCCGGTGTCCTGTTCTCGGCCGTGCTGATCGGCGGGTTGCTCGCCGGGACACGCCTGCTCCCGACCGCTGTGGCCATCATCGTGACCATGGTGCTGGTCCTGCCCGGATTCACGGCCGGTGTGATCACCAACCGCCGGACCGTACGCGGACGGCAGCCGCAGAGCGGGTGGGTGCGCTCGGTGTGGTCGCCGCCCGAGCTGCCGCGCTGGGGGATCGTGGTGACGGGTCTGGTCTTCCTGGCCTTCTGGGCCGCGGGGATGAGCGCGTTCACCGGACTCAGCCAGGATGATCTGCCTCCGGGTGACACCGCGGCGCAGGAGCGGCAGGTCAGCCATCAGCAGCGGTTCGGGCTCGGTGTGCTCGGCGGCATCGGCACCGGGGGCACAGCGCTGGCCGCCGGTGCGCTGGTGCGCAACAGGCGCTCGGTGCGGACCGGGGAGCGGCAGATGGCTGCCCGGTAAGGGGACAGCGGCCGCCCGGGCGATCTTGTTAGCATCGCTCGCCCTCACGAAGCGGGGGCGTGAGAGCTCAGGAGCGCACGAGTGCGACGAACCCCCTTGATGTTGCTGGCCGCGGTCGCCCTGGTGCCCGCCACGATCTGGACAACCACCGCGTCGGCCTCGGCGGCGAGCGGCTCGCTGACGGTCACCACGTACGACCGGACGGGCGCCAAGGTGAGCACGCCCTTGAGCCTGACCAACATCGCCACCAACACCGACTACACCGCGACCAGCGGCAAGGCGAAGTCGCTGCCCAAGGGCACGTACACGGTGGTGGCCGCGATCACGACGCGGCGGGACTCGTCCGACACCGTCGGTGCGCGGGTGCTGAAGGTCGGCTCGGGCAAGACGACAACGACGATCGACGCGCGGGCGGGCAAGGCGTTGAAGATGTCGCTCGACAAGCCGCCGGCCGGTCAGAACCAGGAGCTGCGGGCGCGGATCTGCGGCGGTGACACGTTCTCCTCGCAGGTCGAGGTCTACAACAGCCCCGGGAAGATCTTCGTCATCCCGAACAAGTCGAAGCACCTGCGGTCGGCGTTCGCGGCGTCGTGGAGCGGGCAGGGCAGCGAGTCCTGGATCGTCACCTCGTCGTCGACGACCGTGCCGAGCAGCCTGACCAAGTCGTTCAAGCGCTCGTCGCTGGCCAACCTCACGGCGTGGGCGCGCAACGGCCCGTCGGCCGGGCTCGAGACCAGCATCATGCTGCAGGCCGGCGGCGACCAGTGCCGCACCGACCTGTCGTTCGGCATCTACCAGGAGAACACCCCGTTCACCTTCAAGACGCACGTCAGCCCCGGTTCGTGGCTGGTGCGGGCGGACACCTGGGGCCGGCTGAACAACGGCGAGAGCACCACGCTGGGTTTCCAGTGGGCACAGCGCACGTTCACCGCCGGCAAGTCGTACACGCAGACGTTCTTCCGCTCGGCCTGGGGCCCGGCGTACAACGTGCCGCGGGTCAGCGGTGGTCACCTGAGCTTCGACACCACCTCGATGTTCGTGGACCCGAGCTTCGGCTCGCAGTACTACCCGCAGAGCGAGGCCAGCGAGAAGTCGCTCGTGACGCTGAGCCTCAAGGGCAAGGTGCTCAAGAAGCAGAGCCGCACCGACTGGGGCAGCATCGACACGGCCTGGTTCGAGAAGAAGATCACCAAGAAGGGCTGGTACCTGCTGACGGTCAGCGCCCAGCGGTACCGGCCGGGTCTGAAGTACCCCTCGGGGCTGCTGTCGGACAGGACCGGGGTCTGGTTCTCCTTCTACGCCGACCCGAAGAAGAACAAGACCGCGTCGGTGCTGCTGCCGCGGATGAACCCGGCGGGCCTCGACATCTGGAACCGCGCCAAGCCCGGCAGCAGCACCACCGTGGACATCAAGCTGCAGGGCAAGGCGATCCCGAAGTCGGTCACGGCCAAGGCGTCCTTCGACGGCGGCAAGACCTGGAAGTCCGTACCGGTGAAGAAGTCCGGCAGTGCCTGGAAGGCGACGGTGAAGAACCCGGGCTCGGGGGTGGTCGCCCTCAAGACGCAGACCCAGGACAAGGGTGGCAACAAGACCGAGGTGACGATCTACCGGGCGTACCGGATCGGCTGAGACCGGTGCGTGGTCTTCGTATTGACAACTAGTGACATTGGCGTGCTTCTATAAGCAGCGCTCTTTTTGACATCGTTGTCACCACGAAGGGACGGCACCTTATGCTCCGTACCCTCGCCGCGGCGGTCGTCCTCGCCGCCGCGGCACTCTCGGTTCCGCAGGCCGCGCAGGCGGCCGCCGATCTCGACCTGGTCCAGTACGTCAATCCGCTCGTCGGCACCGACGACAGCAACTCCCCCAACCCCGTCGGCGGCGGCGCGGGCGGCAGCACCTTCCCCGGTGCCACGGTGCCGTTCGGGATGGTGCAGTTCAGCCCTGACACCCCGACCGCGTCACCCTCCGGATACCGCGACCGCGACCGGACGATCGAGTCGTTCAGCCTGACCCACTTCAACGGCGCCGGCTGCCCCAACAACGAGGACATCCCGATCCTGCCGATCACCGGCAACCTCGGCGCCTCGCCCGGTTCCAGCTGGACCAGTTACGCGTCCGCGTACACCAAGACCAACGAGACCGCGACGGCCGGTTACTACCGCAACCGGCTCGACAAGTACGGCGTCGACGCGGAACTGAGCGCCACCAAGCGCACCGGCGCGCTGAAGCTGACCTACCCGGCGAGCACGACCGCCCGGGTGCTGATCAACGCCAGCCGCTCCGCCACCGGCGACCGCGACGGCAACGTCACCATCAGCGGCAACCGCGTCTGGGGCGAGCACACCGCGGGCGGCTTCTGCGGCGGCAAGACGTTCAAGATGTACTACTCGATCCAGTTCGACCGGACCCCGACCGGCTTCGGCACCTTCAAGGCCGGGACCGTGAGCGCCGGCTCGGCGACCACCAGCGGCACCAGCACCGGCGCCTACGTCACCTTCGACACCACGTCGAACGCGGTCGTGAACGCCACGGTCGGCATCTCCTTCGTCAGCGTGGCCAACGCGCAGAACAACGCCACCGCCGAGACCGCGGCCTTCGCGACCGTGCGCAGCAACGCCGCCGCCGCATGGAACACCGCCCTGAACCGCATCCAGGTCAGCGGTGGCGGCGCCACCGACCTGCAGAAGTTCTACACCGCGCTCTACCACGTGCTGCAGAACCCGAACCTGTCCAGCGACACCAACGGCGAGTACCGCGGCTTCGACAACGCCGTGCACACCGCCGCGCACCCGGTCTACCAGAACTACTCCGGCTGGGACATCTACCGGTCGTGGGCGGCGCTGGTCGCCCTGATAGCGCCGGACGTCATGAGCGACATCATGAAGTCGATGGTCCTCGACGGTCAGCAGGGCGGGCTGCTGCCCAAGTGGTCGCACCAGACGGTCGAGGACTTCGTCATGCCCGGCGACCCCGGGCCGATCATCGTGGCCAGCGCGTACGCGTTCGGCGTGCGCGGCTTCGACACCGCCGCCGCGCTGACGCTGATGAAAAAGAGCGGCAGTGGCGGCTCGACGCAGGGTGTCGTGCTGCGCGGCAACCAGAACGTCTACCAGACCAGCCGTTTCATCCCCGGCAACCCCAGCGAGACCCTCGAGTACGCGGCCTCGGACTTCGCCATCGCCCAGTTCGCCGGTGCGCTCGGTGACACCGCCGCCCGGGACACGTACGCGGGCCGCTCGCAGTACTGGCGCAGCCTGTTCAACGGTGAATCGGCGTACCTGCACACCCGCGACAGCGGCGGGGGCTGGTCGGCAGGACTGAACCCGGCGCAGGAGAGCCCGTACGTCGAGGGCAACGCCGCGCAGTACTCGTGGATGGTCCCGCACAACCTCGGCGCGCTGATCACGCTGATGGGTGGCCCGGCCACGGCGGTCCAGCGGCTCGACCACCACTTCACCGAGCTCAACGGCGGGCTGAGCCGGCCGTACTTCTACATCGGCAACGAGCCCGAGCACAACGTGCCGTGGACGTACAACGCCGCGCGCAAGCCGGCCGGTGCCAGTGACGCGGTGCGGCGCATCATGGCCGAGTCGTTCACCACCGGCGCCGGCGGGCTGCCCGGCAACGACGACCTCGGCGCCACCTCGGCCTGGTTCGTCTGGTCGGCGCTCGGTTTCTACCCGGTGACACCGGGTGCAGACACTCTGGCCGTCCATGGTGGACTGTTTCCGAGTGCTCTCATCCAGCGGGCACCCGGCAACATCACGATCACCGGTGGCAGCGCGACCAACCGGTACGTGCAGTCACTGTCGATCGGGGGCACCTCGACCACGAAGAGCTACCTGCGGTACGCCGACATCGCCGCCGGCGGCACCGTGGCGTTCACGATGGGCGGCAGTCCGTCGGCGTGGGGCACGGGCGCTGCGGACGTACCCCCGAGTTTTGCCGCGGGCGCGACCCAGCCGGCACCGGAACCGGATCTCGGGGCCAACCTGGCCCAGGGCCGCACCGTGACCGGATCCACGGCCTGCGGGAGCGCGGAAGCCCCGGCCAAGGCGGTCGACGGGGTGCTCACCGGCAACAGCAAGTGGTGCTCGAGCACGGCACCGCGGCAGCTGCAGGTCGACCTCGGCTCGGCCCGCACGGTGTCGTCGTTCGTGGTCAAGCACGCGGGTCTGGCCGGCGAGAGCACGAACTGGAACACCGGCGCGTTCACGATCGCGACCAGCACCGACGGCACGACCTGGTCGAACGCCGTCACGGTCACCGGCTCGAAGAGCAGCCGCACCTACAACCCGATCGCCGCACGCACCGCCCGGTACGTGCGCTTCGAGACCAGCCAGCCGGCGAACGACACGAACGCCGCGGCCCGGATCTACGAGCTGGAGGTCTACGGCAGCAGCAGCGCACCGGCCGACCTGGCGCTGAACCGCCCGGCCACCGCCGACTCGTCCTGCGGGGCCAACGAGGCGCCGGCCAAGGCGTTCAACGGCAGCTGGCTGGGCGGCTGGAACGACAAGTGGTGCTCGCAGGGCGCGACCAAGTGGGTGCAGACCGACCTCGGCACGCGCCAGCGTGTCAGCTCCGTGGTGATCCGCCACGCGGGTGCCGGCGGCGAGACCCCGTCGTGGAACACCCGCGACCTCGACATCCAGACCTCGGATGACGGGGCGACCTGGACCACCCGGTCCCAGGTCCGGGGCAACACCGCCGACTCGACGACCACGGCGGTGAACGTGGACGCCCGCTACGTCCGTATCACCGTCGTGACACCGGCCCAGGACGGCAACACGGCGGCACGCCTCTACGAGGTGCTGGTCCAGTAGAAACCCCCGGGGTGGGAGTCGGGTCCCGCGATTCCCACCCCGGGCCACCGCCGGCACACCCGGCAGGCAGACTGCAGGGCATGAGTGGCAAGGTGCCGGCGGCCCGGCAGGAACTGATCACCGGCTTCTACGCCGCCTTCAACCGGCGTGACCTGGACGCGTTGCTCGGCGCGCTGACCGCCGATGTGGTGTGGCCCGACGGCAGCAAGGGCGGCTCGCTCTCCGGCACCGACGAGGTCCGCGACCACTGGACCCGCCAGTGGGCGCAGAGCAACCCGTCGTTCGTGCCCACCGGCTTCCGCCCCGAGAAGGACGGCCGCGTCGCCGTGCTGGTTCGTCAGGTCGTCAAGGACAAGGCCGGCGCGACGCTCAGCGAGGGCCAGGTCATCCACGTCTACCGCTTCGCCGAGGACCTGGTCTCGGAGATGGAGATCCGCGAGATCTGAACGGCGTCAGACCGTCGCGATCGTGGACGCCACCTCGTCGACCAGCTCGCGGGCCAGGAAACCCGTGCGGCCGTGGCGCGGGGCCAGCCGCTGACCGCTGACCGCGTGCGCGAAGGCGCCCCAGCACGCCGCCTGGGCCGGTTCGGCGCCGCGGCCCAGCAGACCGGCGACGATGCCCGCGCGGACGTCACCGCTGCCGGAGGTGCCCAGGCCGGCGTCGCCGCTCTCCTCGCGCCACGCGCGTCCGTCCGGCGCCGCGATGTGGCCGAAAAGGCTCACCGTGGCGGCGTACCGGTCGGACAGCTCGCGGGCCTCGGCGGCCAGGTCGTCGCTCGGCTCGCGGCCCAGCAGATGCTCGGCCTCGGTGACGTTCGGCGTCAGGACAAAACCCTGCGAGCGGCCGGCCAGCAGATCCGGCTCCTTGCTCAGAGCGCCCAGCGCGTACGCGTCCAGCACGATCGCCGTGTCCTTGGCCGCCACGTCCAGCACCCGGTGCAGCAGCCGGGCGGTGCCCTCGATGTCGTTGAGGCCCGGCCCGACCGCCACGACGTCGGCCTCACCCGCCAGCCGCGACAGCTCGTCCTCGTTCTCGGGCAGGCCGATCACCAGTGCCTCGGGGACGGCGATGCTCAGCGCGGACGCGGTCGACGACTCGACGGCCAGCTGCAGGCGCCCGGCCCCGGCCCGCAGCGCGCCGACACCGGCGAGCAGCGCGGCGCCGGGGGTGAAACGGGACCCGCCGACGACCAGGACCGTGCCGCGGGCCAGCTTGCCGCCCTGCGGGTTCGGCAGCGGCCAGTCCCGCAGCAGCTGCGGTGTGATGACCCGTTCGGTCTCAGACGGGCTCGGCATTGACTTCCTCCTGCTTGGTGGGCGGGGCCCCCTGCTCGTGCAGGTGGGCGACCGCGTTGAACATCTCCGGGTGCAGCACCCCGCCGGTGCGGCGCCAGGAGCTGATCGAGCAGTTCGCCATCGTGGTGGCGTGGGCGATCTCCATCAGCTGCGCCTCGCTGAGCGACTCGGCCAGGTAGCGCACCAGCAGCACCGTCGCCTCGTGGCCGAAGAGCAGCACCCGGCCGCCGGGGTGGTCCTGGCGGATCTCGCGCAGCACGGCGCGCAGGCGCAGCAGGACGTCGGCCCAGGACTCGCCGCCCGGCGGGCGGTAGTAGAACTTCCCGAGCCGGGCCCGGCGCGCGAACTCGTCCGGCAGGCGGGTGCGCACCCCGTGGCCGGTCAGCAGGTCGAGGACCCCCAGCTCGCGGTCACGCAGTCGCTCGTCGACGACCGCGGTGATGCCGGTGCCCTCCAGGGCCAGTTCGGCGGTCTGCCGGGTCCGCAGGTACGGCGAGACGACGGCGATCGTGGGGCGCTGCCCGGCGGGCCGGTCCGCGAGCCACTGCCCGACGGCCCGGGCCTGGTCACGGCCGGTTTCCGAGAGCGGCACGTCGGCGTCACGCTCCGGGATGTCGATCGCCTCGAGGCCCTCGGTCTCCGCCTCCTGGGCGATCACGTTGCCGGTGCTCTGCCCGTGCCGCACGATCCCCAGCCATTCCAGTTCATCCACGCGGTGCTCATACCCGGGTGCCGCGACGGGTAACGCCGCGTGCGTGATTTGTCCCAATCAACCGGCCGAGACCGCGCCGGATCGGGGCCCAGCGCGTTATGAGGATGGCCGGACCTCAGCGGTCCGGCCACGACGCTCATTGACACGAACTGGAGGTCTCCCGTGACTGACAATCAGATAAAAGCTCGTGTCAAGGCGGTGCTCGGCGGCTCGGCGGACAGCGCGACCTCGGAACATCCCCTGGTCATCCCCGGAGGCCCGACACGGCCCGACAACGCGCTGCAGGTGCTGACCCTGGCGCAGCGCACCGCCGAGGAACACATCGCGGCGGCGAACCGGCACGCGGAGAAGATCCGTACGGACGCGCAGGCCGCGGCCGACCAGTCCGCCCGCGACGCCCAGGTGCACGCGCACAACGTCCGCAAAGAGGCGGACAAGGTCCTCAACGACGCCCGGGCGACCTCGGAGCAGGCGGCCCGTGACGCCCGGATCCGCGCCGACGAGGCTCAGCGCAAGGCCGACCAGATCCTGGCCGACGCCAACGCGCAGTCGCAGACGATCATCGGTGAGGCCGAGGGCCACGCCGAGCAGCTCAAGTCGCAGGCCCAGCAGCGCTACGAGGACTCCGTGGGCAGCCTGATCGCCAAGCGCGAGGCGCTGCAGCAGCAGATCGAGTCGCTCGAGAACTTCGACCGCGAGTACCGCACGCGGCTGACCACGTTCATGCAGGGCCAGCTGCGTGCTCTGTGGGTCGACCAGCCGCAGGTCGGCCACGACCTGACGCCGGAGCCCGCGGCGCAGCAGCAATCGCAGCAGCAGGACGAGGCGAAGCCGGACGCCGAGCAGGACAAGGCCTCCGAGCAGCAGTAGCCGGCGGTGGCGCCGCGGGACCCCGTCCGGGGACCGCGGCGCCCGGCGGGATCATTCTCCATTCGCGGACGGTCCTTCTCGTCTTGCGAAGACCGATTCCTGGACTCGTTCGCAGCCGCGGCGGCAGGCTCCGTTCATGACATTGACCCGACGCGCACTGCTGAGCGGCACCGCAGCCGCGACGGCTCTGGGGCTGACGGGGTGTGCCGGGCTCACGCCGGGCCGGGACACCAGCGGGTCGCTCGACTTCTGGAACCTCTTCGGAGGCGGCGACGGCGTCCGGATGACCCAGATGCTCGACGGTTTCCGCACCGCGAACCCCGGGATCGAGCTCAGCGCCGTCACCCTGGCCTGGGGCAATCCGTACTACACGAAGCTGTCGCTGGCCACCCTGGGTGACAAGCCGCCGGACGTCGCCATCTCGCATCTGACGCGGATGAAAACCCTGGTCGCCTCCGACCTGCTGGAGGAGCTGCGGCCCGAGGACCTGGCCCGGCACGGCATCGCCGCGGACAAGTTCACCGAGCGTGCCTGGCAGGCCGGGCTCGTCGACGGCAAGGCGTACGCGATCCCGATCGACACCCACCCGTTCGTGATGTTCTACAACACCGACATCTGCGAGAAGGCGGGGCTGCTCGACTCCTCCGGGGCGCTGACGCCGCTGGACAGCCCGGAGAAGTTCCTCGACGCGATGAAGCGCGCCAAGGAAGCCTCCGGCGCGTACGGCGGGGTCGTGACGGTCAACAACGACACGTCGACGCCGTGGCGGATCTTCCAGTCGCTCTACAGCCAGCTCGGCGGCGAGACGCTGACCGACGAGGGCCGCCGGGTGGTCATCGACGACGCCAAGGCCACACAGGTGCTCGGCTTCCTGCAGTCGCTGACCAAGGACGGGCTGTTCCCGGCCGACATCGACTACCAGGGTGCGATCGCCACCTTCGCCAACGGCCAGGCCGGTTTCTACTTCCAGGGCGAGTGGGAGATCTCCACCTTCCAGACCGCCAAGATGCCGTTCTCCATGACGCTCTTCCCCAACCTGTACGGCGGCAGCACGTACGCCGTGCAGGCGGACTCCCACACGCTGGTCATCCCCCGTCAGCCGAAACAGGACACCGCGCAGCTCGACCGTTCGCTGCTGCTGGTCCGCTCGATGCTGGACCAGAGCAAGACGTGGGCCGAGGGCGGGCACGTGCCGACCTGGCTGCCGTTCCGCGACAGCGCCGAATACCAGGCCATGACGCCGCAGTCGAACTACGCGGCGGCGGCCGACGGGGCCGTCTACGACCCGGACGGCTGGTACTCCGGGTCCGGCTCGAACTTCGAGATCGTCACCGGATCAGCGGTCGCCACCGTGCTCAGCGGTCAGGCGGCGCCCGCCGACGCGCTGAGCCGGATGCGCGGCCAGCTCGAGACCCTGTCCACGACCGCGTCACCCATCTGAGGGGGTGCCTGGTGACCACCGAGACCGCCGTACGCCCCCGCGACGCCGCCGAGCCCGGAACACCACCGCCGGAGAAGCGCGGCTGGACCGGCCTGCCCGCGCTGGGCTTCCTGGCGCCGTTCCTGATCCTCTACCTGGCCTTCATCATCGGTCCCACGATCTACGGCCTGGTGATGAGCTTCTTCGACACCAGCCTGGTCAAGCCGGGGCTGTCGACCTTCGCCGGCTTCGGCAACTACGCCGAGGCGCTGCAGAGCGGTGACTTCTGGTCGTCGCTGTGGCACACGCTCTGGTTCACGATCCTGACCACGCCGCCGCTGATCATCCTGGCGTTCGTCTTCGCGCTGCTGGCCGACCGGGCCAAACACGGCCGCTGGTTCTTCCGGCTGGCGTTCTTCGCGCCGTACATCCTGCCGTCCGCGGTCGTGGCGCTGATCTGGATCTTCATCTACACCCCGGGGCTGGGCCTGATCGAGGCCGGCCTGCTCAAGATCGGCATCACCTCGCCGAACTGGCTGGGCGACCCGAACTGGGCGATGCCGTCGCTGGCGATGACCACGATCTGGTGGACGCTGGGCTTCAACTTCGTGCTCTACCTGGCCGGCCTGCAGGAGATCCCGCGCGACCTCTACGAGGCGTCCTCGATGGACGGTGCGACACCCTGGCAGCAGATCCGCCGGATCACCATCCCGATGCTGGGACGCACGACGACGCTGGTCGCGGTGCTGCAGGTGATCGCCTCGCTCAAGGTCTTCGACCAGATGTACATCATGACCTCCGGCGGGCCGAACTTCGCCACCCGCTCGATCCTGCAGTACGTCTACGACGAGGGCTTCACCAACTTCCGGGTCGGGTACGCCGCGGCCGTCTCGATGCTGTTCTTCCTGGTCGTGCTGGCCGTCTCGGCGGTGTGGTTCGCGATCGTGCGGCGCCAGGAAAGGGAGGTGTGACAGCGATGACCGATCTTGCCCAGCGGGCCGACTTCCGCATCAAGCTGTTCAACCGCATCTGCTTCGGGGTGCTGATCGCCTTCGCCCTGGTCTGGATCGTGCCGCTGGCCTGGGCGCTGGACACCGCGCTCAAGCCCAACGCCGAGACCACCCGCACCACGTGGGCGATCGCGGATCCGACCGTGGACGCGTTCGGGCGGATGCTGCGCGACACCGACATCCTGACCTGGTTCGGCTCGAGCCTGTTCATCGCGACACTGTCGGCCGCCGGGACCGTGCTGGTCGCCAGCCTGGCCGCGTTCGCGTTGTCCCGGATGAGGTTCCGCTACCGCAACGTCGTCTTCTGGGTCGTGCTGGCCGGCATCATGATCCCCGGCCAGGTGCTGATCGTGCCGTGGTTCCGCCAGTTCGACGCGCTCGGCCTGCTCAACACCTGGTGGGCGGTGAGCCTGCCGCAGATCCCCACCGCGATCGCCGTGTTCATCTTCAAGCAGTTCTTCGACGGCCTGCCCAAGGAGCTCGAGGAGGTCGCCCGCACCGACGGCGCGAGCTACCTGCGGATCTACGGCCGCATCATCATGCCGCTGGCTCGCCCGGCGGTCGCGGCCGTCGCCATCTTCACCTTCGTCCAGTCGTGGAACGATCTTCTCTGGCCGTTGCTCGTCCTGAGCAATCCGGACATCATGACCATCCCCGTCGGCCTGGCCACCGTCCAGGGTGCGTTCGGCATCCGGTACGCCGACACGATGGCATCCGCCATCCTCGGCGCGATTCCGCTCGTCGCCGTGTTCCTGCTGTTCCAGCGTCATATCGTCGAGGGCATCGCCGGCAGCGGCCTGAAAGGTTGAGCATGCTTGTCTCCTCCATGACCGTCGACCCCGCGTTCCGGGTGGGTGAGGTCGACCCGCGGCTCTACGGCTCGTTCGTCGAGCACATGGGCCGGTGCGTCTACACCGGCATCTACGAGCCGGGTCATCCGACCGCGGACGAAAACGGTTTCCGCCGTGACACCGCCGAACTGGTCCGCGAGCTCGGTGCGCCGATCGTGCGGTACCCCGGGGGGAACTTCGTCTCCGGGTACCGGTGGGAGGACGGCATCGGGCCGGTCGGTGAGCGGCCGACACGCCTGGATCTGGCCTGGCGGTCGCTGGAGACCAACCACGTCGGGATCGGCGAGTTCATGACGTGGGCCCGGACCGTCGGTGTGGAACCGATGATGGCGGTCAACCTGGGCACCCGGGGCATCGACGCGGCCCGGTCACTGGTCGAGTACTGCAACCTGCCCGGCGGCACCTACTGGTCGGATCTGCGCGGCGGTGACCCGTACGGGATCAAGACCTGGTGTCTGGGCAACGAGCTGGACGGGCCCTGGCAGATCGGCCACAAGACCGCCACCGAGTACGCCCGGCTGGCCCTCGAGACGGCCAAGGCGATGCGCCAGGTCGACCCGTCGATCGAGCTGGTCGCGTGCGGCAGTTCGGGGCGCCAGATGCCGACGTTCGGCAGCTGGGAGGCGACCGTGCTCGGCGAGACCTACGACGCGGTCGACTACGTCTCGATGCACGGCTACTACCAGCAGCACGGCGACGACCGCGACAGCTTCCTGGCCTGCGCGACCGACATGGACCATTTCATCGACGAGGTCGTCGCCACCGCCGACCACGTCCGCGCGGTCGGCCGGCACAGCAAGAAGATCAACATCTCGTTCGACGAGTGGAACGTCTGGTACCAGAGCCGTTTTGCCGGCGAGACCAACCTCGAGATCGAGGAGGCGCCGCACCTGATCGAGGACGTCTACTCGGTCACCGACGCGGTTGTGGTCGGCAATCTGCTGATCAGCCTGCTGCGCCACGCCGACCGCGTGAAGATCGGCTGCCAGGCCCAGCTGGTCAACGTCATCGCCACGATCATGACCGAGCCCGGCGGCGCGGCGTGGCGTCAGGCGTCCTTCCACCCGTACGCGCTGACGACCCGTTACGGCCGCGGCACGGTGCTGCAGCCCGCGATCACCGCCCCCATGCACGAGACCGCCCGCCACGGCGAGGTGCCGCTGCTGGACGCGGTGGCGGTGCAGTCCGACGCCGGTGTGGTGGTGTTCGCGGTCAACCGCTCGCAGACCGAGCCGATGACCCTGGACGTCGACCTGCGCGCACTGCCGGCGCTGTCGCAGGCCGCGCACACGGTGATCGCCGACGACGACCCCGACGCGGTCAACACGGTCCAGGAGCCGGACCGTGTGACCCCGCGCAGCCTCGACGACCCGAAGGTCGACGGCGGGCGTCTGCAGGTCGTGCTGCCCGCCCTGTCCTGGAACATGATCAGGATCAGCTGACGGCGGCGATCAGGGCCGTCAGCGCGACGATGCCCGGGTCGTCGCCGACGGCGACCACGGTGTCGCCGTGGCGCAGCACAAACCCGGGATCCGGCGCCGGGATGACCTCGTCGTCGCGTTCCACCGCGACGACGGAGACGCCGGTGTGCGTCCGGGCGCGGGTCTCGCGCAGCGCGACCCCGTCGTAGGCCGAGCCGGCCGGGATCCGCAGGCGCACGGCGGAGATGCCGGCGATGAGCCGCTCGAGCTCGCCGACGTGGTCGACGGTGACGGTCCCGGCCAGCAGGCCGGCCAGCTGGTGGGCCTCGTGGTCCTCCAGCGTCACCGTCCGGGCGGCCTGCTCCGGGTCCTCGGTGTCGTAGACGACCAGATCCCGGCGCCCGCTGAGATGGCTGACGACGCCGAGCCGCTGCTGTGCGGCGGTCGTCACGGAATGGCTGATGCCGACACCCGGCAGGGCCGTGCGCTCGATGGTCATCGTCTCCCTCTCCGGCTGGTGGTGCCTGCTGCTGTCTCCAGGCTGACCCGCCCGCGGGCCGTCGACCATCCGGGCCGGCACCCATTTGTGCTTCTCACGAGTGGGTGTCAGCACGGATGGACAGGGCGCCCGCGGCTCGTCAGGCTGGTAGGCACAAGACCACGAAGGTAGGAGGGGCACCCGGGTGACACTGTTCTGGCGGATCTTCTCACTGAACGCGGCCGTGCTGGCCGTCGCGACGGTGGGGCTGCTGCTCGGACCCGTCACTGTGTCCACCCCTGTGGTGCTGACCGAGGCGGTCGTGCTGATCGGCGGTCTGGCCGCGATGCTCGTCGCCAACGCCGTGCTGCTGCGCATCGGCCTCGCCCCGCTCGCCCGGCTGACCCGCACGATGACCACGATCGACCTGCTCAAGCCCGGCACCCGGCTGCCGGTGACCGGTCGTGCGGGCATCGCCGCGCTGATCCGGGCCTTCAACGCCATGCTCGACCGGCTCGAGACCGAGCGCGCCACCAGCGCCGCCCGGGCCCTGTCGGCGCAGGAGGCCGAGCGCAAGCGGGTCGCTCAGGAGCTGCACGACGAGATCGGCCAGACCCTGACCGCCGTGCTGCTGGAGCTCAAACGGGTCGCCGACCAGTCGCCCCCGCCGGTCCGCGACCAGCTGCGCCAGGTGCAGGAGACCACCCGCAACAGCCTGGACGAGATCCGGCGCATCGCCCGGCGGTTGCGTCCCGGTGTCCTGGAGGAGCTCGGGCTGACCAGTGCGCTGCGCGCGCTGACCACGGAGTTCTCCACCGCCGGCCTGGCCGTGCAGCGCCAGATCGGCCCCGACCTGCCCACTCTCAGCGAGGATGTCGAGCTCGTGCTCTACCGCGTCGCCCAGGAGGGCCTGACCAACGTGGCCCGCCACGCCGACGCCCGGCACGCGGCGCTGATCCTGCGCCGCGAGGGTGACGGGGTCGAGCTGCGCATCCGCGACGACGGCCGGGGTGTGGGCACCGCCTCCGAGGGCGCCGGCATCCACGGCATGCGCGAGCGGGCGCTGCTCATCGGCGCTGCGCTGACGGTGGCTCCCGGGCCCGAGGGTGGCACCGACGTGAGCCTGCGGGTGACCCGATGACCGCGCCCACCCGGATCCTGCTCGCGGACGACCACGCCCTGGTGCGCCGCGGTGTGCGCCTGATCCTCGACCAGGAGAGCGACCTCACCGTGATCGGCGAGGCCGCCGACGGCGCCGAGGCGGTCGAGCTGGCCCGCGCCGACCCTCCCGACCTGGCGATCCTCGACATCGCGATGCCCCGGATGACGGGCCTGCAGGCGGCCCGCGAGCTCAACCGCCGGCTGCCCGCGCTGCGGATCCTCTTTCTGACCATGTACGACAACGAGCAGTACTTCTTCGAGGCGCTGCGGGTCGGCGCGGCCGGGTACGTGCTGAAGTCGGCCGCCGACCGTGACCTCGTCGAGGCCTGTCACGCGGCGATGCGCGACGAACCGTTCCTCTACCCCGCCGCGGAGACGGCGCTGGTGCGCGACTACCTCGACCGGGCGCGGGCCGGTGGCGACATCCCGGCCCGGGCGGTCACCGACCGCGAGGAAGAGGTCCTCAAGCTGGTCGCCGAGGGCCACTCGACCCGCGAGATCGCCGAGCTGCTCTACATCAGCCACAAGACCGTCGAGCGGCACCGGTCCAACATCCTGCAGAAACTCGGCCTGCGCGACCGGCTGGAGCTGACCCGGTACGCGATCCGCGCCGGACTCATCGAACCCTGACACCGATCACCACCTGAGCCATCCGCCGAAAGGGGACGGAGTGCTCGTTCTGTTGATGACGCATGCCCTGGCGGCGGTGCTGGCGCCTGTTCTGGTGCGACGTGCCGGCCGTCCGGCCCTGTACGCCCTGGCCCTCGTACCGGCCGCCGCCTGCCTCTGGGCCCTGGCCCAGACCTCGCGAGTGCTCGACGGGCGCCCGCCGACCGAACGTTATCCGTGGGTGCCGCAGCTCGGGGCCGAGGTCGCCCTGCGGCTGACGACCCTGCCCTGGCTGATGGTCGTGCTCGTCGGCGGCATCGGTGCGGTCGTGCTCGCGTACAGCGCCCGGTACTTCGCCCGCGACGACCGGGGGCTGGGGCGTTTTGCCGCGGTGTTCCTGGCGTTCGCGGGGGCGATGGCCGGGCTCGTGCTCGCCGACGACCTCGTGGTGCTCTACGTCTTCTGGGAGCTCACCACCGTCTTTTCGTACCTGTTGATCGGCAACGACCCGGAGCACGGGCCGAGCCGGCGCGCGGCGATGCAGGCCCTGCTGGTCACCACCGTCGGCGGGCTGGCGATGCTGGTCGGCTTCGTGATGCTCGGCCAGCACGCCGGCACGTACCGGCTGTCGGAGATCATGGCCGCGCCGCCGCCGTCGGCCGGTTACCTCGGGACGGCGCTCGCGCTGATCCTGCTCGGCGCGCTGTCGAAGTCGGCGATCTTCCCGTTCGGCTTCTGGCTGCCCGCCGCGATGACCGCGCCCACACCGGTGTCGGCCTATCTGCACGCCGCGTCGATGGTCAAGGCCGGGATCTTCCTGATCGCGGTGCTGGGCCCGGCGTTCGCCACCGACCTGCCGTGGCGCCCGATGCTGGTGATCGGCGGTCTGATCACGCTGATCTCGGGGGCGTGGGCGGCGCTGCGGCAGCACGACCTGAAGCTGCTGCTCGCGTACGGGACGGTCAGCCAGCTCGGGCTGCTCGCGGTGGTGTTCGGGGCGGGCAACCGCAACGCCGCGCTGGCCGGGACGGCGATGCTGCTCGCGCACGCGCTGTTCAAGGCGGCGCTGTTCCTCGTCGTCGGCATCATCGACCACACAGCCGGGACCCGTGACCTGCGGGAGCTCAGCGGGCTCGGCACCCGGATGCCCGTCCTGGCGGTGACCGCGGCGCTGGCGGCGGCGTCGATGGCCGGGGTGCCGCCGCTGGCCGGGTTTGTCGGCAAGGAAGCGATCTTCGCGGCCTTCACCGGCGAGCCGCTCGTGCTGACCGTGCTGGTCGCCGGCTCGGCGCTGACGGTCGCCTACAGCCTGCGTTTCCTGTGGGGTGCGTTCGCGAACAAGCCCGGGATCGAGGCGGTCAAGGCGGCACCGCCCGGCTGGGCCTTTGTCACCCCCGCCGCGCTGCTCGCCGGGGCCGGGCTCGCCGCCGGACTCGCCGCCCCGGTCGTCGACCGCCTGATCACCGGGTACGCGGACGAGTACGCCGCTCCCGCGTACCCGTACCACCTGGCGCTGTGGCACGGGCCCGGTCTGCCGCTGCTGCTGACCGCCGTGGCGCTGGCCGCCGGCACCGTGATCTTCCTGCTGCTGCGCAACCGGGCCGTGACACCGGCCCGGCGCGGCTCGGCCTACACCCGCGTGATGGCCGGCGTCGACCGGCTGGCGGTCGAGGTGACCGGTGCGACCCAGCGGGGTTCGCTGCCGTTCTACGTCGGCGTGATCCTCGTCGTGATGGTGATCCTCGGCGGCGCCACCCTGCTCGCCGGCACGCCGTGGCCGGTGGGCGTGCGGCTGTGGGACTCCCCCGCGCAGGCCGTCGCCGGGATCGCCGTCATCGTCGCCGCGCTCTTCGCCGCCCGGTCCCGGCGCCGGCTGACCGCGATGGTCCTGGTCGGCGTCTCCGGGTACGGCATCGCCGTGCTGTTCGTGCTGCACGGCGCACCCGACCTGGCGCTGACCCAGTTCCTCGTCGAGACCGTCACCATCGTGATGTTCGTGCTCGTACTGCGGCGGCTGCCCGAGGAGTTCTCCGCGCGGCCGCTGGCGTTCACCCGCCGGGTGCGCGGTGCCCTGGCCCTCGCGGTCGGCACCGTCACCGCCGCGATGGCGTACGCGGCGGTCGGCGGCCGCCAGGCGGTGCCGATCTCGACGGAGTTCCCGGACCTCGCGGTCTCCTACGGCGGCGGCACCAACATCGTCAACGTGGCGCTGGTCGACATCCGCGCCTGGGACACCATGGGCGAGATCTCCGTCCTGGTGGTCGCCGCGACCGGGGTGGCCAGCCTGATCTTCCGGCGTACCGGTGCCCTGGAACGCCGCAGCGCCGAGCAGGGCACCGGGCGTCACCCGGCCGGGGAATCGGCCGGCTGGCTCGCCGCCGGTGACACGCCGGAGGCCCGGCGGCAGTCGATCATCCTGCAGGTGGTGACACGGCTGATGTTCCACACCGTGCTGCTGTTCTCCGTCTACCTGCTGTTCTCGGGGCACAACGCGATCGGTGGCGGCTTCGCCGGTGGCCTGGTCGCCGGTCTGGCCCTGACCGTCCGCTACCTGGCCGGCGGTCGCCGCGAGCTGAACGCGGCCGCCCCCGTCGACGCCGGGCTGGTGCTCGGCTCGGGGCTGCTCGTCGCCGTCGGCAGCGGGGTGGTCGCGATGTTCTTCGGCGGCGAGGTGCTGCAGAGCGCCCTGCTCGACGTCCACCTGCCCCTGCTCGGCGACCTCCACCTCGCGACCTCGGTCTTCTTCGACGTCGGCGTCTACCTCATCGTCGTCGCCCTGGTCCTGGAGATCCTGCGCAGCCTCGGTTCCGAACTAGACCGACAACACGAAAGGGAGCCGGCATGACCGCCTGCACCGAGCCTCGCCCACCGCGAGCCGGCGACGGCCGTGACGGCGAGGGCCAGAAGGGCATGCCAAAGGAGGGCACAGCATGACACCGAATCTGTTGTACGTGATCGTCGTCGGCGTGCTCTTCGCCACGGGGGTGTCGCTTCTGCTCGAACGCAGTCTCACCCGGATCGTGATGGGGGTGATCCTGCTCGGCAACGGCGCCAACCTGCTGATCCTGCTCGGCGGCAAGGCGGGCGGCGCCCCGATCGTCGGCGCGACACCCGACGCCGAGATGAGTGACCCGCTGCCGCAGATCATGATCCTCACGGCCATCGTCATCACCCTGGGCATGACCGCGTTCCTGCTCGCCCTGGCCTATCGCAGCTGGGCGCTGACCGGCCACGACGAGGTGCAGGACGACGTCGAGGACCGCCGCATCATGCGGCTCGCCGAGCAGGACGAGGGCCCCGGCACCGACGACACCGAGGCCGGTGCTCCCCGATGACCTTCCTCGTCCCGCTACCGGTGGTGATGCCGCTGATCGGCGCGGCCCTGACGCTGATGATGGCCGGCAAGCCGCGCGCCCAGCGCACCGTGAGCCTCACCGTCCTGACCGGCACGCTCCTCGTGTCGATCGCGCTGCTCGTTCTCTCCACGATGGACGGTCCGCTGGTGGTGGCGGTCGGCGGCTGGGTCGCGCCGCTGGGCATCGTGCTGGTCGCCGATCAGCTCGCCGCGTTGATGCTGGTGGTCTCGTCGGCGGTCACGGTCTGCGTGCTCGTCTACTCGATCGGCCAGGGCATGGCCGACGGCAACGAGGAGACACCGCTCTCGATCTACCACCCGACGTACCTGATCCTGACCGCCGGTGTCACCAACGCGTTCCTGGCCGGCGACCTGTTCAACCTCTACGTCGGCTTCGAGATCCTGCTGGTGGCCAGCTACGTGCTGCTCACCCTGGGCGGGACCGAGAACAGGATCCGGGCCGGTACGACGTACGTGGTGGTCAGCCTGGTCTCGTCCCTGATCTTCCTGACCGCCATCGGGCTGGTCTACGCCGCGACCGGCACCCTCAACCTGGCCCAGCTCGTCGGCCGTCTCGACGCGCTGCCCGACAGCCTGCGGCTGATGCTGCAGGGCATGCTGCTGCTCGCGTTCGGCATCAAGGCGGCGGTCTTCCCGCTGTCGGCGTGGCTGCCCGACAGCTATCCCACCGCCCCGGCACCGGTCACGGCCGTCTTCGCCGGTCTGCTCACCAAGATCGGCGTGTACGCGATCATCCGTACCGAGACGCTGCTCTTCCCGGGCGGACGGGCTGCCAATCTGCTGATGGTCGCCGCGTTGCTGACCATGGTGATCGGCATCCTCGGTGCGGTCGCCCAGTCCGACATCAAACGGCTGCTGTCGTTCACCCTGATCAGCCACATCGGTTATCTGCTCTTCGGTGTCGGGCTGTCCACCCGTCTCGGGCTGGCCAGCGCGATCTTCTACGTCGTGCACCACATCACCATCCAGACGACGCTGTTCCTCACCGCGGGGTTGATCGAACGCCGGGGTGGCAGCACCGGTCTCGAACGCCTGGGCGGGCTGGCACGGCTGTCGCCGCTGCTCGCGGGGCTCTTCTTCGTACCGGCGCTGAACCTGGCCGGGATCCCGCCGTTCTCCGGTTTCATCGGCAAGATCGGCCTGCTGCAGGCCGGCGCCGACGACGGCGGCCCGCTCGCCTGGTCCCTGGTCGCCGGTGGTGTCCTGACCAGCCTGCTCACGCTGTACGCGATCGCCCGCGTCTGGAACCTCGCGTTCTGGCGCGGCCCGAACCCGGCCCTGCCGGAGGCCTCGCGCGCTCTGCTACCCCGGCTGATGGTCGCGCCGACGCTGGCGCTGGTCGTGCTGGGTGTGGGCCTGACCGTCGTGGCCGGGCCGCTGTTCGACATCAGCGACCAGGCCGCGGGCTACCTGCTCGAACGCAGCGGATATGTCCACGCCGTCTTCCCGGAGGGGCCATGAGCACACGGTGGCAGAAGTGGCGCGACCGCCTGGTCGCCGCAGGAGGCCTGACCGTCATCTGGGTCCTGCTGTGGGGCCGCCCGACCCCGATCACCATCGCCGGTGGGCTGCTGGTCGCCGCGGTGATCCTGACCGTCTTCCCGTTGCCGCAGGTCACCGTGGCCGGCCGGATCAACCTGGTGGGGGTGCTGCGGTTCGCCGGGAAGTTCCTGGTGGACCTGGTCGCGGCCAGCATCCAGATCGCGCTGCTGGCGTTCCGCTTCGGTCACGTGCCGCGCAGCGCCGTCATCGCCGTCCGGCTCCGGGCGCCGTCCGACATCACCCTGACCCTGACCGCCGAGGCCCTGTCGCTGGTGCCCGGCAGCCTCATCGTCGAGGTCGACCGCGAGCAGGGCGTGCTCTACGTCCACGTCCTGGGGATGCGCGACAGCAGCGAGGCCGACGGCTTCCGGCAGAGCGTCCTCGACCTGGAGGCCCGCATCGTCCACGCCCTCGGCTCCACCGCCGACCGGGACCGGATCTCACGGAAGGACCTCGCCGCATGACCGCCGTAGCCGCCGTCATCACCGTCCTGCTGGCCGCCGGGACGGCCCTGACCATGGTCCGGGTGATCCGCGGACCGTCGACGCTGGACCGGATCGTGGCCACCGACGTCCTGCTCGCCATTGTCGTCGTGGCCATCGCCTGCGTGGCCGCCATCACCCGCGACGCGACGGCCCTGCCGATCCTGGCGGTGCTCTCCATCCTCGGGTTCACGGGCTCGGTAAGCGTCGCCCGCTTCGCCACCCGCAAGGCCGCCGGTCACCCTTCCCCGGATCCCCCGCTCGACCGGGTGTCACCGCCCGACCGGGAGCCGGCGCTCGACCGGCAGCCGGCGCTCGACCGGCAGCCGGCGCTCGACCGGCAGCCGGCGCTCGACCGGGAGTCGCCGTGACTGCCGCGCTCGACGTCATCGCCGCTGTCTGCCTGGTGGCGGGCGCTCTGCTGAGCCTGGCCGCCGGGGTCGCCCTGGTGCGCTTCCCGGACCTGCTGTCGCGGATGCACGCGGCCACCAAACCGCAGGTGCTCGGGCTGCTGCTCGTGCTGCTCGGCTGCGGCCTGCGGCTGCGCGACACGGTCGACACCACGACGCTGCTGCTGGTCGCAGTGTTCCAGCTCGGCACCGCACCGGTGGCCGCCCACATGATCGGCCGGGCGGGCTACCGCGCCGGTCAGGCCCGCGCCGACCTGCTGCTGCTCGACGAACTGGCCGAGCGCGCCGACCGCGTCAACCCAGCAACGTCGCACCCTCGAACACCAGCGGAGACCACCGCGGCGCCCCCGTCCGGCCGTGTCTCGGATCGCACCCGATGAACCGGGCGCCACCGATCCGCGTCACCGTGTGCCGGGCGTCCCAGTCCACGGTGGATCGCTGCCGGATCCGTTCACCACACCTCCAGGTACGCGTGGGGAAGTCGACGATCGTCGAATGACCGTGCACCTGACCGAACGGTGGCGGCACCCCGGCGCGCAGCCACGACTCGTACACGTCGGAACCGGCCTCGGCCCAGAGCGGCCCGCGCTCGTCGCGGAGCAGCTCCTCGGGTCGCGTGTTGAGCAGGTCCGCCGCCGTGCCCGCGGTCACCGGCGCACCCAGCTCGTTCCAGGCGTCGACGGTCAGGGCCGCATGGGTCAGCAGAAACTCCTCACCATCGGCGGTCCGCAGCGCGGCGGCCACCCGGATCCGGTCGCGCAACCACCACGAACGCAGCAGCTGCGTGTCCTCGTCGCTGATCGGTTCGGGCCAGAACACTTCCCCGTCGAGGTACTGCTCCTCGTGGTTGCCGATGAGCTGAATCCACCGGCGCGGCGCGGTGGCGAGCCGCTCGGCGACGAACCGCAGCACACCCGTGCTGTCGGGTCCGCGGTCGACCAGATCCCCGACCTGCACGACCACGGTGTCCTCGTCCTCGACCACACCGGCCATCGCCTCGGCGAGGTGCGTCACGCAGCCGCCGACGTCCCCGACCACCACGATCCGCGTCATCGTGACCCTCCCCGATCCACATCGCCCGATGTCTGGTGTCCGGGAGTACAGCACACCCGCGCACGGTTTGATCCGATCGGGCAGAATCGAGTGGCCGGTGACCCCTCGAACGCGTACGGAGCTGCTGTTTTGTCGTTGTCCTGGGTGGTGTGGGCGGTCGGCGCCGGGGTGCTGGTCGCCGCCGGGTTTGCCGCTGTGGTGGTGCCGCGGCTGCGGGCGGGCGCGCTCTCCCGGCGTACGGGATGGTCCGGGGCACGGGCCGCGATCGGGACAGCGAGCGTGAGCCGCGACGCCTGTCCCGTCACGGTGACCGAGGCGGAGCAGTTGCTGAGCCGGGCCGAACTGATCGTCGCCGGGCGTGGCGGGAGCGCCGCGGCGCGGACCGCCGCCGAGTGCGCGCGGCAGGCCGACAGGCTGTGGCGGGAGGCCGCTCGTGGCTGACCGGACCGTTCCCGAATGGGTCCGCTGGGTCGCGCTGGCCGTGGCCGTGGGCATCCTGGTGATCTTCCTGGTGGCCCAGCGCCAGAGCGTCGACGTGAGCTACGGCCGGTCGCCGTCGACCTCGACCAAGATCGACGAGCCGTCCGCCGGGGAACCGGCCGCGGTCACCGTGCCGTCCGTCGAGGAGATGACCGCGCTGGTCGCAGCCCGGGACGTGGTCCGCCTGCCGGGGTCGATCGCCTTCTGGGACGAGGCCAAGGTTCGTGCGGCCGCACCGGCGCAGCGCATCCTGGTCGCGCCACCCGGTCTGGACAAGGCCGAGCGGGCCCGCGTCCACGACGTCGAGAACGCGACGATCCGCATCGTCGGCACCGAAGTGAGCGGCGGCCTCTACCAGGCGTCCGGCAGCACGATCACGAGCTGGCGGGCGCAGTTCGCCACCGGTGACGTGACGAGCCTGCTGCTCACGCTGCTCGCCGCCGACCAGGACCAGCCCGAGCCCGCGGATGTCGACACCGTGACCCGCCGCGACCCGACCGCCGCCGAGCTCGCGACGGTGGTCGCCGACCTGCGCCGCACCAAGATGCACCTCGCCGAGGGCGCCACGCTCACCGGCATCCCCGCCGAGGCCGGGACCGCGGCCTTCCCGTCCGGCAACGCCCTCTACGTCGCGTTCCCCCAGCAAAAACCCGGTCAACCCCTCCCCCGGTACGGGCCCGCCCTCGCCGCCACCTTCCCCGGTACGCCCATCGTGGTGATGTACGGGTCGTGGATCGAGTACGACGGTCCCGAGGCGGCCGATTTTGCCGAGCTGACCGCCGCCAGCTACTACGGGCGCTTCGGTGATCTGCTGAGCCGGTCGGCGTATCCGCAGCGCAACGTGCTGGCCGCGTGGCTGAACCGCGTCGCCGACGTGCGCTACTCCGGGCTGTTCGACCGCCCTCTGCCGTACCGGCCGCTCGACCCGCTGCGGGTCTCCCTGCCCGTGCTGCCGTGGCTCTTCGCCGCCTGCGTTGCGGTGTTCCTCGTGCTGTCGGTGCGTTCCGCCCGCGGTCGCCGCCCGGAGCCGGGCCCGGTCAGCACCCCTGCGCGGCTGGCCGGTCTCACCGGGCTCGCGGTGGAGATGTCCGCACTGACCGACGAACCCGGTGTCACCCGGGGCATCACCAAACTCGTGGCTGCCCGCGACGCGCTCGGTGAAGGCCTGCCCGACCAGCACGTCCGCGAGTTGCTCGACGACGCCGAGTCCGAGCTCGACGAGGCCGCCCGGCTGATGCCGTTCGACGGTTTCCGGCCCGCCGACTACCTGAAGAGGCTCGCATGAAGCGGCGCGTGACCCCGTTCGGCCTCGCGGTGGTCGGATGCCTGATCCTGGCGGGCTGGGCGCTGTGGTCCGGCGGCATCCTCGACGGCCCCATCGCCCGGCAGGTCCGCTCGTCGTCCGTCTACGCCGCACCCGGCGTCGGCCTCGACCAGGCCGCCGCGGAACGTGTCATCGGCAACCGCCGCCTGGTCGTGGTCATGCTCGAACCCGGCACCGAGGACCTGCGCCAGGGCTGCGACGCCGTCCGCCAGGCCGCGAAGGGCACACTGGTGCTGGTCCTCAGCCGCCAGGACGACGAGTTCGACAACTACGGCTGCGCCCTGCTGCCCGGTGTCGACGACGAGAACTTCGGCAAGGCCGCCGTGGCCGAGACGACGATCGCCTCCGGCGTCGACGGCTTCGCCGACCGGCCCGTCGAGGCACTCAAGGTGGTGGCGGTCAACTACGACGGCCTGGTCAAAGCCGGTGTTGTCCCGGACGGCGCCCGGACGATCAGCCCGTCACTGCCCCGCTACCTGATCGCGGCCGCCGCGATTCTTGCTGTCCTGCTCGGCTCGCTGATCCTCTACCTCGGCGGGCGCCGCGCCGGCCGCCTCGCCGCAGCCGCAGCCGAGAACCGCCAGGCCGCGACCGACGCGCGCACCGAGGTGGGCGCCGCCGCAACCGTCCTGGCGCAAGGAATCATCGACCTCGACCAGCGCTACGCCCAGGGCCGCCGCAGCCGCAAGTTCGACCGGCAGTACCGCAAGCTGACAGCCGACTACACCGGCCTGCTCACCGAACTCGCCGACGGCGCAGCCCCGGCCGCCCTCACCACCCGGATCGACTCCCTGACCGACCGCTGCCGCAAGCTGTCCGCCACTGCCTGAGCGGCCATCCTCCACAGTGGGCATTGGTGGCCGGTGGTTACGGTGGCGCACATGCCGCCGCCACCGCTGACCTGTGTGCTCTTCGACTTCGCCTGGACGCTCTTCGCCGGCGACCCCGACACCTGGGTACGCGGTGCCGCGCAAGCGATCGGGCGGCCGGTCGCCGACGGTGAACCCGCGGCCATCAGCGCGGCGTACATGGATCGCCTGCGGACAACAGCGACCGATCCGGCCCACCTCGCCCGGGACCTCGACCCGTCGGTCTACGACGCGGCCATCTCGGTCGTGCTCACCGGCATCCCCGGTGTGACGCCGGACTTCGCGGCCGCGCTCGCCGCGACCCACATGACGAGCCTCGCGCCCTACGCCGACGTCGCCTCGACCTTCAAGACCCTCAAAACCCTGGGCGTACGCATCGGCGTCGTGAGCAACATCGGCTGCGATCTGCGGCCGGCGTTCACCCGCAACGGGCTCGACGGGTTCGTCGACGCTTTTGTGCTGTCGTACGAGGTGGGCTTCGTGAAACCGGACCCGGCTATCTGGAAGGCGGCGCTGCACGCGCTGCGGGCCGACCCGGCCGAGACGGTGATGGTGGGAGACCACCCGGCCGGGGACGGGGGTGCGGTCGTCGCCGGCATCGCGGCGCTCGTGCTGCCGCAGGTCGCGTCACCGCTGGAACCACGCGGGCTCGATCACGTCGTCGCGCTCGTGCACGGGCGCGCCCGGAAATCCTGAAGCCCGGAACGACCGACACGTCGCCAGCCTGCCTCGCCCGCGGGCCGGCTCAGCACGCGCGCTCGCGCAGCGGGATTGGTCGGCGCAAGCGCGGCGGGATTGGTCGGTGCACGCGCACGGCGGGATCGGTCGGGGCAAGCGCGCGGCCGGATCGGTCGGGGCAAGCGCGTGGCGGGATCAGCTGGCGCGTTCGCCGGCGGCTTCGCGCCAGCCGCGTTCGGCGGAGAGTTCGCGGGCCGTGTGGACGAGGGCGACGGCGTACCGGGAAGGGTCCTGGGCTCGCCACAGGATGGACCAGGGGTAACGGGGAACCGAGGGGCCGAGCGGGCGCCACGTCAGGTCCGTGCCGTGGGAGATGCCCGCGGTGGAGGCGGAGGTGCAGAGGACGCAGCGTCCCTGGACCACCAGGTCGACCGCCGCGCGCAGGGTCTGGACGCTGCCGGAGAAGAGTTTCGGGAAGAAGCCGGCGGACCGGCACACCTCGGCGACGAAGGCGTTGAACTCCGGGGCCTGTTCCTCGTCGGCCAGCAGCAGGGTCTCGTCGCGCAGCGCGGACACCGGGATGTGCGGCAGGCGGGCGAGCGGGTGCTCGTCGGGGATCAGGACACCGAGCGGGTCGAGGCGGAACATCTCGGCGGCGATCTCCGGTGCGGTGCCCGGCAGGCGGCCGATGCCGACGTCGAGGCGGCCGTCGGCGAGCAGGCGGCACTGCTCGGGGACACCGGCCAGCACCTGGTGGATCTCCAGCTCGGGGTGGCGGGCCTGCACCGCGCGCAGCACCGGGCGTACGGCGTCGTAGCCCTCGTCGAGGACGCCGACGCGGAGGGTCGGCGCCGCCAGGGCCATGCCCTGGGCGAGGAAGGCCGCGCGGTCGACGTGCTCGAGGATCTGGCGGGCCTCGATGAGGAAACGGGCACCGGCGGGGGTCAGCGCGACGTGCCGGGTGGTGCGGTCGACCAGCAGAACGCCGACGGCGCGCTCGAGACGCTGGACCTGGGCGCTGAGCGCCGAGGGCACGATGTGCTCGCGGGCAGCGGCCCGGCCGAAGTGCAGCTCCTCGGCGAGCGTCACCAGGTAGCGCAGCTGGCGCAGCTCGATGCGGGCGCTGCTGACCGCGTCGGGGACGGCCCGGATCGGGCTTCCGGACCGCCGGCTGCTGTCGCGCGTCGACTGGCGGGGCAGGCTGCTCATACCGAGACCTCCTCGATCGACACCCCGTCGTATCTATCGACACGTATCTCGCAGTGTTATCGCTAACATTCCCGTAGTCAAGGCGTAACACTTCCGCAACGAGGCGCTCAGCGGCCCGGTGAGCGGCCCCGAATCCGCTGGCTGGGAAAACACCACTAAGTCAACCAAGTTAGTAGACAAAGAGGGGATTCTGGCCGACACTCGACCGATGGATCTCACCCTGGCGCTCGCCGGACTCGGCGTCGGCATCGTGGTCGGACTCACCGGCATGGGCGGCGGCGCCCTGATGACACCCATCCTGGTCCTGTTCTTCGGGATCCCGCCGGTGGCCGCCGTCTCCAGCGATCTGGCCGCCAGCGCGGTCATGAAACCGTTCGGCGGCTGGGTCCACGCCCGCCGCGGCACGGTCAACTGGCGCCTCGTCGGCTGGCTCTGCGCGGGCAGCATCCCGAGCGCCTTCCTGGGGGTCCTGCTGCTGCGCCTGCTCGGCGACGACGAGACCGTCCAGCACACGATCAAGGTGGCCCTCGGCGTCGCCCTGCTGCTCGCGGCCGGCGGCATGCTGCTCAAGGCCTGGGTCACCCGCCGCCAGAGCAGCGACGGCCCGGCCGAACCGATCGTGGTGCGCCCGATCCCGACGCTGCTGGTCGGCATCGGCGGCGGCGTGATCGTGGGCATGACCTCGGTCGGCTCCGGCTCCCTGATCATCGTCGCGCTGCTCGCGCTCTACCCGAAACTGCGCGCCAACGACCTCGTCGGCACCGACCTGATCCAGGCAATCCCCCTGGTGATCTCGGCCGCGATCGGCCACGCCCTCTTCGGCGACCTCAAACTCGACATCGCGGGCGCGGTCCTGCTCGGCTCGATCCCCGGCGTCCTGCTCGGCGCCCGCATCTCCTCCCGCGCCCCGGGTGGCATCGTCCGCGCCGCCCTGGTGATCGTCCTGCTGGCCAGCGCCCTCAAACTCCTCGACGTCCCCACACCGGCCGTCGGCGCGATCACCGGGGCTGCCCTGCTGGCCGCCATCGGCCTGGCGATCTGGCGCCGGGTCACCCGCCCCGCCCCGGAGACGCCGAGCGAGACCCAGCCCGCAGAGGAGAGCGTCAGGGCCTGAGACCGTCGTACTTCCGGCGGTTGCCGATCGCGTGGTGCAGCAACTTGCGCTTCGCGTCGGCCAGGGTGACGCTCGCCGGCAGTGTCAAGCCGAGCTCCTTCGCGATGGCGATGAGGTCACTCTTGAGTGGCTTCTTGCCACGAAGCTTCAGCCCTTCGAGACAGGCGATACCGTCGTCGACCGTCTCCTGCTCGCGAACCTTGGCCGCGATCCCGGCATAGTCGATCTCCTCGCCGGGGACCGGCGCAACCCGCGTCCCCCTGCCGCGGACCCCGGCGACAGGCGGAACCCGCGTCCCTTCGCTGCCGCCAGGAGCGACGGGCACCACCTGCGTTCCTTCGCTGCCGCCAGTAGCAACGGGCACCGCGCGCGTCCCCTCACTACCGCCAGGCGCGACGGGCACCACCTGCGTTCCTTCGCTGCCGCCAGGAGCAACGGGCACCACCTGCGTCCCCTCACTGCCGCCAGGAGCAACGGGCACCGCCCGCGTCCCCTCACTGCCGCCAGGCGCGGCCGGCACCGCCCGCGGCCCCTCGCTGCCGCCAGGCGCGGTCGGCGCCGCCCGCGTTCCTTCGCTGCCGGCAGGCGCGACGGGGGCAGCTTGTGGCATCGGGGCCGGGGGCGCGCTGGTTGCGGCGGGCTCGGTTCTCGACGTGGTGACATCCCGCTGTGTGGGTAGAGACGTCGGGGTCGCGGCCTCGGCGAGGCTCAGCTGGACCCGGCCCTCGGCGATGCCGCTGAGCTGGCCGGGAGTGAGGCGGATGAGGAACCCCGTCACGTGGTGGGTCAGCCTGAGCAGGCCGAGCAGGTCGGCGCTCAAGACCGGTGCTTTCCGCCGGCGATCGCCTCGACGAATTCGTCCGACAGCGCGCGCAACTCCCGGCTCACCGGATCGTCAATGGCGCCGACCAGGACCGGCGGGACTCCGTCAGGACCTGCTTCGGCAAAATAGCGCGGGCTGTTGCGGACGGACGCCCGGAAAACCGGCATGTCTCCGAGCGCCCTGGTGTTCTCGATCTGCATCCGCTGTGTGTTGATCGGTTGCCCGGCGTGAATCTGGGTCATCGTAAAGACGACTCCGGCGAATTTTGGTTCGATGCGTTTTCCACCGGCCTCACCAACGGAACCGTGCCCTAGGTAGTCGTTGTAGTCGGTGACCAGCTTGTCCACGCTGTGCCGCAGATAGCCGATGCCCAAGGTAGACAGGTAGTCGGCCTTGGCCGGGACCAGGATGTATTCGCTCGCTACGATCGCCGTCTTGGTGACCAGCCCAAAATTGGGTGGGCAGTCGATCAGCACGAGGTCGTAATCGGCGAAGGCCGGGGACTTCAGAGCCGCGGCCAGACAGCCGTGCACCTGGAGGAACTTGCGCTTCGACTCGCCGAGCGTCGTGGCCCCCAACTTGGCCGCCAGCTGCAGGTCGATGTTGATGAGACCCAGGTGCGACGAGATGAGGTCGAGCTGCCCGGCATTCTCCTTGACCTTGGCGTTGACCCGCTCCGGCGTCAGGACCAGCTGCTCCAGCGGGATGTCCCGCCCGGGCATCTCACCGTCGTACCAGCGTTGGATGGTGCGCGTGTTCCGAAGGTCGGCGTTCCATTCCTCGACGGTGAAGAACGAGAAGGTGAGGTTCGTCTGCGGGTCCAGGTCGATCATCAGCACCCGGTGACCGCGGTTGGCGATCTCCGCGGCGAGATTGGCTGTCAGCGTGGTCTTCCCGACGCCGCCCTTGTAATTCATGACTGAAACTACGCGCACCAGCGACTCCCCAGGATTGACCGGAGGCCACTGTAAAGGCGCGATGATGACCGTCGGTTATCGGACAACCACGACCGGGCGACAAGTCTTGCGTACCGAAGGAAACGAGGCGCCGTCCGGAATGGACGACGCCTCGCAAGGAAAATGATCTAGCGGGGGACGACCGGTTCGATGGACCATTCGCGCCAGCCGTCGAGTTTGTCCGAGGCGGTCTGGAGCTGGTCGGCCACCGGGCCCGGGCCGGTCGAGCCGGCCGTCGTCCGGGCCGCGAGCGCCGACTTGACGCTGAGCACCTGGCGGACCGCCGGGTCGAGGTGTTCGCTGACCGTTTTCAGGTCTTCGTCCGAGACGTCCTCGAGTTCGCATTCGCGGGCCGCGCACAGGGCCACCAGACGACCGGTGATCTCGTGGGCGTCACGGAAGGGGACGTGCTTGCGGACGAGCCAGTCCGCGACCTCGGTGGCCAGGGAGAAGCCGACCGGGGCCGCCGCCGCGAGGCGGTCGACGCGGACCGTCATCGTGGAGATCATGCCGGCGAGGGCGGGCAGCAGGAGCTGGAGGGTGTCGATCGCGTCGAAGGCGGGTTCCTTGTCCTCCTGCATGTCGCGGTCGTAGGTCAGGGGCAGGCCCTTGAGCATCGTCAGGACCGCGACCAGGCCGCCGATGAGCCGGCCCGCCTTGCCGCGGGCGAGTTCGGCGATGTCGGCGTTCTTCTTCTGCGGCATGATCGACGAGCCGGTGGCGAACGCGTCGTCGAGGATCACCCAGCCGAACTCCTGGGAGGTCCAGAGGACGACTTCCTCGCCGAGGCGGGACAGGTGCACGCCGATCAGGCTGGTGATGAAGAGGAACTCGGCGACGAAGTCACGGTCGGAGACCGCGTCCATCGAGTTCTGGGCCGGGGCCTTGAAGCCCAGTTCCTTGGCGACCGCGCCCGGGTCGAGCGGCAGGGACGAGCCGGCCAGCGCGCCCGAGCCGAGCGGGGAGATCGCGGTGCGTTCGTCCCAGTCGCGGAGGCGGTCCAGGTCGCGGAGCAGGGGCTGGACGTGGGCCAGCAGCCAGTGGCCGAAGCTGACCGGCTGGGCGTGCTGCACGTGGGTCAGGCCCGGCGCCGGGGTGTCGATGTGGCGGCCGGCCTGTTCCATGAGGGCGTCAGCCAGCTCGACCACCGCGGCGGCCACACCGCGGGCGTGGTCGCGCAGGTACATGCGCAGGTCGGTGGCGACCTGGTCGTTGCGGGACCGGCCGGCGCGCAGCTTGCCGCCGAGACCGCCGAGACGTTCCAGCAGGCCGCGTTCGAGGGCGGTGTGGACGTCCTCGTCCTCGACGGTCGGGCGGAACTCCCCCGCCGCGCAGGCCGACTCGAGGTCGTCGAGGGCGGCCAGCATCTGACCGAGCTCGTCGGCGTCCAGCAGGCCGGCGCCGGCCAGGACGCGGGCGTGGGCCCGCGACGCGGCGATGTCGTACGGCGCCAGGCGCCAGTCGAAGTGCACGCTCACGCTCAGGCGGGCCAGGGCGTCCGCCGGTCCACCGGTGAAACGGCCACCCCACAGCCTGGTCGGACCTTCGGTCTCCGGCACGTGCTCACTCCTCAAGGTCGAATCTCAAAAAAGGCAGGAAGTCTCAGGGCTTCGGCTGCTCGGCCAGGCCGGCGTTGCGAGCGATGGCACCCGGGATCGCGTACATGTGGGCGAACGCGCGGGCTTCCTCGCCGCTCCACAGCGAAGAACCGTAGCCGTAGACGACACCCTGGCGCGTGGCGGCGTCGAGCAGGCTGTACGGGCTGCGGCTGCCGAGGGCGACGATGTTGCCCTTCTGCAGGCGTACGCGCACCTCGCCGGTCACCCGGGTCTGGCTCGAGTCCAGGAACGCGCGGAAGTCGTCCAGGATCGGGTCGTAGTAGACCGCTTCGTGCAGCAGGTCGCCGTACGTGTTGCCGAGCTGGAGTTTGGTCGCCTGCTGGCGGTTGCTCAGGGTGAGGCGTTCGAGCTCGCGGTGCGCGGCGATCAGGGTGAGCATGCCGGGGGCCTCGAAGCCCACCCGGGCGAGGTTGCCGACCATGGTCGAGCCCATGTGGATGCCGCGGCCGACACCGTGCTCGGCGGCGAGGACGTTGAGCGACCGCAGGATCGCGTAGTTCGGGGCGTCCGGGCCGGTGCCGTCGATCGGGGTGCCGTCGAGGGTCGTGGCCGAGGTGACCTCACCCTTCTCGAAGGCCAGAATCAGCTCGACGCCGTCTTCGGGCGCGTCCTTGATCGCCTTGGTGCTCTCCCACGCGTCCTCGGGCAGGTAGTCCCACGAGCCGTAGGTCTCCTTGCCACCGATGGAGGTGCCGATCAGACCCTCGTTGATCGAGTACGTGGTGACCTTGTCACTGGTCTCGAAGCCGTGCTGCCGCAGGAAGTCCCGCTCGAACTCCCGCGTCAGCCGCTCGTCGCGGATCGGGGTGATGATCTCCAGGTGCGGCGCGAGCGCGCGGATCACCGAGTCGTAACGCACGTGGTCCGCGCCGGCACCGGTCGAACCGTGCGCGACCGCGTCGGCGCCGTTCTCCAGCGCGCACTGCACGACCTTCTCGGCCTGCACGAGACGTTCCGCCCCGACACAGGACGGGTAGCCGCCGTTGCGGAGATAGTTCGCCTTGACCGCGTACGTGACGACGCGGGCGTACAGCTCCTCGCGGGCGTCGATGACGAAGTGCTGCGCCGAGCCGAGCTCCTCCGCGCGGGCCCGCACGACGTCACCCTCACCGCTGTGCAGACCACCGGTGTCGATGTTGGCGGTGAGCACCTCCCAGCCCTGCTCACGCAGCGAGACCAGGGCGTACGAGGTGTCGAGACCGCCGGAGAAGGCGAGGACGATCTTGCGCTTGGACATCAAGTTTCCTTATCGGGCTGTGGGGATCTCGAGGACGGGCACATAGGTCGTCCCGTCCTGCACGAGGTGACCGGGGGCGAGCACGTAATAGGTGCACTCCCGGTTCTCGATGGCCTTCTGCATGGCCCGCTGGCGCTCGTAGTCGAACGGATCCAGCAGGAACGACGGCTCCGGCTCGGTCGCGGTCACCGGCACGGTGAAGTCGTTCTCGTAAACGAACGACCCGGGTGAGGTATGGAACGGCACGGTGGCGACCAGCACACGCAGCCGGCCGAAGCGGGTGTGCACGCGCAGCGCGCTGTTGTCGTACTGGGTGACGCCGTCGAGCTTCTCCGCCTGGTAGGCCGAGAGGGCCAGCGCCTTGAGCGCCTTGCCGAGCCCGACGCTGGTCCACAACGACCACAGCGACCAGCCGACCCAGGTGCCGGGGGCGGCGCTCGGGGCCGCGCAGTACCCGGCGATCGGGATGGGCCCGTTGTAGTCGCTCTGCTTGGCCTTGTCGAAGACGGCCCGCATGTGCCGCTTGGCGTCCTCGTCGAAGGCGCTGGTCTCGAGGATCTCGGTGAACGCCGACTGCGGCAGCGCGGCGATGACCGCGGCCGAGGGCATCAGGATCAGGTCGACCATCACCCACTGCGGCATCGGGATGCCCCGGTCACCGAACGCGATGCCGTTCATCACGTTGAACAGGTTGAGGAACTCGCCCGTGTCCCAGCCCTTGTCCTCGGTCGTGTCGGTGAAGTCCAGCCAACTCAGCTTGAGGCCGTACGGGACCTCGTTGAGGTAGGGACGCAGCGTCTCGTTGGAAGCCAGGTAGAACTCGAGGCCGTGGCCCAGGAGCTTCTGCATGTTGTCGGCAAAGCCGGGAAAATGAGCCTCGACGGCGGTCATGGCTGGCTCCCTTCGGGGTCGGTACGGCTCCAAGCCGTGAGTTTCTCGGCGAGCGCGGCGCCCGGCCCGTCGCCGGAGTCGCGCGCCACCACCAGGATCGTGTCGTCGCCGGCGATGGTGCCGACGACGTCCGGCAGGCCCGAGCGGTCGAGCGCGCTGGCCAGGAACTGCGCGGCACCCGGCGGCACCCGCAGGACGACGAGGTTGCCGCTGACGTCGACCGAGTTGAGCAGCTCGCGCAGCAGCCGGATGAGGCGGGCCGGGGCCTGCTCCACCGGGCGCAGCGCGGGCATCCCGTCCTCGGGGATGACGTAGACCCCACCGGCCTTGACGGCACGTAGCTCCTCGAGGTCACGCGACAGCGTCGCCTGGGTGACCTGGACGCCGTCGAGGCCGAGCAGCTCGGCGAGCTCGGTCTGCGACCGGACGGCCTTGTCCCGGATCAGGTCGACGATGCGCGCGTGCCGCGCGGCACGGGTGCCGGGCCCGGTCACTGCTCTTTCACAGCCAGGAGCCAGGCCAGCAGGGCTTTCTGCGCGTGCAGACGGTTCTCGGCCTGGTCGAAGACGGCGCTCTGGGCGCCGTCCATGACCTCGTCCGTGATCTCCTCGCCGCGGTGCGCCGGCAGGCAGTGCAGCACGATCGCGCCGGGCGCGGCGGCGGCCAGCAGCTCCTTGTTGATCTGGTAGGGCCAGAACGGCGTCCGCCGGTCGATGCCGTCGTCCTCCATGCCCATCGACGTCCACGCGTCGGTCGCCAGCACGTCCGCGCCGGTGGCGGCCTCGCGCGGGTCCCGCAGCACCTGCACCGAGCCGCCCGTCGACGCCCCGATCTCCGCGGCCCGGGCGACCACCTCGGGGTCCGGATCAAAACCTTCAGGACCCGCGATCCGTACGTGCATGCCCGCGGTCGCCCCGGCCAGCAGGTACGAGTGGGCCATGTTGTTCGCGCCGTCACCGACGTACGTGAGGATCCGGCCCTGGGTGCCGCCGAGCCGCTCGCGGACCGTCTGGAGGTCGGCCAGCAGCTGGCACGGGTGGAAGCCGTCGGTCAGGGCGTTGACCACGGGCACGTTGACGTCGGAGGCGAGCTCGGCCAGCCGCTCGTCGCCGGAGGTGCGGAACACGATGGCGGACACGTAACGGGAAACGACCCGGCCCGCGTCGAGGAGCGACTCGCCCCGGCCGAAGTGGGTGGCCTGGGTGTCCACCACGATCGCGTTGCCGCCGAGCTCGGGGATGCCGGTCTCGAACGACAGCCGTGTCCGCAGGCTGACCTTGTCGAAGAACACCGCCACCGACTTCGGCCCGGCGAGGGGCTGGTACGCGAACCGGTCCGCCTTCATCGCCGCGGCGAGCTCGAGGACGGCGCTCTGCTCGGCCGGGGACAGGTCGTCGTCGCGCAGGAAGTGGCGGGTCATGCGAGCACCTCGGAGAGCGCCGCGACGAACGCCTCGGCCTGCTCGGTGGTCAGGATCAGCGGCGGCGCGAGCCGGATCACGTCGGGCTGGATCGGGTTGACCAGGAACCCGGCCTCCCGCAGGGACTCGGCGAGCTGAGCCGAGATGGGCGAGGTCAGCTCGATGCCGAGCAGCAGACCGGCACCCCGGACACCGGCGATCGCCGGGTTGTTCAGGCCCTCGACACCGCGCCGGATCAGCTCGCCGACCCGCTTGACGTGGTCGAGCAGTCCCTCACCAGCGATCGTCCGGATGACGGCGAGACCGGCGGCGCAGCTCACGGGGTTCCCGCCGAAGGTCGTGCCGTGCGAGCCGGGACCGAACAGGTCACCGGCCTTGCCGAAGGCGATGCACGCACCGATCGGCAGGCCACCACCGAGGCCCTTGGCCAGCGTGATGATGTCGGGCTCGACACCCTCGCTCTGGTGGTGGAACCAGTGCCCGGTGCGGCCGATGCCCGTCTGCACCTCGTCGAGGACGAGCAGCGCGCCGGTGGCGGTGCAGATCTCCCGCGCCGCGGCCAGGTAACCGGGCGGTGGCACGACCACGCCCATCTCGCCCTGGATCGGCTCCAGGATGACCATGGCGGTGTCCGTCGTGACCGCCGCACGCAGGGCTTCGCTGTCGCCGTACGGGACATGGGTGACCTCACCCGGCAGCGGCTGGAAGGGCTCGCGTTTGCCGGGCTGGCCCGTCAGGGCGAGCGCGCCCATCGTGCGGCCGTGGAATCCGCCGTCGGCCGCGACCACGTGGGTGCGCCCGGTGAGGCGGGACAGCTTGAACGCGGCCTCGTTGGCCTCGGCGCCCGAGTTGCTGAAGATCACCCGGCCGGGACGCCCGGCGAGCGCGAGGAGCACCTCGGCCAGGGCCAGCGGCGGCTCGGCGATGAAGAGGTTGGAGACGTGCCCCAGGGTGGCGACCTGCTGGGAGACGGCGGCGACGATCGCCGGGTGGGCGTGACCGAGCGCGTTGACGGCGATGCCACCGAGCAGGTCGACGTACTCCTTGCCGTCCTCACCGACCACGACGGACCCGGATCCGCTGATCAGGCCGAGCGACGGCGTGCCGTAGTTGTTCATCATGCTCTGCGACCAGCGGTCGACGAACGACGTCATGACGGGACCACCATCGTGCCGAATCCTTCCGAGGTGAACACTTCGAGCAGCGTGGAGTGGGGTTCGCGGCCGTCGACCACGTGGGCCGCGGGCACACCGCCCTGGACGGCGCGCAGGCACGCCTCCATCTTCGGCACCATGCCCGACTGCAGGCTGGGCAGCAGCTTCTCCAGGGCGTCGGTGTCGATCTTCGTCGTCAGCGAGGACGTGTCGGGCCAGTTGGTGTAGAGGCCGGGCACGTCGGTGAGCACGACGAGCTTGCGGGCGCCGAGCGCCACGGCCAGCGCGGCCGCGGCGGTGTCGGCGTTGACGTTGTGCACCACGCCGTCGACGTCGGGCGCGACCGTCGCGACCACGGGGATGCGCCCGGCGGCGATGAGGTCGTCGACGGCCGAGGTGTCCACGTGCGCGACGTCGCCGACCTGGCCGATGTCGACGGGCTCACCGTCGACCACGGCGTGCCGGCGGACCGCGGTGAACAGGCGGGCGTCCTCACCGGACAGGCCCACGGCGAACGGGCCGTGCTCGTTGATCAGGCCGACCAGCTCGCGGCCGACCTGCCCGACCAGCACCATCCGGACGACGTCCATCGCCTCGGGGGTGGTGACCCGCAGGCCGCCCCGGAACTCGCTCTCGATGCCGAGCTTGCCCAGCATCGACGAGATCTGCGGGCCGCCGCCGTGCACCACGACCGGTTTGATGCCGGCGTAGCGCAGGAAGACCATGTCGGCCGCGAACGCCCGCTGCAGCTCCGGGTCGATCATCGCGTTGCCGCCGTACTTGATGACGACGGTGGTGCCGTGGAAGCGTTCCAGCCACGGCAAAGCTTCGATCAGGGTGGCGGCTTTCTCGTGGGGCGTCACGACGAGTACGCCGAGTTCTCGTGCACGTAGGCGTGCGAGAGGTCGGTGGTCCAGATCGTCGCGGACATCTCACCCTCGTGCAGGTGCACAGTGATCGTGACGTCCTTGCCGGCCAGGTCCACCTTGGAGCGGTCGTCGGCCGCCGAGCCACCGCGGCACACCCACACACCGTTGACGGCGACGTCGATGCGGTCCGGGGCGAACGCCGCCTGGGTGGTGCCGACCGCGGCGAGGATGCGGCCCCAGTTCGGGTCGTTGCCGAACAGCGCGGTCTTGACCAGGTTGTTGCGGGCCACCGTACGCCCGACCTCGACCGCGTCGGCCTCACTGGCCGCGCCGAGCACCTCGATCGCGATGTGCTTGGTGGCACCCTCGGCATCGTCGATCAGCTGCTGCGCCAGGTCGTGGCACAGGGCGGTGACCGCGGCGGTCAGCTCCTCCTGCGTGGGCTGAACGTCGGAAGCGCCGCTGGCCAGCAGCAGCACGGTGTCGTTGGTGGACATGCAACCGTCGGCGTCGATGCGGTCGAAGGTGAGCCGGGTCGCCTCACGCAGGGCGGTGTCCAGCGCCTCGGAACCCGCGACAGCGTCGGTGGTCAGCACGACCAGCATCGTGGCCAGCGCCGGGGCGAGCATGCCCGCGCCCTTGGCCATGCCGCCGACCGACCAGCCGTCACCCTGCACGACCGCATTCTTGGCGACCGTGTCGGTGGTCATGATGGCCTCGGCCGCGCGTGCGCCGCCGTCGGTGTTCAGCGCCTTGACCGCCGCGGTCACCCCCGGCAGCAGCTTGCCCATCGGCAGCATCTCGCCGATGAGGCCGGTCGAGCAGACCGCGATGTCACCGGCGCCGACGAGCAGCGGCTTCGGCCCGCCGCGCAGCACGGCGGCGGCATGTTCGGCGGTCGCGTGCGTGTCGCGGAAGCCCTGCGTACCCGTACAGGCGTTGGCACCGCCGGAGTTGAGCACGACGGCCCGCACGACGCCGCCCTTGAGCACCTGCTGGCTCCACATGACCGGTGCGGCCTTCACGCGGTTGCCGGTGAAGACACCGGCGACGGTCGCGTCGGGCCCGTCGTTGACGACGATCGCCACGTCGGCGCCGCCGCTGGTCTTGAGCCCGGCGGCAACACCGCTGGCCCGGAATCCCCTGGGGGTGGTGACGGTCACGGTGCGACTCCGAATACCGAGAGGCCCGCGGTTTCCGGCAGGCCGAGCATGAGGTTGGCGCACTGCACGGCCTGGCCGGCAGCACCCTTCCCGAGGTTGTCGAGCGCGCTGACCACGACGATCCGGCCGGAGTCGACGTCGAGCGTGGCCTGCAGGTGGCACGAGTTGGAACCCGCGGTGGCCGCGGTGTGCGGCCAGCTCCCGGTCGGGAGCACGTGCACGAACGGCTCTTCGGCGTAGGCATTCTGCAGTGCTTCGCGGGGGTCTCCAGGGCCCAGCGGACGTGCCGTGACCGTCGCGAGGATCCCGCGCGGCATCGGCGCCAGCACCGGCGTCATCGACAGCGAGGTCGCCCCGCTCGCCTGCTTGATCTCGGGAACGTGCTGGTGCGCGCCGACCTTGTAGGGCGACAGGTCACCCATGACCTCGCTGGCGAGCAGGTTCACCTTCGCGGACCGCCCGGCGCCGGACGTGCCCGACGAGGCAACGACAACGACGTCGGCCGGGTCGGCGAGCCCGGCGGCGATCAGCGGTGCCAGCGCGAGGGTGATCGTGGCCGCATAACAACCGGTGTTCGCCACCCGGTCACTCGCGGCGATCGCGGCCCGGTGCCCCGGCAGTTCCGGCAGGCCGTAGGTCCAGGTCCCGGCGTGCGTGCCGCCGTAGTAGCGGCCCCAGGCGTCGCCGTCCCTCAAACGGAAGTCGGCCCCCAGATCGACGACCTTCACCCCGGCGGGCAGCTGCGCGGCCAGCGCCGCCGACTGCCCGTGCGGCAGAGCGAGAAAGACCAGGTCGGCGTCGCTCAGCGTGGCCGCATCGGTCGCCCCGAGGACCAGGTCCAGCCCGGTGAGCTGCGGATGTACGGCAGCCACGGGCGAACCCGCCTGTGTGTGCGCCGTGGCCGCGACCAGATCGAGCTCGGGGTGCCCGGCGATCAGGCGCAGCAACTCGCCCCCGGCGTACCCACTCGCCCCGGCGACAGCAACCCTGATTCCCATACTTACCTCCGCATGACTATGCAAAGAACCGTATCAACGCGCATAGCCATGCGGCAAGTTTGTTGTTTTATGCGGTCACCCGTTAGTCGGACTCGCCGACCTTGAGCCCGTACTGCTGCTGGAAAGCCTTGAGCGCCTCGTCCCAGGCCCGGGTGTACTCGGACGGGCCGAGCCCGGCCTCGTTACCGCTCACCGCATCCTGCAAAAGCTTCAACAGGTCGGCGACCGCCTTCTTCTTCCCGCCGACAAAGGCCCCGAAGACCTCGGCGAAATCCTGGCCACTGAGCCTCGCGGCGTGCGCGGCTCGCGGGTCCTTCTCCAGGTTGTCGAAGATCGTCGACCAGCGCCGCGTCAGCTCGTCGGCCTGCTGCGCCCGCTGCAGCCCGAGTGCATGGTCGCACTCGGCCTTGATCCGCTTCTCCCAATACGGACGGATCTGCTCCTGGATGAGGTCGTCCGGCTCGGCACGCACGGTGAACCGGAACCAGAAGTCGCGGCCGTCGTCGGTGAGTTTCCGCCAGTCCTCGTCGGTCCGCTTGTTGACGGCGATCTCGAAGTCCCGCGCCCGGTGCGGCTGATGGCCGCGGGCGATCGGCCTCAGCACGTGCACGGCCGTCCGGCGCGCCCGCGGCAGGAGGACGTGAGTGAGGTCTTGAAGCTCCTCGCGGGAGTCGGCGTAACCCCGCCACTCGTAAGTCGGAAAAACCTTGAAGGTGAACGCGTCGCCGTCGGCGAGAACCCGGATCGGATCCGAGGGCTCGTGCCGGCAGCTGAACTCCCGGTCGGGGTACGGCGGCAGGTTGATGGTTTCGTGGGTGGCGGAGAACAATTTCGTGAACCAGCCCTGTCTTCCCTCGGCACGGCCTTGGACCGGGACGTCGAACCCGGCTGTGTGCGTGTTCGCGGACATGATCAGACCCTTCCGATGATCGCGGCAGCAGCGGTGAGCAAGGCGCTCGAGGGCCGCTGCTCGGCCCAGACGTGGTCACGGTGATGAGCAAGACGGGTCCGGAGGCCGCCATCGGCGACAAGGACCCTGAGGAGGGCCAGAAAGCGGTCGGCCACGTCCGGATCGTTCTCGGCGAGCGTCAGCCAGCGGGTGAACGCCTTCCAGGCCGACCAGGCGGTCGACGGCAGGCACAGCGCGGTGAGCCAGAGATCCGCCAGCTGCTGCTCATCGACGTCACCTCGGTGCCGCCGGAGCAGGAGTTCCGGCCAGCGCACACTGCCCAGCAGCGTCTCGATGCCGGACAGCCGGACGAAGGCGCGGGCCGCGTGCACCTGCAGCCGTTTCCCGTTGTCCTCGGCGAGGGTCCACTCGAGCAGCTCACCCAGCAGGGAGGCGGCGCGATCCCGGGTGTAGGCCTGCTCCACCCCGAAGGCGACGAGGAAACTGCGCCGCTGCCACAGGTCCTTGCCGATGCGACGCAACTGGGCGAGGCCGTCGTAGGGCAGATAACGGCCCAGTCCGTACGCGTACGCCCAGGCCACCGTGTCACGGGTGTAGGCGTTGCCCTTGGTCTTGTCCATCCACTGCTTGATCCGGCCCTGCAAGGCCGGATGCAGGGCCGGGTTGTGGGCACACGACAGCAGGCTCAGGCCGGCGGCCTGCCGCGGACGCATGCTGCGGCTGCGCGCCCAGGGCGCGATGAGGCCGTCCATCACACCGGTGAAGTCGCTGAAGCTGAGCAGACCGGCCATCATCGCCGCCCGCTCACGGACCACGAGTTGCGGCTCGGTCACCAGTTCCCCCAGCCAGCGCATCAGCCGAGGACCGAGCCCGCGTTCGTTCCAGGCGACGTCGAGCATCGCGGGAACGAGCCCGGGGTTGGCCAGCCGCGCGATTCGTGGCGCGCCGACCGGCAGCGAATTCAGGTCAGGCACCTGCATCTCGTACGAGAGCAGGCAGTCGAGCTCGAACTCGATCGGGTCGGGTGTGGGTGCGGTCTCCGGCTGCTCCTCACGATGGATGCGGACCAGACGCGCGGCCGCGCTGTAGACGGAGGCCATCGGCGCTCCCTCCAGGGCGCCGAACGCGAGGCGGAACGCCCGTCGGTAGTCCGCGGTGCCACTCCAGTGCTCCCCGTCGGCCCGCCTCTCCGCGTCCGAGGCGCGGAGCACGAGCCGGGCCTGGGCGTGCAGCTGCTCGTTGAGGATCTGCGCGACCAGCTGGTCCCGGTCCGCATCGGACGCCGCGGTGCCGATTACCGAGGCAATTCTTGCGGCTTCCTCGAGGGCGAGAGTCTCGTTGAGATGCCGGCTCAGCTCACCCCCGGAGACGCACTTCTCGACGTAGTCCGCCACACAGTCGAGTCCGCAGTCCGCGCAAGTGCCGACACAGTTGCCCCGCTCGTGCAACAAGTAGGTCAGCTGGCTCCGAAAGACCGCCGCGGCGGTCGGCCTGCGCAAGGGAAACAGGTAGGAGCCCAAGTCATGTCCGCGGTCGGCGAGCGGCCCGATAACGATGACGCTGGCCTTCCGGCTCCGGGCGTGCTGGTCGATCAGGAGCAGGTCCATGAAGCTGATCGACTCCGCGTCCTTGGCGTCGAGGACGTGGCCGTGATCCTCCGAGTAACTGCCCTCGTCGACGGCGTCGACGATCCGTTCACCCCGGGCGACATGGATCATCACCACCCGGTCCGGTGAGTGGCGTCTGGCCAGGGCAACCTGCGCTGTCGCGTACCGGCCCCAACCCGGCCGGGCACTGAGGTAGACGACGTGGCGGAGCTTGAGGGCGGCGGCCAGCTCGGTGTCGGACGGTCCTGGGGAATACCCGGCGAGCAGACGGCCGAGGTGGTCGCCCGGCACGGTGCCGAACCAGCTCTTTCCCTTCTGCCGCAGGTTGTACGTCGTGTAGTAGATCGACTCGGCGGCCATCGCGCCGTCACCGATAGCCGCCTGCCCCTTGTTGCGGATGTTGCCTGTCCCGATCCCGCCGACCATGCCGGACAGCTGGCGGTCGATTTTCTCCTGGCCGATGTCCTGCTTCTCGGACACCACGAAGTCGTCGGGCAACTCGTCCTTCGGCGGCTCGCCGGGCTCAGGTGGCGCTGAATCCTCGGCGGGGGCAGCTTCGGGCGTGTCTTCGTCCTGCGGCTCTTCGCTCATCGCGGGAACCGGATCCGCTGGTGGACTCCCCCGGTGGCGGTGGCGCCGTGACCGATGGCCACCTGACCGTCGCGGTTGTCCACATCACCGACCTGAATGCCGCCGGGCGGGACCTCCCGTGACGGCCGGCGCTCCGACACGACCGGAACGGACTCGGCGGTCGCCGACTGCAGATCGAGATTGTTGATGTCCTCGTCCACGATCTGCAGCCAGGCCCACTCGTCGAAGTTCTTGTCGCCGAGAACGACCCGGAGGCGGCGGAATCGCTCCGGCCTGATTCCTTCGTAGCCGCCGGCGATGACGTCGCGATGTATCCCGTCGGAGACGATGCACGCGACGGCAGCGTCAGGGAATTCCCTCAGCGCCCGCTTCAGGACCGGGGCGTCGACCAGCCGCGCCGCGGTGTTGACCGCCTCGCCGGCGAAGCCGTTCCGGCTCTCCGGGAAGAGCAGACCCTGGTGCACCGAGACCCTGACCCTGACTCTCGCCTGCGGCTGCCGCTCGACGTTGTACGCCCGCAGACGCTTGTCCAGAGTCAGCAGGAAGGCGCTGAGCAGGGCCGGCTCGTCGACATCAGCCGGAAGCACGGCGAGTTCCCCGTCGCCGCTGGCCTGCCGTCGCCACGTACCCCGGTCGAGATCGGCGGCCAGGCCCGCGGCGTCGAGAGCATCGAGGAAGACAGTTTGTGCCTTGTTCTGGAGCACGGAGCTCCGCGCGCTGTACCGCTCCATGTCGGCGACCATGACCAGGCGCCGGAATGAACGGGATGTATCTCCCACGTCGACCTCCACGAAAGGATGGCGCGGTCTGGCGACCGGCTTGTTACTTCCTAGGCCGCAGGCAGCCGTGACACCCCGTCGAAATATGGGTTTGCCCATCGCTCACAAACCGTCTTTCGACCGGGTTCCGACGCACGTGAACGGCTCTGCTGGAGGCATGGAGAAGAACGACGAGATCCAGGCCGACGACTTGACCATGGCGCTCGGCGCGGTGGACCGGGCTCAGCTCTCGATCCGGCGTGCCGACACCAAAGCGGCCGGGCTGGCGGGCTTTCAGCTCTCGGTGCTCACCATCGCGCTCGGCCAGACCGAGGCTGCGGCGCGGGTGTGGAGTTCGGGCACGCGTAGCGCGGCAATCGTGCTTGCGGTCATGCTGGTGCTCGGGCTCGCCGGCTCGCTCGCCCTGCTCGGTGCGGTGATCTGGCCTCGGATCAGCGGCGATCACGCGGGCAACGTGTTCGCTTTTCCAGCGCTGGCCGCGCTCGCCGAGCCTCCCCGATCACGAGAACACACAGGTCCCGAGGATGCGTGGCGCCTGGCCATGGACCTTTCCGGCACAGCACGACGCAAGTACGAGCTCGTCCGGATCGCGATGTGCGCAATGGTCGTCTCCGTCTCAGGCATCGTCGGCTGGCTATGCCTGGCGAGCACCGCACAGTAGGCTCAGCGTAACGTTGAGTACATGTGGCGGGAGTGTGCATGCCCGGAGCCGAGACACCTCAATGGCCGGAGGGGACGTTGCTCGCCAGGTTGGCTCCGCAGACCGCAAACGCCCTGCTGAGCCTCGGGGTCGAGCAACGGGTGCCGGCCGGTCGGGTGTTGATCCGCGAGGGCAGCACCGAGTCGCACGTGGTGATCATCCGGCGAGGACTGACGAAGGTGACCGCGGAGATGGCCGACGGCAGGTCGGCGCTGCTTTCCATCCGGGTCGCGGGCGACATCCTCGGAGAGATGTCCGCGCTCAGCGGGTCACCTCGCTCGGCGACGGTCACGATGTGCGGGTCGGGCCTGGTGCGCTTTGTTCACCGGCGGGACTTCACGCCGTTCCTGAACGACTTTCCCGGTGCTGCCGTCGAACTGGCCACCATGGTGGGCGAGCGACTCCGCTGGTCGAACAGGCGCCGCATCGACTTCACGTCGTACCCGCTCAAGACCCGGCTCGCCCGCGTTCTGGCCGAGCTCGCCGAGCTCTACGGACAGGAACGGCGGCACGGCGCGCTCGAGATCGGCGTGCGGCTCACGCAGCCCGAACTGGCGACCATGTGCGGCGCGGCGGAGATCACCGTGCACAAGGCGCTCCGCGACATGCGCCGCTCTCACCTGATCAGCACCCGGTACGGCCGGATCACCGTCTGGAACCTGCCGGAACTGCGTGGCAGCGCTGACATGGCTCCGGATCAGCGTCGCCCGGATGCCTACTGACGGTCACCCGATGAGGTCGAGGCGTATCACTGCGTCGCGGGCGAGGAGGAAGCCGATGATGGCGAAGATCCAGCTCAGGGCGCCGTCGAGGTGGCGGGAGAGCCAGGCGCTGATCACCCGCAGGGGTGTCTCGATGCGTGTGCCGAGGGCCTGGCGGATGCCCAGCAGGAGCAGCGCCGGCAGGATCATGACCAGGACGTAGCCGGCCAGGACCGGGATCCAGACCGTCGCGCCGGCTCCCGAGGCGGTGATCAGGCCCACGGCGGCCAGGTACGGCAGCATCGACATGACCTCGATGCCGGCCGCCGCGACACCCAGCCCGACCATTGCGCCCGGGGAGGCCTCGGCCGTGGAGAGACGGGCACGCCAGCGGTCCGCCGGGTCGGGGCCACCGCGGCGGGCGCGGCGGCGGCGTACGGCCTTGGGCTCGAACCAGAAACTCAGGGCGAACAAGGCGACTCCGACCACGAGCTGCACCCAGCTCAGCGTGTCACTGCGGCCGATCAGACCGCGCAGCGTGCCCGCGCCGGCGGTCAGCACGATGCCGACGACGAAGTAGAAGGCCGCCACGGTGGCGAGATAGAGGAAGAACGGCCGGACCCGCAGGCGGGGCGCGAGGAGCATCCACAGGGGAATCAGCAAGGTCCCGACGCTGGTGCTGTCGACGAGGGCCAGACCGGCCAGGGCGGCGAGCAGCGTCCAGTCCATCGCACCGACAATACGGTCATCCGGTGAAGCTCTGCTGTCCCACCACCGACAGCAAGGCCAGGCGGTCGGCGGCCTCGCTGCCCGGTTCGGCGGTGTACGCCACGATGCGCAGATCGCTGCCCGGGACCGTCAGCACGTCGCAGTCGAGGTGGATGTCGCCGACCTGGGGGTGCTGGACGAGCTTGGACGTGGAGTCGTGCGGTGTGATCGCCCCGGCCTCCCAGATGCGGGCGAAGGTCTCGCTGCGGGCGAGCAACTCCTTGATGAGATCGGTGACACGGCTGTCGGCGGGATAGCGGGCGGTGGCCGCGCGCAGGTCGGCGGCGGTGGCGGCACCGAAGACGCGTTCCTGCTCGGGCGTCTGGATCACCCGGCTGTTGAAACCGGCGAAGTGCCGCCAGACGATGTTGCGCTCGTGCCCGTGCAGGGCAGCCGGGTCGCCGAACAGCGCCGCCCACAGGGGGTTGCCCGTGATGAGGTTCCAGGCCGCGTCGTGGACCGCCACCGGTGTGTCGGAGAGGCGGTCGAGCAGCCGCTGGACGCCCGGGGTGATGTGCGCGGAGACCACGCCCCGCGCGGGCGGCGCCAGACCGGCGAGGGTGAACAGGTGCTCGCGCTCGGTCGCGTCCAGGCGCAGCGCCCGGGCGAGGGCCTCGACGACCTGCGCGGACGGGCCGGTCGAGCGGCCCTGTTCCAGGCGCGTGATGTAGTCGACGGAGATGCCCGCGAGCAGGGCCAGCTCCTCGCGGCGCAGGCCGGCCGCACGCCGGTGGCCGCCCGCGGGAAGCCCGGCGGCCTCGGGGGTGACCCGATCACGCCAGCGGCGCACGGCCGGCCCGAACTCCGTGTCAGTCATGTCTCCAGTCTGCCGCTCCCGACCGGCGGCGAGCCTGGTAACGCTTGTACCCCTCAGCGAGGCGCCACCGTGGCCATGGCCCGGTCGATGGCGTCGCCGAGTGTGCCGGTCGCACCGGAGGCCAGCCAGGAGTGCTGCGCGGCGACCAGGCATCCGAAGGCGGCCGCGGTGATCGCGCGGGGCGCCGGGTCGTCGTCGGTGTAGGGCGTACCGGTGGCTGTCGCGCGTTCTCGCAGGACCTGGACCACCGCCTCCTGCATGAGGTGCAACTTTCGCAGGTAGGCGGCGAACAGGGCGGGTGTCTCGAGCAGGACCCGGTGGGTCGCCTCGGCGGTCTCGGCCCGGCCGGGCTCGTCCAGCATGAAGAACAGGTGGCGCAGCGACGTCCAGACCGGTTCGCCGGGCGGCCGGGCGCGCAGCGTGTGCAGCATCAGCGGCACGGTCGCGTCCATCTTGCCGACCACGATTTCTTCCTTGGTGGCGAAATAGCGGAACACGCTGCGCTGGGACATGCCGGCGGCGGTGGCGATGTCGTCGATGGTGGTGGCGTCGAAACCCCGCTCGATGAACAGCGCGAGGGCGGCCTCGCCGATCTCCCGCTGGACCGCCCGGCGGGTGCGTTCGCGCAGACCTGACTCGGGTTTCATATCCGTTCGACCCTATCACTGACAGCCAGAGTTGACAGTGACTGACAACTTTGGCGTACGTTGTCAGCCACCTGACGTCAGCGAGGGGATCGACTGTCATGAGCGAGGTACTGCCGCTTACCCGTACCTGCCCGTTCGCGCCGCCGGCGGAGCATCTGCGCCTGCAGGAGACCGAACCCGTGGCCCGGGTGACGCTGCCCACCGGGGAGCAGGTGTGGGCGCTGAGCCGGATCGACGATGTTCGCACGATGCTGACCGATCCGCGGTTCAGCGCCGACCGCACGCATCCCGGCTTCCCGCACCTCGACCCCGGCCGGAGGGCCATGGCCGGCGCGCTCAAGGGCATGATGGTCTCGATGGATCCGCCGGAGCACGGTGTGGCCCGCGGTGCGGTGATGGGCGAATTCACGGCCAGGAAGATGGCCGCACTCCGCCCGCAGATCCAGCAGATCGTCGACGAATGCCTCGACACGCTGCTGGCCGGCCCGCAACCGGCCGACCTCGTCCGGGCACTGTCGCTGCCGGTGCCGTCACTGGTCATCTGCCGCCTGCTCGGCGTGCCCTACGCCGATCACGAGTTCTTCCAGCGCAGCACCGAAGCACTGCTGCTGCGGAGCACCCCGCCGCAGCAGCGGCAGACAGCCCTGGGCGGTCTGTACACGTACCTGCAGGAGCTGATCGCGCGCAAAGCCACCGAACCCGGTGACGACCTGCTCAGCCGTCAGCTCGGTGAGGCCGCCGAGCCGCAGGACGTGGTCAGCCTCGCGATGCTGCTGCTGATCGCGGGGCACGAGACGACCGCGAACATGATCTCCCTCGGCGTCATGATGCTGCTGGAGCATCCGGACCAGCTCGCCGTGATCCGTGAGGACCCCACCAAGACCCCGCTCGCGGTCGAGGAGCTGCTGCGGTACTTCACGATCGGGGAGTTCTCGCTGTCGCGGGTCGCGGTCGGCGACGTCGAGCTCGGCGGGAAACACATCCGGGCCGGCGAGGGAGTTGTCGTGCTGTCCAACGCGGCGAACCGCGACCCCGCCGCCTTCACCGACGGCGACCGGTTCGACGTCGAGCGCGGCGCCCGGCACCACATCGCGTTCGGCTTCGGCGCCCACCAGTGCCTCGGGCAGAACCTCGCACGCCTGGAACTGCAGATCGTCCTCGACACGCTGGTGCGGCGGATCCCCGGACTGCGCCTCGCCGTCCCCGTCGACGACCTGCCGTTCAAGGACGACGCCAACATCTACGGCCTGTACGAGCTGCCGGTGACCTGGACGGCGCCGTGACCCGCATCGTGGCGGACACCACCCGCTGCGTCGGCGCCGGCCAGTGCGTGCTCACCGACCCGGCCACGTTCGCCCAGGACAGCACGCAGGGCACGGTCGTGCTGTTGCGCGACGACCTCTCCGACGAGGCGCTGGCCACCGCACGACAGGCGCTGTACCTGTGCCCGAGCCGGGCCCTCTCGCTCACCGGGTGAACCCGTCAGGTGGTCGCGGGGTCAGGCATCGCGGCGCCGAAGCAGGACCGTGCCGGCGGCGAGGACCGCGACGACCCAGGCCACCAGGACGAGGGCACCGGCGGCCGGGCCGAGCAGGCGCACCGGGCCTTCCGGCGTCAGCGCATAGACGGCCTGAGCTGCGGCGATCGGCAGGTACTGCAGGGTCTCGTCCTGGATCTGCTGCGGCAGCGCCGCCGGCAGCAGCGCCGGGATGATCAGGAAGCCGGCCACAAAACCGGTGACCGCTCCGGCGGTGTGGCGCAGCAGCGCGCCGAGACCGAGACCCATCAGAGCCGTGGCCACCGGGTACGCCGAAGCACCGAGCACCGCGCGCACCGCACCGTCGTCGCCGAGCCCCGCACCGCTGCTGCCGGCCAGCGCCTGGCACAGCAGGAACGACGTCAGGGACACCGTGACCGAGAGCGGGACGAGCAGCGCGAGCAGCACCACGGCTTTGGCGGCGATCAGTGGCACGCAGCGCGGAACGGCGGTCAGGCTGCGCCTGATCAGTCCCGAGCCGTACTCGCCGGTGAGCTGCAGCACGCCGAACACGCCGGTGACCAGCGCGAACAGGTCCAGCCCGATGAACGTCGTGCTCACGGCGGCGGCCGGCGTCCCGGCCAGTTCGCCGGTACGGACCTGCTGGCCGTACCCGTACCCGAAGGCCGCCGCGAGTCCGAGGGTGAGCAGGGCGGCGACCGCCAGCATGATCCAGGTCGAGCGGATCGACCTGACCTTGGTCCACTCGGAGCGGACGACCCGGCGCAGGGTGACGTCGTGGTTCATCGGGTGCCTCCGTACTCGACCGCGGTGCGGGTCAGGTCCATGTACGCCTCTTCCAGTGAGGCGCGGTGCGGGGTGAGCTCGTGCAGTACCAGCGCGTGGTCGCGGGCGGTCGTACCGATCCGCCCGGCACCGGCTCCGGTCACCCGCAGCGCGCCGTCGTCCGTGTCGGCGACCGAGGCCCCGGCCGCCGTGAGCAGGTGGCGCAGCCGGTCGGCGTCCGGGGTGCGGACGAGGACGCTGCCGCCGGCGGCGCCGTCGATCAGGTCGTCGACGGTCGTGTCGGCCAGCAGGCGGCCACGGCCGATGATGAGCAGGTGGTCGGCGGTGAGCGCCATCTCGCTCATCAGGTGGCTGGAGACCAGCACGGTCCGGCCCTGCGCGGCGAGGTCGCGCAGCAGCGTCCGGATCCAGAGCACACCGTCGGGGTCGAGCCCGTTGACCGGCTCGTCGAGCAGGACCACGGACGGGTCGCCGAGCAGGGCGGCCGCGATGCCGAGCCGCTGCGCCATGCCGAGCGAGAAGCCGCCCGCCGGGCGGTGTGCCACGCCGGCCAGGCCGGTGAGGTCGAGCACGTCGGCCACCCGCCGGGGTCCGAGGCCGTGGGTCCGGGCGAGGGCCAGCAGATGGTGATAGGCCGTCCGTCCCTTGTGGAGACCGCCGGCATCGAGCAGTGTGCCCACCTCGCACAGCGGCGCACGGTGGGCCGGGTAGGGCTTGCCGTTCACCCGGGTGGTGCCCGCGGTGGGCCGGTCGAGTCCGACGATCATCCGCATCGTCGTGGACTTGCCGGCGCCGTTGGGCCCCAGGAAACCCGTGACACGGCCGGGCTCCACCGTGAACGAGAGCGAGTCGACGGCGGTCGTGCGGCCGTACCGTTTGGTCAGTTCCTGCACTTCGATCATGCTTCTCATCCAAGGCGGCGGGCGCGGCCGGCAGGAGCCCGGAACGTCGCGACAGCGTGCGACTTTCGTATGGACCTCGGGCCGCCCGGGGAGGACCCCGCGTACGGTCGGGACGTGAACCGGGCCAGGGTTTCCGACGCGGCCGCCGTGGTGCTGTCCGCAGCGATCGGCGTGCTCATGGTGAGGTCGTCCGCGTTTCCCGCACCGGGCGGCAGCTGGATGCTCGTCGCCCAGGTGGCGCTGTCGGTGTGCCTCTTCGCCCGGCGGCGGTTCCCCGTTGCTCTCGCGTGGCTGATGGTGGCCGCCGCAGCCGTGATCGCCGTCGCCGGGTCCGGACCGCTCACGCCGGTCACCACCGATTCGAATGCCATGCCGTGGCTGCCCGCGGCAGCGCCGTTCGCGGCGTACAGCGCCACCGCGCACGCCGGAAAGCGCTGGGCCGGCCTGGTCCCGGCCGGTGTCCTGGTGGTGATCGTGTCGCACGGCTGGGACTCGCCGCCGGACTCACCGTGGACCCTGCAGAGCCTGCTGTTCATCGGCGGACCGGCGCTGCTGGGCCTGTACGTCGCCGCGCGCCGCCGGCTCCTCCGGTCGCTGCTCGACCGCACCGAGCGCGCCGAACGCGAGCAGCGGCTGCTCGCCGGGCGGGCCCGGGCCGAGGAGCGGTCGCGGATCGCCGCCGAGATGCACGACCTCGTGACGCACCGTGTCAGCCTGATGGTCCTGCAGGCCGGAGCGCTGCAGGTGACGGCGACCGACGCGGCCACCCGGACGACGGCGGAGGACCTGCGGACGACCGGCTGCCAGACCCTGGAGGAGCTGCGGGACCTGCTCCGAGCGCTGCGCTTCGACCCGGAGGCGCCGGTTGCCGACCTGGCCCGGCTGGTTGCGGAGTCCGGGGTCGACGCCGCACTCGTCGAGGACGGTGATCCCGCACAGCCGTCGCCGGTGGTGGCCCGGACGGCGTACCGCATCGTGCAGGAGGCGCTGACCAACGTCCGTAAGCACGCGCCGGGCGCCCGCGTCACCGTCACACTGCGCTACCTGCCGGAACGCGTACGGCTGAGCGTCCACAGCACCGCACCGGCCGGCGGGCCCGATCCGCGGCTGGCGGCGAGCGGCTCGGGCAACGGGCTGCTCGGTCTGCGCGAGCGCGTCGAGCTGGTCGACGGCACCCTGAGCGCCGGCCCGGACGGCACGGGTGGTTTCCGGGTCGAGGCCGAGCTGCCGGTCACGGTCGGGGGTGAGCCGTGAGCCGCCGGCTGATCCGGGTGCTGGTCGTCGACGACGAGCCGATGGTCTGCGCCCACCTGCGGACGATCCTCGGCTCGGTGCCCGACATCGAGGTCGTCGACCGGGCGCACGACGGCGCCGCGGCGATCATCTCGGTCCTGCGGCACCGGCCCGACGTCGTGCTGATGGATCTGCGGATGCCCGGCCTGGACGGGCTGACGGCCATCGAGCGGCTCGCGGCGCTGCCGGCGCCGCCGATCGTCGTGGCGCTCACGACCTTCGACGCCGACCACTTCGTCACCCGGGCGCTGCGGGCCGGCGCGGTCGGCTTCCTGCTGAAGTCGACACCACCGGAGGACCCGATCGACCTGGTCCGCGTGGCCGCCGAGGGACACACCGTGCTGTCACCCGTGGTCACCCGGCGCCTGCTGGGCACCCCCGCGGCCGATCGCCGGCTGGCGCTGGTCGGCGAGCTGACCGAGCGGGAGACGCAGGTCCTCGCGTGCCTCGGCGACGGCCTGCCCAACGCGCAGATCGGCGCGCGGCTCCACCTGGCCGAGGCGACCGTCAAGGGCTACGTCTCGCGGCTGCTCGTCAAGCTCCAGTGCGCCAACCGCACCCAGGCCGGCCTCCTCGCCCAGCAGGCCGGGCTGGCGGGTGGTGCGGGCGGCGGGTAAGACTGCTTCCATGGCTGACAAGGATCTGCTCCGCATCCGTGAGACCGCCCTGGCGTACGCCGAGGCTGTCCGCACCACCCAGCGTTTCTTCGACCGGGTCGAGGACCTCGACGACCCCTCGGTGCAGATCGAGTACGCGACGCTGGTCGAGCGGGAGAAGGAGGCCGCCGGCGCCCGCCTGGACGCCCTGGAATCGACCGGTATCGAGGTGTCCAGCGTCGACGGCAGTGACCCCGACGCCTGACGGCGGAACGCACAAATTCGCTCCCGTTCGCTCTGGTTCCGGTACCAATTGACCAAAGATCCGACCCCTGGGGTCTCCGGTACCGGTTCCGGGCTGTGCGACACTTCCGAACGCTTACCGATGTGTTGCGTTTCGAAGACCGTGTGTCGCGCGGTCGATCCGGAGGAAACTCGTGGCCGCTGACGACCCGTACCGTGATCCGAGCCTGCCGGTGGAGCAGCGCGTCGACGACCTTCTGGGCCGGATGACCCTGCCCGAGAAGGTCGGGCAGATGCTGCAGCTCGACGCGCGGCAGGATCTCAAGGATTCGGTCAGCACGCGGCTGGCGGGCTCGATCCTGCACGCCTCCCCCAAGCGCATGCTCGAGGCGATCGACCTGGCCGCCGGCACCCGGCTCGGCATCCCGCTGATCACCGCCGAGGACTGCATCCACGGGCACGGCTTCTGGCCCGGGGCGACCGTCTTCCCGACCCAGCTGGCGATGGCGGCGAGCTGGGACGCCGAGCTGCTCGAGCGCGTCGCGCGGGTCACGGCGATCGAGGTCTCCGCGACCGGCATCCACTGGACCTTCTCCCCGGTCCTGTGCATCACCCGCGACCTGCGCTGGGGGCGGGTCAACGAGACCTTCGGCGAGGACCCGTACCTGATCGGGGAGCTCGGGGCCGCGATGGTCCGCGGCTATCAGGGTGACGGCCTGACCGACCCGACCGCGATCATGGCGTCGGCGAAGCACTTCGCCGGTTATTCGGAGACCCAGGGCGGGCGCGATGCCAGCGAGGCCGACCTGAGCCCGCGCAAGCTGCGCTCCTGGTTCCTGCCGCCGTTCGAACGGGTTGCGCGCGAGGGCTGCGCCTCGTTCATGCTGGGCTACCAGTCGATGGACGGTGTGCCGATCACCCTCAACCGCTGGCTGCTCAACGACGTCCTGCGGCAGGAGTGGGGCTTCACCGGCACGCTGGTCACCGACTGGGACAACGTCGGGCGCATGGTCTGGGAGCAGAAGGTCTCCCCCGACCTGGTCGATGCCGCCGCCCGGGCCGTCCGCGCCGGCAACGACCTGGTCATGACCACCCCCGGCTTCTTCGAGGGCGCGATCACCGCGGTCGAGCAGGGCCTGATCGGCGAGGACGAGATCGACGCCGCGGTCCGGCGGATCCTGAGCCTCAAGTTCCGCTATGGACTCTTCGAGAACCCGCGGGCACCCGACGCCGCACGGCAGGCCGCCGTGATCGGTCACGCCGACCACGCCGCCCTCAACCTCGAGGTCGCCCGCCGCTCGCTGGTGCTGCTCACCAACGACGGCACCCTGCCGCTGGCCGGCGGCCTGGTCCCCGGTGGTGACGGCCGCGCCGCGACGACCGGCGACCCGAAGACGATCGCGATCATCGGCCCGAACGCCGACGCACCGCAGTCGCAGCTCGGCGACTGGGCCGGCGCGTCGGGCCAGGTCGACTGGATGCCCGACGGCCAGCCCCGCGAGCTGATCGAAACCGTCCTGGACGGCTTCCGGGCCATCGCCCCGGCCGACTGGACGATCACCACCGCGCTCGGTGGCGAGATCGAGCAGCTGGTCCCGGACCCCGACGGTGAGACCTACCCCGACGGCCAGCCGCGACCGCCGATCTCGCAGCCCGCCACGGCCGACCCCGCGCTGATCGCCGAGGCCGTCTCCGCAGCTCGCGCCGCCGATTACGCCGTGGTCGTCGTGGGTGACACCGTCGCCCTGACCGGCGAGAGCCGCTCGACCGCGACGCTGGACCTGCAGGGCGGCCAGATCGCGCTGCTCGACGCGCTGGCCGACACCGACACCCCGATCGTGCTGGTGCTGCTGAACTCCAAGCCGGCCGCGCTGCCGCCGTCCGCCCTGGGCGCGGCCGCGATCGTGCAGGCCTTCAACCCCGGCATGCGCGGCGGCCGGGCCCTGGCCGAGCTGCTGCTCGGCCTGATCGAGCCCTCCGGCCGGATGCCGCTGTCGGCCGCCCGGCACGTCGGCCAGCAGCCGGTCTACTACAACCAGATCCGCGGCCAGCACGGCACGCGGTACGCCGACCTGACCCAGGACCCGCTCTTCGCGTTCGGTGAGGGCCTGAGCTACACCACGGTCGAGTACGCCGACCTGACCATCCCGCAGCCCGAGGTCACCGCGGACGGCACGGTGACCGCGGCCGTCCGCCTGACCAACACCGGTACGCGGCCCGCGCTGGAGACCGTGCAGGCGTACGTCAGCGACCTGGTGACCAGCGTGACCTGGGCGACCAAGGAACTGAAGGCGTACACGCAGGTGCTGGTGCCGGCGGGCGAGAGTGTCACCGTGCAGATCCAGGTGCCCGCGTCGTCGTGCACCCTGGTGACCTCGGACGCGCGCCGGGTCGTGGAGCCGGGCGACTTCGACCTGCTCGTCGGCCCGAACTCCCGCCCGGAGAGCCTGCTCAGCGCGAGGTTCCGGATCGGCTGATGCTCGCACCCCCGGCGGACCTGATCGACCCCGTGGCCCCCGCGTGGGGTCTCGAGGTCGCGTCGGCCGACTACCGGCCGGTCGGTTTCGGCAGCCACCACTGGCTGGTCACCGAGACCGGCGGCCGGCGGTGGTTCGTCACGGTCGACGACCTCGAGAAGGGCCGGTACGCCGCGGGCGAGCCGTTGGACCAGCCGTTCGCGCGGCTCGCTCAGGCACTGGACGCCGCGCGGGCGGTGCGCCTGCCGTTTGTCGTCGCACCCCACGACCCGCTGGTCCGGCTCACCTCGCGGTACGCCGCGGCCCGGTACGAGTACCTCGACAGCGTGCCCGGCGAGGACTTCGGTGGGGTGACGCGCGCTGTGGGCGTACAGGAAATGCTGGTGGAGCTGCACGGGGCCGGCGGCGGGGTCGCGCGGGTGGAGGATTTTGTGGTCCCGCACCGGGACTCGCTGGCCGCCGCCCTGGACGGTCGTGAGGTCGCGGACTGTGGTCCTTATGCGGCCCCGGCCGCGCAGCTGATCGCTGCGCACGCGGGCCGGATCCGCAGTGTTCTGGACCGTTATGACGCGCTGGCCGCCGGGGCCGACCTCGGCCGGGCGGTGCTGACGCACGGGGAACCGCACGCGGCGAACACGATGCTGACCGTCACGGGCTGGAAGCTGATCGACTGGGACACGGCGCTGGTCGCGCCGCCGGAGCGGGACCTGTGGCATCTCGACGGCGATCATGCGGTTTACGCGGCGGCGACCGGGGTGACTCCCCTGGCGGAGCTGCTCGAGCTCTACCGGTTGCGGTGGACGATCGCGGAGCTCGGCGAGTACGCCGACCGGTTCCGCCGCCCGCACCACGGCGACGCGAACGACGCGGAGTCCTGGGTGCAGCTGACCGAAACTGTGGAGGAGACAGCGTCATGACACGGATCGCGGTTACCGGGGGTAGCGGCAAGCTGGGGCGGGCGGTGGTCGCCGATCTGGAGGCGCACGGCAACGAGGTGTTCAACCTCGACGTGGCCGCGCCGCGGCCCGCGCTGAAGATCGATCTGACCGATTACGGGCAGACGGTCGAGGCGCTGACCCGCATCGACGACCGCTACGACAAGATCGACGCGGTGGTGCACCTGGCCGCGATCCCGGCGCCCGGTCTCATCCCGAACGCCGCGACGTTCCAGAACAACATCACGGCGACCTACAACGTCTTCTCGGCGGCGCGGCTGGCCGGGATCACCAACGTCGTGTGGGCATCGAGCGAGACCGTGCTGGGGCTGCCGTTCTCGACGCCGCCGCCGTACATCCCCGTCGACGAGGAGTACCCGGCGCGGCCCGAGTCGACGTACTCGCTGGTCAAGCATCTCGAGGAGCAGATGGCGGCGCAGTTCTGCCGGTGGAACCCCGAGCTGAAGATGATCGGCCTGCGGTTCTCCAACGTCATGGACCCCGAGGACTACGCGGAGTTCCCGTCGTTCGACGCCGACCCGCGCAGCCGCCACTGGAACCTGTGGGGCTACATCGACGCCCGTGACGGCGCCCAGGCGGTGCGCAAGGCGCTGGCGCACGAGGCCCGCGGTGTGGACGTGTTCGTGATCGCCAACGCCGACACGGTGATGAGCCGCTCGAGTGCCTCGCTGGCGGCGGAGGTCTTCCCGGGCGTACCGGTGACCAAGGAGCTCGGGGAGCACGAGACCCTGCTCTCGATCGACAAGGCCCGCCGGGTCCTGGGTTACGAGCCCGAGCATTCCTGGCGCAAAACCTCGTCGTAACGATCGCGGCCTAATCTCCGGGCATGGTGGATCCGGGGCAGCTGATCGTGCGGTCGCTCGGCGAGTCGCGCATCCCGTCGCCGCTCGGCTCGCTGCTCACGCGGCGGGGCACCACCGAGCACTACGTCGACGAGGCCGATCGGGTGCTGCTCGACGACACCGTGGCGATGCTGGCGGCGCGCGGTGACGAGCTGCCGTCGTTCGAGCCGGGCGGGCCGCGCCGCCGGATCTACTTCGACCCGTCCAAGATCCGGGCGGGGATCGTCACCTGCGGTGGGCTCTGCCCCGGCCTCAACGACGTCATCCGCGGCCTGGTCCTGACCCTGAACAACCAGTACGGCGTGTCGCGCATCCTCGGCTTCCGCAACGGATACCAGGGCCTGACGCCGGGGGCCGGGCACAGCGTCGTCGAGCTCACGCCGGCCGGTGTCGAGTACATCAACGAGCACGGCGGCACGATCCTCGGCACCTCGCGCGGCAACCAGGACCCCGAGGAGATCGTCGACTGCCTCGAGCAGCTGGGCGTCAACCTGCTGTTCGTCGTCGGCGGGGACGGCTCGATGCGCGGCGCCCGGCTCATCTCGGAGACGATCGCCGCGCGGGACAGGCGGATCGCGGTCGTCGGGGTGCCCAAGACCATCGACAACGACATCCCGTACATCGGGCAGAGTTTCGGCTTCCAGACCGCGTACGCCAAGGCCGCCGAGTCGATCCGCGCCGCGCACGTCGAGGCCGCCGCGCAGCCCTCCGGCGTCGGGCTGGTCCAGCTGATGGGCCGGCACAGCGGTTTCATCGCCAGTTACGCCGCGCTGGCCAACAACGACGCCGACTACGTGCTGATCCCCGAGGTGCCGTTCTCCCTCGACGGCTTCCTGCCCGCCCTGCGCCGACGGGTGGCCGACCGCGGGCACGCACTCGTGGTGGTGGCCGAGGGCGCCGGCCAGGAGCACCTGCGGGACGCGCCGCTGCGCCTCGACGCCTCCGGCAACCGCAAGCTCGGCGACTTCGGCCTGCACCTGCGCGACCGCATCCTCGACGACTTCGCGGCGGCGGCCCGGGAGGTCAACCTCAAGTACATCGACCCGAGCTACGCGATCCGCAGCGTGCCCGCGAACCCGTACGACAGCGTCTACTGCCTGCGGCTGGCTCAGGCGGCGGTGCACGCGGCGATGGCCGGGCGTACCGAGCTGGTGGTGGGCATGTGGCGGGGACGGTTCGTGCACGTGCCGATCCCGCTGGCCGTCTCCGGGCGCAACCAGGTCGACCCGGACGGCGACCTGTGGCTGTCGGTGCTCGAGGCGACCGGCCAGCCACCGGACTTCACCGCCTGACGCGCGCTGCGGCGATCCTCCGCATCCGGTAACCCAGCTTCTCGTAGGTCCGGATCGCGGGCGCGTTGCGATGGTCGACCAGCAGCGCGACCCGCCCGCGGCCGATCATCTCCCGTGTCACGAACGCACAGATCTCCGTGCCCAGGCCGGTTCCGCGCGCGGCTCTCCGGGTGGCCACTCCCCCGACAAAACCGATCTCGGGTACGGACCAGGCATCGGCCGCGACCGCCTGCAGCACCCCGTCGACACGGATCCCGGCCCAGCGCAGCACCCCCGTACCGCCGGGCAGGGCGAACGAGTCGGGGTGATCGGCCTCCAGCAGCGCCGCGACCTCGGGGATCTCGGCGTCGGTCAGCCAGTGTGCCGTACCGGCCGGCAGACCCGTGTCGATCGTGGTGTCCATCCACCCGAAACGACCGGCGACCTCCAGGTCCGGCAGCCGTTCCACCAGCTCCTCGATCAGCGACTGGTCGGCGATCGGATGGAAGCCCGGCAGGTCCGGGAGCAGCCGCCGCACGAGCTCGGCGGCGTCGGCGGCGCTGCCCCGCACCACGAGCCGGTCGCGGCGCGCGACGTCCGGGCACGCCACCGCCGCGGCGTCGCCCAGCGCCCAGACCCGTACCTCCGGGCGCATGTTCTGAGCGCCCCAGAGCAGCAGCGGATCGTCGTCGGCGGGGAGGTGATTGAGGGTGATCATCGCCGACCATTTTGCCAATCGTGTTCCGCTTGACGGTGACTGGCATCGTGACCGGCATGCTCCTGGTGTGGTTCCGGCGTTCGGTGGTCGCAGGCTCTCTGGTTGTCGCCGCGATGGTGCTGGCCATGGCCACCGGCGATCTGTGGGTCCGCGCGGAGGCTCACGGCCACGTCCACGGCGTCGCGGACGTTCCTGCCGCACCGGTCGCGCTGGTGCTGGGCGCCGAGGTGTATCCCGACGGCAACCCGTCACCGTTCCTGGCCGCCCGGCTGGAGATCGCCCGGCAGCTGCTGGCGGCCGGCAAGGTCAAGGCCATCCTGGTCTCCGGTGACCACATCGCCTGGGGTTACAACGAGCCCGGCGCGATGTTCCAGTGGCTGGTCGACCGCGGTGTGCCGAGCCAGCGCATCGTCCTGGACCACGCGGGTTTCGACACCTACGACTCGTGCGCCCGGGCCAAGGAGGTCTTCGGCGTGACCTCAGCCATCGTGGTGACACAGAGCTACCACATCGACCGCGCGGTGGCGCTGTGCCGCCGGCTCGGCGTGCAGGCCAGCGGAGTCGGCGACGACACGGTCCGGATCTACACCGAGCCGTGGCGCAACAGCGTCGTCCGCGAGCGCGGTGCGGTGGTCAAAGCCCTGGCCGACGTCGTGTCGGGGCGTGACCCGGTCTTCCTCGGCCCGCACGAACCCGGTGTCGGCGCGGCCCTCGCCAGTCACTGAGGTTCGGCTACCCGTACCCGTCGAGGCGTGCCCGCCCGGCTGACCGCGGTGCCCGCGCCGACCAGGCTGGACAGCATGGAACCGTTACTGGAACTCACGGCCGTCACCCGTCGCTACCCGCGCGGTGTGCTCGCTCTGCGCGACGTCTCCCTGGCCGTGCCCGGCGGCCAGTTCGTCGCCGTCATGGGCGCGACCGGCTCGGGCAAGAGCACCCTGCTGCACTGCGCGGCCGGACTCGACCGGGTCAGCTCCGGCGCCGTACGCCTCGCCGGGCGCGACATCACCCGGATGCGCGAGGGCCCACTGACCCGGCTGCGGCGCGACCGTCTCGGCTTCGTCTTCCAGTCCTACAACCTGCTGTCCGAGCTGACCGTGCGGCAGAACGTCGCACTGCCCGGCCGTCTCGGCGGTCCCCGGCCGCGCCGCGTCGAGGACGTGCTGGAAACCGTCGGTCTCGGCGGGCTGGGCAAACGCCCGGTCGGTGAGCTCTCCGGCGGGCAGCGCCAGCGGGTGGCGATCGCCCGGGCCCTGGTGACCGCGCCGGCGGTGATCTTCGCGGACGAGCCCACGGGGGCGCTCGACCCGTCCACCGGCGGCCAGATCCTCGCCCTGCTGCGCCGGGCGGCCGACCGCGACGGCGTGACCGTGGTGATGGTGACGCACGACCCGGCCGCCGCGGCCTGGAGCGACCGGCTGATCCTGCTGCGCAACGGCACGCTCGCCGCGGACGACCCGACCCCGGACGCCCCGGCGATCGCCGACCGCCTCCGCGACGTCTCCCTGGCGGTGACGGCATGATCCGGGGCGACGCGCGGATCTTTGCGGTCGGTGGCGGCGGTGGCCGCACAATGCCGGCCGCCGGGAGGGCTTCCGGGATTCTCACGGCGGTGACGGCATGATCCGGCAGGCGTTGCGGCGTAATCCGTGGTCGTTTCTCGGGCCGGCGACCACGCAGTTCCTGGCCGCGGCCCTGGTGGCCGGGGCGCTCGCCGTCATGACCTCGATCAGCCGGGCCCCGCTCGATGCCGCGACCCGGCAGGCCGTCGACGACAGCGGGCTGCCGGACATGGCGATGGTCTTCCTGATGCTGGCGATCTACCTGTCGATCATCATCGTCGGTGTCACCATGAACGCCACGATCGCCCAGCAGGCGCGCGACATCGCCCTGGTCCGGGCCATCGGGGCCACCCCGGGCCGGGTGCGGCGGGCGATCGCCACACAGGCCGCCGTCGTGGCCGTGCCCGCGACACTGCTGGGCGTTCCGCTCGGCACCGTCGGCGCCCGGGCGTGGCTCGACGGGCTGGTGGCGCACGGCATCGCACCACCGGCGATCACGTTCCACGCCCACGGCGGCGCCCTGCCGATCGCGCTCGCGGTCACCGTCGGGACCTCGGTGATCGGCGCGCTCATCGCCGCGATCCGGCCCTCCCGGGTACGCCCGGCAGCCGCACTGGCCGAGACCGCGGCACCCCGGCGACGCGTGGGCATCGTCCGTACCGTGGTGGGCCTCGTCCTGGTCTGCGGGGGGATCGGGTTGTCCGTGGCGATCGCGGACCGGTCGGCGCAGGTCGCGAACGACCTCGGGCTCTTTGTCATGCTGGCGATGTGTGTGGGCGCCGGCTGCCTCGGGCCCGCGCTGCTGACGGTGGCCGCGCCGGTCGCCCGGCTCTTCGGTGACACCGGTCGGCTGGCGGCCGACAACGTCCTGGTCCGGGCCAGAGGGCTGTCCGGCGCGCTGGTGCCACTCACGCTCGCGGTCGCGTTCGCCGCGGTGAAAGTCGTCTCGTACACGACGGCCGCGCACGTCACCGGTGATCCCGGCTCGGCCTCGGACCGCTGGCTGGAGTATTCCGGCACCGGCGTCTACACGGTTTTTGCGGCGGTCGCGGCCCTCAACACCCTCATCACGATGATGCTGGCCCGGCGTCGTGATCTCGCGGTCACCCAGCTCGCCGGTGGCACCCGGCGGCGCACGCTCGGGGTCGTCTTCTGCGAGGCTCTGGTGGTGACGGGTACGGCTCTGGTGGTGGCCGCGGGTGTGGCGGTGGCAACGCTGCTGCCCCTGCTGCACACCGCGCTGGGCACCTGGACCCCGTGGCTGCCGCCGTCGTGGCTGCTCGCGGGTGTGCTCGGCACCGCCGCGCTGGTGCTCGCCGGCACCTGGGTGCCGGCCGCCGCGGCGCTGCGCCGGCCGCCGATCGAGGTCATCGGGTGATCGTCCTGCGGGCCTGGCTGACCCGGCGCACCTGGCGTGAGCTCGCCTACGTGCTGTCCGGTGTGCTGATCTCGGTGCCGACCTTCGCGCTCGCGGTGGTCGGCATCGTGGTGGCGGCGGCCTCGGTGCTGACCGTCGGCCTGCCGCTGCTGATCGGGGTGCTCGCGCTCGCCCGGCTCACGCCGCGGTACTTCCGCGCCCACGCCCGGTGGATCCTCGGGTGGCGGTGGGACAACCCGCCACCGCTGCCCGGCCGCACCCTCTGGCGGCGGATCCTGGCGCTGCCCCGCGACCCGGCCGCGTGGCGGGCGCTGACCTACTGCTTCGCCCGGTTCCCGGTGACGGTCGCCGGGGCGTACCCGGCGGCGTTCACGGTGGTCGCGGGTCCGGTCGCGCTGACCTATCCACTGTGGTGGTTCCTCGTGCCCGAACGTTTCGCCCTGGTCGACACCGACACCTGGGGACACACCTGGGTGGTCGCGCTGCAGGGAGTGGCCGTCGTGCTGGTGCTGCCCTGGTGGCTGCGGCTGATCGTCCTGACCGACGGCTTCCTGACCCGCGCCCTGCTGCACCCGAGCAGTGCCGAGCAGCGCATCGCCGAGCTGGAGGCCGGCCGGGCGGCGCTGCAGGCCGACGCGGCCGCGATGCTGCGCCGCGTCGAACGCGACCTCCACGACGGTACGCAGGCGCGGCTGGTGTCGCTCGGCGTCACCCTGTCGCGGATCGAGCACCGCAGCGCCGACGAGGACGTGCGCAAGCTCGCCGGGGACGCCCGCGGCACGGTGACCGAGGCGCTGGCCGAGCTGCGCGACATCGTCCGCGGCATGCACCCGCCCGCGCTGGACGACGGTCTGGACGTGGCGCTGTCCACCCTCGCGGCCCGCAGCGCCGTACCGGCCGAGGTAACGGTCGAGCTGGCCTCGCGGCCGCCGGATGCGACGGCTTCGGCGCTCTACTTCGCGGTGGCCGAGCTGCTCACCAACATCGCCCGGCACGCCCACGCCCACCGCGTGCGCATCGACCTGCGCACGGTCGGCCACCACCTGCGCCTCACCGTCACCGACGACGGCCGCGGCGGCGCGGCCATATCCCCCAGCACACTACGAACCGACACCGGTACCGGGCCTGGTTCCTCCGCGGCCGGCTCCGACGGTGAGAGCCGGCCGCGTCCGGCAGCGGCCCGGACCGGGCTCGCGGGGCTGGCGCGGCGCGCGGCGGCGCTGGACGGCTCGCTCACCGTCGACTCGCCGGCGGGTGGGCCGACTACCGTGACCATGACCCTGCCGGTGGAGGCCTGAGATGCGCGTGGTGATCGCCGAGGACAACCCGTTGCTGCGTGACGGCATCGCGCTGCTGCTCGGGGAGCACAGCATCGAGGTCACCGCCGCGGTGCCGGACGCCGAGGCCCTGCTGGCCGCTGTCGCCGCCGACCCGCCCGACGCGGCGGTCGTCGACGTACGGATGCCGCCCACCCACACCGACGAAGGGCTGCGCGCCGCACTCACGCTGCGGTCGGCGTACCCGGAAATGGGTGTCCTGGTCTTCTCGCAGTGGGTCGAGACCAGTTATGCGCGGCAGTTGCTCTCCGTGAACGTGGGCGGCGTCGGTTATCTGCTCAAGGACCGCATCGTGAGCACCGGCGAGTTCGTGGGAGCGCTGCAGAGGGTCGCGGCCGGTGGCACCGCCCTCGACCCGGAGGTGGTCCGCCAACTGCTCGCCGCGCCGGCCGTCGATGCGGGGCTGGCCCGGCTCACCGGCCGCGAGCGGGAGATCCTCGGGCTGCTCGCCGAGGGCCGGTCCAACGTCGCCATCGCGGACGCCCTGCACCTGGTCGAGCGCAGCGTCGAGAAGCACGTCACGGCCATCTTCACCAAGCTCGACCTGCCGCAGGCGCGCACCGATCACCGCCGGGTGCTGGCTGTCCTGCGCTATCTCCGATCATGAGCGGACATGTTGTACCTTGCGGCGTGGTCACCCGTCCGTCCACTGAGGGAGAACGATGTCCGCCAATGTTTCTCGCCGTTCGGCACTGGGTCTGGGCGCCGCCGCGGCCGCGGTTGCGAGCGTCGGCATGAGCTCGCCCGCCCAAGCCGCCAAGTCCGGCACGGCTCAGATCAAGAAGGTGTACGAGAAGGAAAAAGCCAAGGCCGGCGGCATCTGGCACACGCACATCGCCGCGGTCGACGCGACCGGCACGATCAAGCCGATCGTCGAGGACGACGCCGATCACGTCACCTACGGTTACAGCGTGCAGAAGCTCGCCGTGGCCACCGCCGTCATGGACAAGATCGACCGCGGCCAGCTGACGCTGGGCACCAAGCTCGACCTGCAGGCCGACATCATCCTCGGCGGCTCCGGCATCTACCACCTGCACGGCGTCTACGGCGACGAGATCACCGTCGCGAACTTCCTCACCGCGATGCTCCTGGTCTCGGACAACACCGCCGTGCGCATGTGCGGCCGGGTCGTCCCCGCCCTGGAGATCAACGAGATCCTCGCGGCGAAGGGCTTCGTCCACACCCGCGTCGAGCCGGTCGCCAACCCGAACCGGTTCTTCCTCGGCCCGACCACCCCGCGGGAGATGCACGACCTCCTGTGGCGCCTGGCCAACAAGACGCTGCTGTCCCCCGAGTCCTGCGACTTCCTGCTGCGGATCACCCGCTGGGTCAACGGCTACCACGACGGTGTCCGCCGCTTGATGTCGTCGAAGGAACGCGAACGCATCGCCACGAAGTACGGCGCCGACTTCAACGACCTCGGCGAGTCCCGCCACGAGGCCGGCATCATGTTCTCCACCGACGGCGTGCCGCTGCTGACCTACGCGATGTTCGCCGAAGGCCTCGGCGAACCGGAGAACTACGGCGCGACCCACCCCGCGGTCGAGGCCCACGCCAAGATCGGCCGCACGATGCTGGACAACCTCCCGCCGGTCCCGTCCGCGGCCCGGGCCCGCTCGGTGGCACCCCGCTCCCTGCCCAAGCCCTTCCACCCGGTCAAGGGCGGCTGACCCTTTCTGTACGGTCGCGGCGGACCGTGGTGTCCGCCGCGACCAGCACCCCTGCCGGTGTCCGGGCGCGGGGTGGTCGTACCGTGATCGAGGCTGTGGCCTCCGCCGCGGCGGCGGCACAGAAAAAGGACCTGATGGACACCACCGAAGAAGTCGCGGAGCCCGAGTACGTGGTGCCGGCAGCGGTGGACACCCCCACCCGGCGGCAGGAGCCCGGCGGCACGTTGTCGCGGTGGTTGCTCAGGCATCAGGTGCAGCCGGTCGGGCCGGCCGCCGCGCAGTCGGACACCGAGCAGCACACCTGGTGGAAGGTGATGTGCCTGACCGGGGTCGACTACTTCTCCAGCCTCGCCTACGTGCCCGCGATCGCCGCGGCGGCGGCCGGGGCGGTGTCACCGCTGGCCACCCTGCTGATCGTCGGCCTGACGCTGCTGGGCATGCTGCCGATGTACCGGCGGGTCGCGAAGGAGAGCCCGCACGGCGCGGGGAGTGTGGCGATGCTGGAGCGGCTGCTGCCGTTCTGGAAAGGCAAGATCTTCGTCCTGATCCTGCTCGGCTTTGTCGCCACCAGCTGGATCATCACCATCACCCTGTCCGCCGCGGACGCCAGCCTGCACGTGCTGGAGAACCCGCACGCCCCGCAGTTCCTCGAGGGCCACGCGGTGCTGATCACCGTGATCCTGCTGCTGATCCTGGGCGGGGTGTTCCTGAAGGGCTTCAGCGAAGCCGTCGGTGTTGCCATCCCGCTGGTCGCGGTCTTCCTGGGCCTCAACGCGGTGGTCATCATCGTGGGGCTGACCAGGATCGTCACCACGCCCGGCGCCTGGTCCGCGTGGACCACTGCCCTGACCGCGGACGGCGGTGGGTTCAGCGGTCTGGTCGTCCCCGCGGTCCTCGCGTTCCCGCTGCTGGTACTGGGCCTGTCCGGCTTCGAGACCGGGGTCGCCATGATGCCGCTGGTCGCCGCCGACGGCGCCGACGCCGAGCAACGGCTGGCCAACCGGGTCCGCAACACCCGCAAGCTGCTGACCGCGGCCGCCGTCATCATGAGCGTGTACCTGCTGGCCAGCAGCCTGGTCACCACCATCCTCATTCCGGCGGCGGAGTTCGCCGAGGGCGGCGCGGCCAACGGCCGGGCCCTGGCCTGGCTCGCCCACGAGGAACTGGGTGAGCTGTTCGGCACCGTCTACGACGTCAGCACCGTGCTGATCCTGTGGTTCGCCGGTGCGTCGGCCATGGCCGGCCTGGTCAACATCGTGCCGCGGTACCTGCCCGGCTACGGGATGGCGCCGGAGTGGGGCCGCGCCGTACGCCCGGTCGTGCTCGTCTACACCCTGATCAGCATCATCATCACGATCGCGTTCGGCGCCGACGTGGATGCCCAGGCCGGCGCGTACGCCACCGGCATCCTGGCCATGATGGTCTCCGGGGCGTTCGCGGTCACCGTCTCCACCGCCCGGCGGCACAAGCGGCTCCCCGCGATCGGGTTCGGCCTGCTCACCGCGGTGCTGTTCTACGCGCTGGCCGAGAACGTCATCGACAAGCCGGACGGCATCGCCATCTCGGGGCTGTTCATCGCCGGGATCATCGCCGTGTCGCTGACCTCCCGGGTCTCCCGCACCACCGAGCTGCGCGCCGACCGCATCGAGTTCGACGATGACGCCCGCCGGTTCATCACCGACACCCTCGCCCACGACAATCGCATCAGCCTGATCGCGAGACGCCGCCGCGACGCCACCGACGACGCGGCGGACTACGCCGCCAAGGAACGCGAACAACGTGGTGACAACCCGGTCCCGGGCAGCGCCGACGTGCTCTTCCTGGAGATCGAGGTGGTGGACCCGTCCGATTTCAGCGAGGTCCTCACCGTTCACGGCGCCGAGGTCGGCGGCCACCGGGTCCTGCGCGCCGAGGCGCCGGCCGCCCCCAACGCCATCGCCGCGATCCTGCTCGCCCTGCGTGACAGCACCGGCGTACGCCCGCACTGCTACTTCGCCTGGGCCGAGGGCAGCCCGCTGGTGCACATGGTCCGCTACTTCCTGCTCGGCCGCGGTGACACAGCACCCGTCACGCGCGAGATCCTCCGCCAGTACGAACCCGACCCCCAGCGCCGCCCCGGCATCCACGTAGGCGCTTGACCAGCTCCTTACTGCTTTACTATGTTTCTAGTAAAGCAGTAAGGAGTTCCTGTGTTCGTCTTCCGGCTCGACACCCATTCCGGCGTGCCGCCGTACCTGCAACTCGTCCAGCAGGTCCGCCAGGCAGTGCTGCTGGGTTTCCTCCAGCCCGGTGACCGCCTCCCGCTCATCCGCGAGGCGGTCGAGGACCTGGCGATCAACCCGAACACCGTCGCCAAGGCGTACCGGCAGCTGGAGCAGGAGAACCTGGCCACCGGCCGGCCCGGCCAGGGCACGTTCGTCACCGAACAGCAGTCGGCCGCGATCTCGCCGTCGACGTACACGTCACTGCACCGCGGCCTGGCGACCTGGCTGCGCCGCGCCTACGCGGCCGGCCTCGACGAGCAGGCGGTCGACGCGCTCTTCGCCTCCGTTCACCAGCAGACGAGGAACGAGGAAGTGGCGTGACGGCGACCGGGTTCGCGCTGCGTACCGACGGTGTGGGCAAGCGGTACCGGAAGGGCTGGGCGCTGCGCGACTGCACCCTGGCCCTGCCGGCGGGCGGCGTGATCGCCCTGGTCGGGCCGAACGGCGCGGGCAAGACCACGCTGCTGCGCCTGGCCGTCGGGTTGCTGGCACCGAGCACCGGCACGGTGGAGGTCCTCGGCCAGGACGTCACCGCCAGCACCCCGCAGACCCTGTCCCGGATCGGGTTCCTGGCGCAGGACCACCCGCTGTACAAGCGCTTCACCGTCGCCGAGATGCTCCGCTTCGGCCGGGCCTGCAACCTGCGGTTCGACCACGGGCTGGCCGAGCGCCGGCTGGCGAAGCTGGGCATCCCGCTCGACCGCCGGACCGGAACACTCTCCGGCGGGCAGCAGGCCCAGGTCGCGCTGGCTCTGGCCCTGGCAAAACGGCCGGACCTGCTCGTCCTCGACGAACCGGTGGCCAGCCTCGACCCGCTCGCCCGGCACGAGTTCCTGCAGGTCCTCATGGGCGCAGTGGCCGAGGGCGGGGTGACCGTCCTGTTCTCCTCCCACGTCGTGCACGAGCTGGAGCGCGTCTGCGACCACCTGGTCGTGCTCAACCAGGGCCGGGTCACGCTCACCGGCGACCTCGACACCCTGCTCACCGAGCACCGGCTGCTCGTCGGCCCGCGCACGGCCACCGACCTCGACCGGGCCGGCGCCGTCGTCGAGGCCGTCCACAGCGACCGGCACACGACCCTTCTGGTACGCGACGGTGCGCTCCCGGCCGCACCCGGGTGGCAGACCCAGCCGGTCGGCCTGGAAGACCTGGTGCTGGCCTACCTGCGCCGGCCGTCCGAGCCGGAGGAGACGGCATGACCTGGTTGATCTGGCGCCAGCACCGGACCGAGGTCCTCGTCCTGGGCCTGCTGGTCGGCATCTTCGGCGCCACCCTGCTCGTGCTCGGGATGCAGGCACACGACCTGTTCCCCGGCGGTCCCGCCCGGTGCGGCGGCAACGAGGCCTGCGCGGCCTCCTTCCGCCGCCTCGACGAGAAGTTCGGGTACCTCGAGAACCTCCTGACGGGCTTCTACCTGGTTCCCGTCGTCATCGGTGCGTTCCTCGGTGCGCCGCTGCTGGCCCGCGAGTTGGAGGACGGCACCTGGCAGCTCGCCTGGACACAGGCCGTGCCGCGGATGCGCTGGCTGGCGGCCAAGCTGGTGGCACTGGGCGGTGTCACGGTCGCGCTCACCGCGCTGTTCACCGCGGTCCTCACCTGGTTCCGTCAGCCCTTCGACGCGGGCGAAGGACGGTTCCAGTACGACGCCTTCGACGTGGAAGGGCTCGTTCCGGTGGCCTACGCGCTGTTCGCGTTCGCCGTCGCCACCGCCGCGGGGGCGATCCTGCGGCGCAGCCTGCCCGCGTTCGGTGTCGCGTTCGGGGCGTTCCTGGCCACCCGGATGCCGGTGGCGCTGCTGGCCCGCCCCGCGTACGCCAGACCGCTCACCACCACGGAACCGGTCCCCGTCGGCGGCTCGGCGAACCAGGCCGGGCACAGCTCCGTGGCGGGCTTCGCCGACTGGACGATCGAACAGGGCTACGCGGACGCCGCCGGGCGCAGGCTGAGCTCGGCCGAGTACTACGAGCTGGAGGACGCCGCCGACCGGGCCGGCACCAACCTCAACCAGTTCCTGCACGCACGCGGCATCCAGCAGTTCGGGGTCTACCACCCGGCCGACCGGTTCTGGACGTTCCAGCTCATCGAAGCGGCCCTGTTCATCGCCGTCGCAGCAGTCCTGATCGCGGTGGTGGTGTGGCGGGTACGCCGCCGCCTGATCTGAGGGCAAGCGACCTATCCGTGCGGGCCCTCGGCTTCGGCGCACAGGATTTGCTGCGCGCCGTCGCTGAGCCAGAACGTTGTTCCGGCATGGTCGACGATCCGCATCTTGGCGGCACCGCGAGGCAGCACGGGTTCCAGGACTTCGCCTGTTTCGAGATCGAACAGGCGCTGTCTGCCTTTCCAGTCGCCGGACGCGAACACCGGTGTCAGCAGCACGTAGCGCCCCGAGGAGGTGACCTTGCCGTTGATGGCGTGCTTACCCGGCAGGCGCTTCCATCCCGATTGTTGATAGAGCGGCTCGGTCACCGACCCGTCCGGCGTGACACGGGTGATGGTGAAGAAGTCGGCCCCGTACCTGCGCACGCTCGAGGCGTCCGAGCCTTCGACGCAGACCAGCAGGCTGCCGCTGTGGCCGACCGCATCACCGATGATGCAGCCGCCGACCGACACGTCGGGGCTCTGGTTCAGCTCGTCGTCGCCGAATCGGTCGACCGGGAACCCGTCCGGGCCGAGAGTCCCGATCCGTGTCCATGACGCGCTCGTCTCGCCGATGCGCAGGAACGCGAGGTATCGCGGGTTGCCAGTCGCGATCGGCTCATCGAGCACGACCACGTGTTCGCTCGCGAGTGCTCCCCTGCTCGCGTGGCCGAACACCCGCGGCCGCTGCCCGTGTCTGGCAAAGCGATGCAGCACCTCGTCGCCGGCGATCGCCATCTCACGCTGCACCCGCAGATCGGTTCCGTACAACCGCAACGTGCCGGCATCGGCGATCACGCCGAATGAGCCGTCGTCGAGCAACACCGGCGCCGGGGCGTCATAGGCGTCGAACGGGTCACCCAGCTCGTCGAGCACCATCGTCCGAACCACCTGATCGGCGATCGAGACCAACGCGTACCGGGCCCCGCCGTCCCACCACACGACCGCGGAGAACACTCCGGCACCGGACACCAGACACGACCCTGCCCGTATCGGACCGCCCACCTTGTCCGGCAGCCCGAACTCGGCCGTCTTCGCCAGTCTCACGAAGCACCCTCTCGACTATCGGACGGACAGGCCGCGGGCACATCGTGCCACGGGGCGGCTGAGTAGCCGGGTGTCAGGGGAGGTCGCTGTCGCCGCCGAGGTTGTCGATCACGCGGCGCAGGACGGTCAGGGTGGCCGCGTACTCGTCCGGGGTGACGCCCTCGTGCATCTGCTCGTGGGCGTGCCGGCCACGGGTGCGGGCGCGGAGTCTGCCCTGCTCCCCCGCCTCCGACAGCGTGAGCGTCCCGTCCGGGGCCGCGACGAGCCAGCCGCGATCCTCGAGGTTGTCGAAGACCGCGGCGAAGTCGGTGTCCTGGTCGTCGAAGGGCGCCAGCTTGCCGGTCAGACCGGCGCGGTCCCACGTGCCCGGCGCACCCGCGACGTGGTTGAGGATCCACCAGTGCGGCTGAGCCAGCTGCTCGGCCGCCAGGTCCGCGCGGATCCGGCCCACCACCGCCCGGTACGCCGCACCCGTCCAGTAACCGATCGGCTGCGCCACGAGCTCTGCCTGCGTATACGTCTTCACGACCATGGCGCCGACGGTAGAACCTGAAGTCGGCTCGAGGTCAAGAGCCGAGATCTGACATCGATGAGCATGGACATCTTGTCCTCGGTGGACAAGCATGCAGGGGTATGACAGATCAGCGCGAAAAGCCCATCTCCTCGCGACGCGCGTTCCTGTCGGCCTCGGCTGCCGTCGCCGCGACGCCGGTGCTCGGGTCCGGTGCCGCCCGGGCCGCCGGCCGTGAACTGCGCGGGCAGACCCCCGATCGGGAGCTGCGGGCGCTGCTGCGGGAGATCGATCCGCACCGGATCGGGGCGATCGTCACGCGGCTGGCCGCCTTCGGCACCCGGCACACGCTGTCGGTGCAGGACGACCCCGAGCGGGGCATCGGCGCGGCGCGTGACTGGATCTTCGAGCGGCTCACCGCGTACGCGGCGGCGTCCGGTGGGCGGATGACCGTGGAGCTGCAGTCGTTCGTGCAGCCGGTGTCGCCGCGGGTGCCCGTGCCGACCCGGATCACCAACATCGTCGCCACGTTGCGGGGTGACACCGACCCCGGCCGCGTGTACGTCGTCACCGGCCACTACGACTCCCGGGTCACCGACGTCATGGACGCGACCAGCGACGCTCCCGGCGCCGACGACGACGCGTCCGGTGTGGCGGCGGTCATGGAGCTGGCCCGGGTGATGGCCACGCGGCACACCGAGGCCACGATCGTCTTCGCCGCAGTCGCCGGCGAGGAGCAGGGCCTCTACGGGTCGGACCAGCTCGCGCAGCGGTTCAAGGACGCGGGCACCGACGTGCAGGCCATGTTCAGCAACGACATCGTCGGCACCGGTGACGCCCATGACGGGACGGCTGCTGATCCGCGTACCGTCCGGCTGTTCGTCGAGGGTGTGCCGACCGCGGAGACGGCGGCGGAAGCGAACGTGCGCAAGTCGGTCGGGGGTGAGAACGACGGGCCGTCGCGGCAGCTCGGGCGGTTCGTGCAGGACGTCGCCGCCAATCCGCAGACCGGCATGAAGGTGCGCGTGATCTGGCGCCGGGACCGTTACCTGCGCGGCAGCGACCACATCTCGTTCCTGCTCCGCGGTTACCCGGCGGCACGCTTCACCGAGCCGCGGGAGAATTTCGCGCACGAGCACCAGGACGTCCGCGTCGAGGACGGTGTGCAGTACGGCGATCTGGTCGAGTTCTGCGACTTCGCCTACATCGCCCGCGTCGCCCGGGTGAACGCCGCCGCACTGTGGTCATTGGCCCAGGCCCCGGGCACCCCGCGCGGCGTGGTGATCGACACGACGCAGCTGACCAACGCCACAACACTGCGCTGGCAGCCGTCCACGGCGGCCGACCTGGCCGGTTACGAGGTGGTCTGGCGCGAGACGACCGCCTCCGACTGGACGAACGTGCAGGCGGTCGGCGATGTCACCACGGTGACGATCGACCTGTCGAAGGACAACGTCTTCTTCGGCGTCCGCGCGGTCGACCGCGACGGTCACCGCAGCCCGGTGGCGGCGCCGCAGCCGTCGAGCTGACCCCTCAGGGCCGGGCGCTGACCCAGGTGCCGTCGGAGGTCAGGTAGCGGTCCAGTTTCAGGCCGGCGTCGGCCAGCGCCTGCTCGAACTGCTCCGTCGTCAGCGGCCGCGACAGGAACGTCTGCGTCCAGTGGGCGTCCGGGAAGACGTACTCGACGTGTACCGACCGCACGCCGTCGCCGGCGTCGGTCGAGGCCGTCACGCGCGCGACGCCGTCGAGCAGCGGCCGCTCCCGCGGGACGATGTCGTGCCAGCCCTCACCCTCGCGCTGGATCAGCACGAGACCGTCCGCGGCCACGTGCCGCAGGCAGGAGCGCAGCAGGGCCTGACGGACAGCCGGGTCACCCGCGTGCACCAGGAACGACGCAAGCACCACCACGTCGAAGGTCTCGCCGAGGTCCAGATCCTCCGCGCGGCTGCGGACCGTGCGGCAGCCCTCGACCGCGTCGAGCATCTCCTGCGACTCGTCGACGGCCGTCACGACGTATCCCCGGGCGGTCAGGGCCCGGGTGATCCGCCCGGCGCCGCAGCCCAGCTCGAGCAGCGTCGCCGGTGGCGGCACGGCCGCCGCGATCACGTCCGGCTCGGTCCCCACCGGCAACCGGCGGTAGAAGTCCACGGCACAACCGTCCGGCGTAATGTCGCCGGGGCCGGATCCGTCATAACCGGGTCGCCGATTCATCCCATGAGCTTAGGGGCTCCCATGCCGTTCGGTTACCTCGCCACCATGCGTACCAAGCCGGGCCACCGCGACGACGTCGTGAAGATCCTGGTCAGCGGCGAGGACGGCCTGCGGGCCGCCGGTTGCCGGCTGTACGCGGTGGGTGTCTCCGACGACGACCCGGACCTGATCTGGATCAACGAGATCTGGGAGAGCGAGCAGCACCACGCCGCGTCGCTGCAGCTGCCGGAGACCCGGGCCGCGATCGCGCAGGCGATGCCGATGCTGACCGGCGACTTCACCGGCCAGGCGCTGACGGTGGTGGGCGGCGTCCTGTGAGCGACTTCCCGGACGGGACCGCCGACGAGCTGGAGCTGCACCTGCGCTGGCTGGCGTTCCTGCGCGGGGCCGTCCTGCGCAAGGCCGCAGGCATCACCGACGAGCAGTCCCGCTGGCGCCCCGACGGCAAACTCCTGCCGCTGATCGGCCTGGTCAACCACCTCACCAACGTCGAGCGGCGCTGGATCGACGGCGGGATGCTGGGTGGTCCGGCCGGCAAGTCCGAGGACGAGTACACACCGGGCCCGGAGCTGACGATCGACGCCGCCTGCACCGCGTACCGTGAGCGGGCCGCGGTGACCGACGCCGCGGTCCGGGAGCTGCACGATCTCACCACGCCGTGCCGATGGGGCGACAACACGGATCTCCGTTTTGTCCTCCTGCACCTGATCAACGAAACGGCCCGGCACGCGGGCCACGCCGACGCCGTCCGCGAGCTGCTCGACGGCACGACAGGAGAATGACGTGACGATCTCCGGCAGCGCGCTGGTCACCGGCGCCTCCCGCGGGCTGGGCGCCCAGATCGCCCGGCGGCTCGGCGCGGACGGCTGGCCGGTCGCGGTCAACTACCGCTCGGACCCCGCCGGCGCCGCCAAGGTGGTCGACGAGATCACCGCAGCCGGTGGCCGGGCGGCGGCGTTCCGGGCCGACGTCACCGACGAGTCCGAGGTCGCCGCGCTGGTGGCCGCGGTCACCGCCGAACTCGGCCCGGTGCAGGTGGTCGTGGCCAACGCGACCGGACCACAACCGCTCGCGCCGGCGCAGGACGTGACCTGGCAGGCGCACCTCGACCAGCTCACGTTTTTTGTGAAGAGCCCGACGCTGCTGCTCCAGGCGGTGCTGCCCGGCATGCGCAGCCTCGGCACCGGCCGCTTCGTGCACATCGGATCGGACTCGTTCGAGCGCGCGCTGCCCGGCGCTTCGGCGTACAACGCGGCGAAGGGCGCCCAGATCGGTCTGGCCCGCACGTGGGCGCGCGAGCTCGGCGCGTACGGGATCACGGTCAACGTGGTGGCACCCGGCTGGATCCCGGTCGAACGCCACGGCGAGGTGACCGCCGAGGACAGCGCCGGCTACGTACGCGACGTCCCCCTGGGCCGGCTCGGCCGGCCCGAGGACATCGCCGACGTGGTCGCCTTCGTGGCCAGCGACGCGGCCCGCTTCATGACCGGCGAGCGCCTCACCGTGAACGGCGGCCACACGATCGACTGAGCTTCTAGGCTGGTGACATGCTCATCACGGTTGTCGCCGACTACGGCACCGGGGACCTGGCCTTCGCCGAGGTCCGCCAGACGTTCGCCGCCCTGGTCCCGCAAGCTGACGTGTCGCCCCTGCCGGTGCCCGCCTTCGACACGGTGAGCGCCGGCTTCTGCGTGGCCCAGCTGGCCTTCGGCGCGGGCCCGGCCGACCGCGTGATCTACGCCAACGTCGCACCCCGCCAGGACGAGGATCAGCCCCGCGAGGACAACGCCGGCGAGCGCCTGGCCGCCGCCCGCCTGCCCTCCGGCGTCCTGGTCGTCGCCGTCGGATCCGGCGCCAGCCTGTCGTTCCTCGCCGCCGAGAACATCCCCCTGTACGCCGTGAAGGTCGCCGACGCGGGCTCGCAGTTCCGCTCCCGAGACGTCTTCCCCGCAGCCGTCGCCGGCCTCATCGCCGGCGACGACTCGCTGCTCGGCGAGCAACTCACCGTCCCGCCACCACCGTCGCGGTCGGTCATCTACACCGACGGCTACGGCAACCTCAAAACCAGCTGGTACGAGCCCCCGGCCCCGACCGGCACCAAGGTCCGCGTCCGCATCGGTGACGCCGAGGCCGAAGCCGTGGTCAGCGACGGGGTGTTCGCGGTCCCGTCGGGCGCGCTGTCCTTCGCCCCGGGCAGCTCCGGCTGGCCGACCACCACCGGCCGCCGCACCTGCTTCGAACTCCTGTCCCGCGGCGGCAACGCCGCCGAACTCTTCAACTTCCCCCGCTCCGGCACCCCGGTCGAGCTGGTCTGAGAAAGCAACGACAAACGGCCAGGTCCTCTTCGTCGAGAGGACCTGGCCGTTGCTGTTCGTTCGGGTCAGGCGCCGCGGAGGGTGGCTCCCATGCGGGACGAGGCCAGCGACACCGCTGCGTCGCGGGCCGCTACCGCTTCCTCGACCGTCAGGGTGCGGTCCGGGGCGCGGAAGGTGAGCTTGTAGGCCAGGCTCTTCTTTCCCTCGCCCACCTGGTCCGACGTGTACACGTCGAACAGGCGGACCGCTTCCAGCAGGTCGCCCGCTCCCGCGACCAGTGCGGCCTCGACCTCCGCGGCCGGGACCGTGGCGTCGACGACCAGGGCCACGTCGATCAGCGCCGGGGGGAAGGTGGAGATGTGGACGGCCTGGGTCACCGGGGGCAGGGGTACGGCGTCGAGGTCGATCTCCATGGCGCAGGTGCGCTTCGGGAGTTCCAGGGACGAGATGACGCCGGGGTGGAGCTCTCCCGCGTACCCGATGACCTTGTTGTCGACCTCGATCGCGGCGCAGCGGCCGGGGTGCCAGGGGGCGTGGTCGGCCGCGCGGACCGTGACGCGGTCCGGGGTCATGCCCGCCGCGGCGAGGGCGATGCGGGCGGCCTCGATCGCGTCGGACCAGGTGGCGGTGCGGCCTGCGCCCCACCAGCCGGCCGGGGCGATCTCGCCGGTCAGGACCGTGGCGAGGTGCCACGGCTGTTCCGGGACGATGGCGTTGGCCGCCGACCATTCCTCCTCGGTGGGGCCGCGGTCCACACCGAGCACCGGCGGCGCGGTGGCCGTCAGGTGCGGGAGGAAGACCGTGCCCGTCTCGTAGAGCGCCAGGTCGCGGTCGCCGCGGCCGAGGTTGCGCTTGAGGGTTCCCAGCAGTGGTGGCAGCAGCGACGTGCGCAGCAGCGGTTCCTGCTCGGAGATCGGGTTGGTCAGGCGTACGGCACTGCGGCGCGGGTCGTCCGCGGGCAGGCCGAACGCGTCCGCCGCGCCGGGGGCGACAAACGGGTACGACAGGACCTCGACGTAGCCGTTCTCGGCCATGGCCCGGCCGATCAGACGCCGGCGGCGCTGCTCGGGGGTGAGGCCGCCGCTGCCGCGGGCCGGCGGGAGGATGCTCGGGATGGCGTCGAAGCCGCCGAGGCGGGCGACCTCCTCGACCAGGTCGATCGGGGCCTGCAGGTCCGGGCGCCAGGACGGCGGTGTGACCTCCAGCGGCTCGACACCGCGCACCGAGCAGCCGATCTGGCTCAGCAGGGCCGTGACCTGCTCGGTGTCGTAGGCGACACCGATGCGGCGTGTCGGCAGCGAGGCCGGCAGCAGGATCGGGGCCGGGGCGGCCACGTGGTCGAGGTCGAGGACACGCTCGTCGACCGTGCCGCCGGCATGCCCGGTGAGCAGTTCGACGGCCCGGTCGAGGGCGACCAGCGTCAGCTGCGGGTCGACACCCCGCTCCCAGCGCTTGGCGGCCTCACTGAAGAGCTTGTGGCGGCGGGCCGTGCGGCCGACCATCACCGGGTCCCAGTGGGCGGCCTCGAGCAGCACGTCGACGGTGTCCGGCTGGACCTCGCTGGTCTCGCCACCCATGACCGCGGCGAGCGAGATCGGGCCGGAGTCGTCGCAGATGACCATGTCCTCGGCGTCCAGGACACGGGCGACACCGTCCAGGGTGGTCAGCTTCTCCCCCGGCCGGGCGCGGCGTACGACCAGGCCGCCGTGCAGCAGGTTCAGGTCGAACACGTGCATGGGCTGGCCCAGCTCGAGCATCACGTAGTTGGTGATGTCGACGGCCAGGGAGATCGTGCGCACACCGGCGGTGATCAGCCGGCGCTGCATCCACTCCGGTGACGGCGCCGACGGGTCGATCCCGCGGACGACCCGTGCGGAGAAGCGGTCACAGCCGACCGTGTCGTCGAGCCGGATGGGGTACGGCACCTCGGCGGTCGCACCGGGCACCTCGCGGACACCCGGATCCGTGTACGCCGACGTGTACGCGTACGACAGCTCGCGCGCGATGCCCCGGACGCTCATCTCGTACCCGCGGTCGGGGGTGATCTCGAGGTCGAGCACCACGTCGTCGAGGCCGACGATCGGGCGCGCGTCGACGCCCGTCGGCGACGAGTCCGGCGGGAGCACGACGATGCCCGAGTGGTCACCGCTGAGGCCCAGCTCGGCGGCGGAGCAGATCATGCCGTTGGAGTTGCGCCCGTACGTCTTGCGCGCACCGATCTTGAAGCCGCCGGGCAGCTCACCGCCGGGGAGGATGACAACGACCAGGTCGCCGACCTCGAAGTTGCGGGCACCGCAGACGATCTCCTGCGGCGCGGCGCCACCGACGTCCACCCGGGTGAACCGGATCGGCTTCTTGAAACCGGTCAGCTCCTCGATCTCGAGGACCCGGCCGACGACCAGGTCACCCTTGATCGTGGCGGCCTGGTCGACGATCGACTCGACCTCGATGCCGAGGTCGACCAGCTTGCGTTCGAGGTCGTCGGCGGACACACCCGCCGGCAGCTCCACGTACTCGCGGAGCCAGGACAGAGACAACTTCATGATCAGACCGCCATACCGAAGTTGCGGGTGAACCGGACGTCACCCTCCACCATGTCGTGCATGTCGCTCACGCCGTTGCGGAACATCAGCGTCCGCTCGACGCCCATGCCGAAGGCGAAGCCCGAGTACCGCTCCGGGTCGATGCCGCAGGCGGTGAGCACCCGCGGGTTGACCATGCCGCAGCCACCCCACTCGACCCAGCGCGGGCCGTCGCGGTGCTCCTCGAACCACACGTCGAACTCGGCCGACGGCTCGGTGAACGGGAAGTAGTGCGGCCGCCAGCGGGTCCGGGCGTCGGGTCCGAACATCGCCTTGGCGAAGTGGTCGAGGGTGCCCTTGAGGTGGGCCATCGTGATGCCCTCGTCGACGACCAGACCCTCGATCTGGTGGAACACCGGGGTGTGCGTGGCGTCGAGGTCATCGGTGCGGTAGACCCGGCCGGGGCAGATGACGTGGATCGGCGGCTGCCGCGTCATCATCGTGCGCACCTGGCCCGGCGACGTGTGCGTGCGCATCACCAGACCGGGCAGGTCCACGTGGAACGTGTCCATCAGGCCCCGCGCCGGGTGGTCCGCGCCGATGTTGAGCGCGTCGAAGTTCGCCCATTCGAGTTCGAGCTCGGGGCTCTCGACCACGTCGTAGCCCATGCCGACGAACAGGTCGCCCATGTGCTCCATCAGCGTGGTCAGCGGATGCCGCGCACCCCGCGGGGCGCGGTCCCAGGGCAGGGAGACGTCGACACGCTCCTCGACCAGGACACGGGCGGCCCGCTCCAGCTCGAGCTCGGCCAGGCGCGCGTCGAACGCACCCTGCACCGACTGCCGGGCGATGTTGACACGCTTGCCGGCCTCGGACTTCGCGTGCGGCGGCAGCGAGCCGATCTCACGCCGCGCCAGCGACACCGGGGACCGGTCGCCGAGGTGCGCGGGCTTCAGCGCGCCGAGCGCGTCGAGATCGGACGCCGCGGCGAAAGCCTTCTCGGCGTCGGCCACAGCCGACTCGAGAGCCTCGGGGGCGAGCAGGACGGCCTGCTTCGGATCGTACGGATCGTTGCGGTAGGACATGGTCGGGCGAACTCCCTCACACCGGATGAGCCATCGGGCAGTGTACGGAGGCGCGGCTGAGCCGCAGCCCGCCGGTCAGGAGTCAGCGCAGAGGAGTGTCAGCGCCCGCGACCAGCGGGCTGCATAAACATGGGCACTCGACGCATGCAAAAGAGCATACCGCCAAACACAAATCCATTGTCCCGGGTTCGTCGGCGGCACGACCGTCGCTCCCGCCGGGGACCGGGCGGGCCCAGCCTTCGGCAGCCCACCCTGCCAGGTGCGTGATTACCCGGGCTCGAGGCAGCTGCCGCGCCGGGCCCGAGGCTGCAGGAGCGGACCGTCAGCGCTGGGCGCGGGCTGAGGCGTAGAGGCAGACGGCGGCTGCGGCGGCGAGGTTGAGGCTTTCGGCGCCGCCGTAGATCGGGATGCGGACGCGCTTGTCGGCCGCCTTCAGCAGGTGCTCGGGCAGACCGTGGGCCTCGGAGCCGAAGAGCCAGGCGGTCGGCTGCGCCAGCGCGCCGTCGTCGAGCAACTCGTCGAGGCCGGCGTCGCCCTTGCCCGTGGTGGCCAGGACCTGCAGGCCGAAGTCGCGCAACTGGTCGACCACCTGCAGCGGCGCCTGCACCACGTCGACGTTGAACAGGCTGCCCGCGGACGCCCGCACGCACTTGCCGTTGTACGGGTCCACGGCATCACCCGCGAAGATCACCGCACCGGCGCCGGCCGCGTCGGCGGTGCGCAGGACCGTGCCGGCGTTGCCCGGGTCGCGGATCTCGACGGCCACGGCCACCAGCCGCGGCGCCTTGGACAGGGCCTCGGTCAGCGGCACGTCGACCTGCTCGCACACCGCCACCAGGCCCTGTGGCTGGACCGTCTCGGCCAGCGCCTCCAGGCCGTCATCGGTCACCGGGGACACCAGGGGTGCCTGGGCTGCGAGGTCGGCGTGGCGGGACAGGGCTGTGTCCGTACCGAAAAGCTCCAGGACGACTCCCGCGGCCAGGGCGGACCGCACGGCCTGGGGTCCCTCGGCCAGGAAGCGGCCCGTCTGGTCGCGGTCGCGGCGCCGTTGCAGGCGCCGGGCGGCGACGACCCGGGGGGTACGGGCTGAGAAGGTCACGTGTCCTCCGGGTCGGGAACAGCAGCGAGGCGCCTCCCGGTGTCCGGGAGACGCCTCGTCACAAGAAGATCAGGCAGCCTGGGCGGCGGCGCCGCCGGTGCCCTCGGCCGCCACAGCGGCCCGCGCGATCTCGACGATCGCCGTGAACGAAGCGGCGTCGTTGACGGCCATGTCGGCCAGGATCTTGCGGTCCACCTCGACGCCGGCCAGCTTGAGACCCTGGATCAGGCGGTTGTAGGTCAGGCCGTTGGCCCGTGCGCCCGCGTTGATGCGCGTGATCCACAGCTGGCGGAAGTCGCCCTTGCGGTCACGGCGGTCGCGGTACGCGTACTGCATCGAGTGCAGCACCTGCTCCTTGGCCTTGCGGTACAGCCGCGAGCGCTGTCCGCGGTAGCCGCTGGCGGTCTCCAGCAGCGTACGGCGCTTCTTCTGGGCGTTTACTGCCCGCTTGACGCGTGCCATTTCGGTACTCCTAACAGGGGAACGTGAGTGGCGCGCGCGTCAGCGGCCCAGCATCTTCTTGACTCGCTTGGTGTCGGCCTTGGCCACGACGACCGTGCCGGTCATCCGGCGGGTGACGTGAGAGGACTTGCCCTCCAGGAGGTGGCGCTTGCCGGCCTTCTCCCGAACGATCTTGCCTCCGCCGGTGACCTTCACCCGCTTGCCCATGCCGGTGTGGCTCTTCATCTTCGGCACTTGGAACGCCTCTTTCTGATTACTCTGCGGTGGTGTCGGCGGCGGCCGGCGGTGCCTCGGCACCATCGCCCTCGCGCGGTTCCCGGGGCGGGCGCGCGTTGGCGGCGATCGTCGCTGCCGCGGCTGCCTTGGTCGCCCGGTGGGGAGCCAAAACCATGATCATGTTACGGCCGTCCTGCTTGGGACTGGCCTCGACGAAGCCCAGCTCCGAGATCTCTTCGCTGAGCCTGCGCAGGAGCCGGAAACCCAGCTCGGGGCGGCTCTGCTCGCGACCGCGGAACATGATCGTCACCTTGACCTTGTCGCCCGCCTTGAGGAACCGGACCACGTGACCCTTTTTGGTCTCGTAGTCGTGCGGGTCGATCTTCGGCCGGAGCTTCATTTCCTTGATGACGGTCTGTTGCTGGTTACGCCGGGCTTCGCGCGCCTTGAGTGCACTCTCGTACTTGAACTTTCCGAAGTCCATGAGCTTGCACACCGGCGGGCGCGCCATCGGCGCTACCTCGACCAGGTCCAGGTCGACATCCGCGGCCAGCTGCAGGGCGCGCTCGAGCGGGACGATGCCCACCTGCTCACCCTCAGGGCCGACCAGTCGGACTTCCCTCGCCCGGATCTGCTCGTTCACGCGTGGTTCGACGCTGATGGGGCCTCCTCAGAACGATCTACATTCAGCCAATGTTCGGTCGGCCCTCTCGACCCGCACCTGCGGGCGACAAGGAAAGCAGAAGGCCCCGGCACGAATGCCAGGGCCCGCTCGACCGGTCATCGGCGTCCATGAGGACGCACACCACGCCGGGGATATTCCCCGGGAGGTTGACCGGACCCGATCACCAGAAGTGACGGGTGGGAGCCAGCGGGCTCCTCTTTCGCGCCCACAGGTACGTGGGCGTGGTCGACTACCGGAAAAGTTTAGCAGCTCACGCCGTGGCGGCCGAATGCAGGGCGCGAAGTGCACGAACACCCTCCACGGCGTACTCCTTGTCGGCCGCCTGCAGCGCGTGGACGGGCACCGTGTCGTCGTCGAGCATCTCCAGCGACGCCCAGGGCGAGTTGCGGTCGAAGCGCACCGCGCGGATCGACCCCCAGGGCAGCTCGTAGCCGCCGATCACGTTGCGGACCTGCACACCGTCGGCGTCCGCGATCACCCGCGGGCGGGTGAAGGCGAGGATCCCCAGGCCGATGAGCACACCGAGCCCGATCATCGCGCTCTGGTCACCGCGCCGGAACTGGCCCATCGTGTCGCCGGTCGAGCCGTGCAGGCCGAAGCTGAGCACGGTGAACAGCACCACCACGGCGGCCGCGGAGAACCCGGCCACCCACCGGATGCGGCGAGGCCGGAACACCACGGGCGCCTGGGTCGAAGTCACATCAACCACTGTGCCACGCTCACAATCGGCAGTTCGAGATGTCAGTGACGAGAATTGCGCGCGCACCGAGGTCGTACAGGGCGTCCATGATCTTGTGGGTGTCGCTGCGCCGGACCATGGCCTGGACGGCGACCCAGCCCTCGCGGTGCAGCGGCGAGACGGTCGGCGACTCGATGCCCGGGGTCAGCGCGGTCGCCTGGTCCAGCAGGTCGGCCCGCACGTCGTACGCGAGCATCACAAAACTGCGGGCGACCAGTACACCCTGCAGACGCCGGACCAGCTGCGCCGCCGGACCGGTCTCGCCGGCGGCCTCGCGCCCGATCAGGATCGCCGAGCTGCGCAGGATCGGATCGCCCAAGGTGACCAGGCCCGCCTGGCGCAGTGTCGTGCCGGTCTCCACCACGTCGGCGATCAGGTCGGCGACGCCGAGCCGGACGGCGTTCTCGACCGCGCCGTCGAGCCGCACCACGTCGGCCTCGAGCTTGTGCTCGCTCAGGTAGCGCTCGACCACCCCGGGATAGGCGGTGGCGATGCGCCGCCCCCCGATCTCGTCGGCCGACGTCAGCGTGCCGGCGGGCGCGGCCCAGCGGAACGTCGCCCCGCCGAAGGCCAGGTCGAGGACCTCCTGCGCCGGGACGCCGGAGTCGACGAGCAGGTCCCGGCCGGTGATACCGAGATCAAGATCACCCGAGCCCACGTACGTGGCGATGTCGCGCGGGCGCAGGTAGAAGAACTCGACGTTGTTGGCCTCGTCACGGCAGAGGAGGTCCTTGGGGTCCGTGCGCTGGCGATATCCGGCGTCCTTGAGCATCTGGGAGGCCGGCGCGGACAGGGTGCCTTTGTTGGGAATGGCGATGCGCAGCATCGACGTGCTCCTTCGATCGGTTTCGATTGAGGCGGAGGGCACGTCAGAGATGTCGGTACACGTCCTCGAGCTCGAGCCCGGTGGCGATCATCAGGACTTGTGCCTGGTAGAGCAGCTGCGAGATCTCCTCGGCGGCTCGTTCGGGGCCCTCGTGCTCGGCCGCCATCCACGACTCGGCGGCCTCTTCGACGACCTTTTTCCCGATGAAGTGCACGCCCCGGTCCAGCGCCACGACGGTGGACGAGCCCTCGGGCCGCTCCACCGCCTTCGCCTGCAACTCGGCGAACAACTCTTCGAACGTCTTCACGGGAGACGATTGTTGCAGCTCATCACGGGACAGCTACGGACGGCCCCTTCGGCGGGAACGTGGCTTAGGCTCGCGTCCATGGTCAGCAGAAACACCCTCGCGGCGCTGAGCAGCGCCGCCGTGCTCCTCACCGCCCTCGCCGGCTGCGCGCCCGCCGACGAGTCGGGCCCCTCGGCCGGCGCGTCCGCCTCCCCGTCCGGTGCCGCCTGTGCGACCGGTGCGCTCGACACGCAGACGGCCGGGAAGCTCACGATCGGCACCGACAACCCGGCCTACGAGCCGTGGTTCAAGGACAACAAGCCGAACAACGGGCAGGGCTTCGAGTCCGCGGTGGCGTACCAGGTCGCCGAGCGCCTGGGTTATCCGGCGCAGAACGTCGTCTGGGCGCAGGTGACGTTCAACAACGCCATCGCGCCGGGCCCGAAGACGTTCGACTTCGACATCAACCAGTTCTCGATCACGCCCGAGCGCAAGAAGGCCGTGGACTTCTCCTCGCCGTACTACCTGGTCCGGCAGACGGTCATCACGACCAAGGGTTCGAAGATCGCCGGTGCGAAGACGCTCGCCGAGCTCAAGTCGGCCAAGCTCGGCGCGCAGGTCGGCACCACGAGCTACCAGGCCGTCAACGAGATCATCAAGCCCGACGCCAAGGCCCAGGTCTACAACAACAACGACGACGCCAAGGCGGCCCTGGTCAACGGCACGGTCGACGGCATCGTGGTGGACCTGCCGACCGCGTTCTACATGACGGCGGCCGAGCTGGACAACGGCGTGATCGTGGGCCAGTTGCCGCAGGTCGGCGTACCCGAGCAGTTCGGCCTGGTCCTGGACCTGGATTCGCCGCTGACCGGGTGTGTCACCCAGGCCGTGGACCAGCTGCGCCAGGACGGCACCCTCGCGGTGCTGGAGAAGCAGTGGCTGGCCAGCACGGGCGGGGCTCCCGAACTCTCGTGAGCACCGAGTTCCACCAGCCTTCCGAGATCCAGCGCGGGCGGACCGCCTACCGGCGACGGCAGACGATCCGTTCCGTGCTGCTCGCGGCGCTCTCCACCGCGGTCGTCGGCGTGCTGCTGGCCGTCGCGGTCACCGGCGCGCCCGGCTGGGACAGGGTCAAGCTGTCGTTCTTCAGCCCCGACGTCGCCGTCGAGTGGCTGCCGGAGATCCTCGAAGGTCTCTGGCTCAACGTCCGGCTCCTGGTCGTCTGCGCGGTCCTGGCCCTCGGGCTGGGCCTGCTCATCGCCACGCTGCGGACCCTGCGCGGCCCGGTCTTCTTCCCGGTACGCGCGCTGGCCACGGGCTACACGTACACGTTCCGCGGCCTGCCCCTGATCATCGTGATCTACCTGATGGCCTTCGGCGTGCCCGGTCTGCGGCTGCAGGGCACCCCGGGTGTCCTCGTGCTGGGCGGGGCGGCGCTGATCATCACCTATGGGGCGTACCTGGCGGAGGTGTTCCGGGCCGGCATCGAGTCCGTGCACCCGAGCCAGCTGGCGGCCGCGCGGTCACTGGGGCTCACCTACCGCCAGACGATGCGGCACGTCGTGCTGCCGCAGGCGATCCGCCGCGTGGCGCCGCCGCTGCTCAACGACACCGTGGCGCTGCAGAAGGACGTCGGACTGGTGTCGCTGGCCGGTCCGATCGACGCCGTCCGCGCCGCGCAGATCGGCGTCGCCCAGGACGCCAACTACACGCCGTACATCGTGGCGGGGGTGCTGTTCGTGCTGCTCGCACTGCCGCTGATCGGTGTCACCGACTGGGTCACGCTGCGCGCGGCCCGCCGTCAGTCCGCGGGGTCCTGATGCTGCTGTCCTGCGAGAACGTCCGGAAGACCTTCGGGACCAATGTCGTGCTCGACGACCTGTCGCTGGAGGTCGGCGAGCACCAGGTCATCGCGCTGATCGGCGCGTCCGGCTCGGGCAAGTCGACGCTGCTGCGGTGCGTCAACCTGCTCACCGGCATCGACGACGGCACGATCCGGCTCGACGGCGAGGACATCACCGACCCGCGGGTGAACCCCGACGTCGTACGCCGCCGCATCGGCATGGTGTTCCAGTCGTACAACCTGTTCCCGCACATGACCGTGCTGAAGAACATCACGCTGGCGCCTGCCCGCGTACACAAGAGGGCGGCCGCGGAGATCAGGGACCAGGCCATGGAGTGGCTGACCCGGGTCGGTCTGGCCGACAAGGCCGACAGTTATCCCGACCGGCTCTCCGGCGGTCAGCAGCAGCGGGTCGCCATCGTGCGGGCGCTGGTCAACAATCCGCGCCTGCTGCTGCTCGACGAGGTCACCTCGGCCCTGGACCCGGAGCTGGTCGGCGAGGTGCTGACGATGATCCGCGGTCTCAAGGACGAGGGCATGACCATGGTCCTCGCCACCCACGAGATGGGCTTCGCCCGCCAGGTGGCCGATCAGGTCGTCTTCCTCGACGGCGGCCGCGTGCTGGAGGCGGGACCGCCGGCCCAGGTCCTCGGTGAGCCCACCGAGGCCCGGACCCGGCAGTTCCTGGCCCGCATCATCGAGGCCGGGCGGCTCTAACTCGCGGGGAATCGCAGCACGCGGTCGTCGCCCTCGTGGAGCTTCTTGCCGCGGTCGGTGTTCGACGTGGTGAGCCAGAGGGCGCCGTCCGGGGCGATCTGGACGGTCCGCAGGCGGCCGTACTTCTCCTTGAACTCGGCCTTGGGCTCGCCGGCCTTCTCGCCGTCGAGCGGGATGGTCCAGAGCCGCTGCCCGCGCAGTGCCGCCACGTAGGCGGTGGTGCCGGAGATCGCCATCCCGGACGGTGAGGCGTCCTTGGTGGCCCAGGTGACCAGCGGGTTGGTGTAGCGGCCACCGTCGGTGTCGCCCTCACCCTCGACCTCGGGCCAGCCGTAGTTGCGGCCCTGCTGGATCAGGTTGACCTCGTCGAGCTCGTTCTGCCCGAACTCGGTGGCGAACATCCGGCCGCTGGAGTCCCAGGCGAGACCCTGCACGTTGCGGTGGCCCAGCGAATAGACCGGCGAGTCCCCGGACGCGGGCTTGCCGTCCGGTGTCAGCCGCAGGATCTTGCCGTTGGGGCTGGCCGGGTCCTGCGAGCGCGGCTTCTCACCGGCGTCGCCTGTCCCGGCGTAGAGCATCCCGTCCGGCCCGAACGCGATCCGCCCGCCGTTGTGGTAGGTCGCCTTGGCGATCCCGTCGAAGATCACCTCGGGCGCGCCGTCACCGTCGAGCTCGAAGCGCGCGATGCGGTTGTCGTTCTCGGCGGTGAAGTAGGCGTAGACGAGGTTGTCCTCGGCGAACTTCGGCGAGACCGCGAGCCCGAGCAGGCCGCCCTCACCGCTGGCCACCACACCCGGGACCTTGTAGACCTCCCGCGCTTCACCACTGCCGGGCTTGAGCCGCAGCACCCGCGCGGAGTCCCGCTCGGCGATCAGCGCGTCGCCGTCCGGCAGGAACGTCATGCCCCACGGCACGTCGATGCCGTGCGCCAGCTCCTCGCCCGCACCGAGATCCGGCGCACCCTTGGGCGCGCTGGAGGCCGTGCTGGTGGCGATCACGCCGGGGCTGGCCTCGCTGCCGCTGTCACAGGCGGCCAGGACACCGACGGTGAGCACCGCGGCGGCCGTCCGGAACCAGCGCCTGCCGCTCAGAATCTCTGCCATCACATCCCTCTCCACCCGAGGCTCCGCAGTGTATTCCAGCACCCGGGAGGAGAGGACCCCGTCGATTACTTGCCCAGATCGCGGATTGCCAGGACGGCGTCGAGGACCGCGACCGTGGACTGCCAGCCCTTGTCCTCGATCGAGTCCTCCAGGCCGGCGCGGTCCTTGGCCTGGCCCAGGCTCTCGACCGTCAGCACGCCGTGCGCGACCGGGGTCTGCTCGTCCAGGGCGACCCGGGTCAGACCGGCCGTCACGGAGTCGTTGACGTAATCGAAGTGCGCGGTCTCGCCGCGGATCACCACGCCGAGCGCCACGACCGCGTCGCAGCGCTTGGCCAGGGCCTGGGCGACGATCGGCAGCTCGACCGAGCCCGCGACGCGGGCCACGATCACGTCGTCGACACCGCACGCCTTGGCGGCCGCCTGCGCCCGCTCGACCATGTGGTCGACCAGGTCGGCGTGCCAGCGTGAGCCGACGATGCCGAGCTTGAGCCCGGCGGCGTCGACGGTGCCCAGGTGCGGATCCCCGAAACCGGCCATGTGTTGCCCCCTTTTGACTAAGTTTGCGCCCGGTCGCCGTCGCGGCGCCGGGGAATCAGCCCAGCGCCTCGAACAGGTGGCCCATGCGGTCCCGCTTCGTCCGCAGGTAACGGACGTTCTCGGGGTGCAGGCGCACGGGCAGCGCCTCCCGGCCGGTGATGGTCAGGCCGTAGCCCTCCAGGCCCGCCCGCTTGGCCGGGTTGTTGGTGAGCAGCCGCATCGAGCGCACACCCAGGTCGTAGAGGATCTGCGCCCCGGTGCCGTAGTCACGGGCATCGGCGGGCAGGCCCAGCTCGAGGTTCGCGTCCACGGTGTCCAGGCCGCGGTCCTGCAGCTGGTACGCCTGCAGCTTGTGCAACAGGCCGATGCCACGCCCCTCGTGCCCCCGCATGTAGAGCACCACGCCGCGCCCCACCTCGGCCACCCGCTGCAGGGCGGCGTCGAGCTGCGGGCCGCAGTCGCAGCGCACCGAGCCGAAGACGTCACCGGTGAGGCACTCCGAGTGGACGCGGACCAGCACGTCCTCGCCGTCGCCGAGCTCACCGAAGACCAGCGCCACGTGCTCGGCGCCGACCACGTCGGTGCGGTAGCCGACCGCCGTGAAGTCGCCGTGCTCGGTCGGCAGCCGGGTCTCGACGACCCGCTCGACCTGCGACTCGTGGTGCCGCCTGTACGCGATCAGGTCGGCGATGCTGATCAGCGCCAGGTCGTGCTCGGCCGCGAACTTCTCCAGGTCGGGCATCCGCATCATGGTGCCGTCGTCGTTGATCATCTCGCAGAGCACACCCGCCGGGCGCAGACCCGCGAGCACCGACAGGTCGATGGCGGCCTCGGTGTGACCCGGGCGGCGCAGCACCCCGCCGGCCTTGGCGCGCAGCGGCACGACGTGGCCCGGGCGCGACAGGTCGGTCGGCTGGGTGTCGGCGCCCGCGAGCAACCGGATCGTGTGCGCCCGGTCAGCCGCCGAGATCCCGGTGCTGATGCCCTCACGGGCGTCGACGGTCACGGCGTACGCCGTACCCCGGCGGTCCTGGTTGGTGTGGAACATCGGCGGGAGGTCGAGACGGTCGGCCTCCTCCTCGGGCAACGGCACGCAGATGTACCCGGAGGTGTACCGGACCATGAACGCGACCAGCTCGGGCGTGGCGAACTCGGCCGCGAAGATCAGGTCGCCCTCGTTCTCGCGGTCCTCGTCGTCCACCACGATGACGGGCCGGCCCGCAGCGATGTCCTTGATGGCCCGTTCGATCTCAACCGACATGGCGATCTCCCAGCATCTTCTCGACGTACTTGGCGATCACGTCGACCTCGAGGTTCACGGGGTCGCCGACGGACTTGGCACCGAGGACGGTGAGTTTCAGGGTGGTCGGGATGAGCCCGACGCTGAACGAGTCGGCGGTGACCTCCATGACGGTCAGCGAGACACCGTCGACGGTGATCGAGCCCTTCTCCACGACGTACCGGGCCAGCTCGGGCGGCAGCGAGAACCGCAGCACCTCCCACTCGTCGGCGGGCTCGCGCGCGATGACCGCGCCGACCCCGTCGACGTGGCCCTGCACGAGGTGCCCGCCGAGCCGCGTCCCGACGGTCGCGGCGCGTTCGAGGTTGACCTGGCTGCCGGCCTTGAGCACACCCAGTGAGGAGCGCCGCAGGCTCTCACCCATCACGTCGGCGGTGAAGACACCGTCGACGTTGTCGATGACGGTCAGGCAGACGCCGTTGACCGAGATCGAGTCGCCGTGACGGGCGTCGGACGTGACGACGGGCCCGCGCACGGCGAGCACCGCCGAGTCGCCCCCGGCGTCGGTGAGGCGCACGACCTCACCCAGTTCCTCGACGATTCCGGTGAACATCAGTTCTCCTTCTGCCGGAGCGATGCGGTGAAGCGCAGGTCGGGACCGATCTGCGTGATGTCGCTGACGTCCAGCTCCAGGGCCTCGGCGATGGTGGTGACACCGGCGCCGACCAGCGAGGGCTGACCGGCGCCGAGGAGCTTGGGGGCGATGTAGCCGACGATCTTGTCGACCAGGCCGGCCGCGAGGAAGCCCCCGGCCAGCGTGGGGCCGCCCTCCAGGAGCACGGCCCGGACGCCGCGCGTGTAGAGCTCGGTGAGCAGGGCGGCGAGGTCGACGTGACCGTCGGGGCCGGCCCCGACCTCGGCCGCCGTCGCGATCCAGGTCGGTGCGGCCTGATCGCGCACGCGGGCCGTTTTCGGCGTACGCCCGGAGGAGTCCACGACGACCCGCCACGGCTGCTTGATCGCCAGGCTGCCGTCGCGCAGGTCGCGGACCGTGAGCTGGGGGTCGTCGGCGATGACGGTGCCGACACCGGCGACGATCGCGTCGACGGTGCTGCGCAGCTTGTGCACGTCGGTGCGGGAGGTCGGCGAGGTGATCCACTGGCTGGTGCCGTCCGCGGCGGCGGAACGCCCGTCCAGCGTCGCGGCGTACTTCCAGGTCACGTACGGGCGGCCGCGGCGCACCGCGGTCAGCCAGGCGACGTTGCCGTCCTCGGCCTCCTGGCGGCGGATCCCGGTCTCGACCTGCACCCCGGAGCCGCGCAGGGTCGCCGCTCCCCCGGCCGCGACCGGCGTGGGGTCGTCGACGGCGATGACCACGCGGGTGATGCCGGCGTTGATCAGCGCCTGCGCGCAGGGGCCGGTGCGGCCGGTGTGGTTGCACGGCTCCAGCGTGACGACCGCGGTGCCGCCCCGGGCGCGTTCGCCGGCCTGGGCCAGCGCCACGATCTCGGCGTGCGGCCCTCCGGCGTACGCGTGGAAGCCCTCACCGACGATCTCGCCGTCCGCGCTGAGCAGCAGACAGCCGACGACCGGGTTGGGGCTGGTGGTGCCGAGGCCCCGGGCGGCGAGCGCGATCGCGCGGCCCATCGCCTCGTCGTCGGTGACCATCTGCGTCCTTCTTCCATGCGCGGTGCGGACACGCGCTGGAAGAAGGGGAGGAAGGTGCGGCAACAGGACATGAGGGGACGCTTCGCGCCGCCCCGGTGAGAGCACGCCGCAACGAGCCCTCATCCTGCTCCCGCGCGCTGTCTCCCATCCGGACTGTCAGGACGATCGGCCTCGCAGCCGTCCGTCCTACCGTCGGCCCTGGAGTCTCACCAGGTCCACCGTCCGTCGTGGTGCCGACGTCCGGGTCGCGGGCTTAGCTCTGCCGGAGCAGGGCATCACCGCCGGTTCGGAATTTCACCGAGTCCCGCCAGCGCGTGGTGGGTCACCCATGAGTCTTGCACGCAGATCGCGGGTTGCCACCTCCCGGGCGATCCAGGTCACAAACCCATGCCCGCGGACGACGGGTCCTCGGGATCCTCGGAGTCCGCCCGGCGCCGGTCGATCGCCACGAACGAGCCCGGCTGACTCTTGGCGACCTTTTTCATCTCGGAGGCCACCGCGACCACCTCACGGGCGTCGTCGAAGCGGCGGCCCTCGACGGTGGCCTGCGCGACGCCGATCGAGAGGGTCACCAGGGCGGCCCGCTGCTTGTTGCCACGCCGATCGGGCACCTCGATGTACCCCCGGCGGGCGTCCTCCTCGTCGTAGAGCTGGTCGGCGACGGTCTCGAAGTCGGTCACCGTGCGCTTGGTCAGCGGCAGCACCTGCTCGGGCTGGCAGATGAAGACGAAGTCGTCACCACCGATGTGGCCGAGGAAGACCGGCGGGCGCCCGGTGGCCGCGACCGCCCGGTGCAGGCTGCCCGCCAGGGCGGTGATGAACTCGTCGCCACGGTCGAAGCCGTACACGTCGTTGACGCTCTTGAACCGGTCGATGTCGATGTAGCCGACCGCGAAGTCCTTGCCGGTCTTCATCCGGTCCACGATCTCGCGGCGCACCCGGGCGTTGCCGGGCAGGCCGGTCAGCGGCGAGACCTCGCGGAACTCCTTGTTGCGCCGCAGGGTCGAGGAGACCCGGGCGATCAGCTCCGCGGTGTCGAACGGCTTGACCAGGTAGTCGTCGACACCGGCGGTCAGCCCTACCACCTTGTCGACGGTCATCCCCTTGGCGGTCAGCATGATCACCGGCAGCGCCGAGGTCAGCGGCTCGGCCCGCAGCCGGCGGGTCAGCTCGACGCCGTTCATGTTCGGCATCATCCAGTCGACAACCGCAAGATCGGGGCGCCGGGTCTCCATCACCTCGAGGGCGTGCTGGCCGTCGCGGGCCCGCATCACCTCGAAACCGTGCACCTTGAGGTTGAAGGCGACAAAACTGGCGATGTCCTCGTCGTCGTCGACGACCAGGATCAGGTCGGGCTTCTCCTCCGGCTCCGCCGCCGTCGCGTCGACCTTGTGCCGGATCACCCCGGTGCTCATGCGGGCGCCATGGCGCGCTCGGCGAGGGCCCGCAGCTTGCGGATGGCCTCGGCGGGATCCTCGGCGCCGTAGACCGCGGTGCCCGCGACGAACGCGTCGGCACCGGCCTCGGCGGCCTGCTCGATCGTGTCCGCGGCGATGCCACCGTCGACCTCCAGGCGTACCTGGAGATCCTTGGCCTTGATCCGGCGGCGCACGTCACGCACCTTCTCCAGCATCTCCGGCATGAACTTCTGCCCGCCGAACCCGGCCTTGATCGTCATGATCAGCAGCGTGTCCACATAGGGCAGGAGCTCGAGATAGGGCTCGACCGGCGTGTCGCGGTCGATGGCCAGACCGGCCTTGGCCCCGGCCGCCCGCAGCGTCTTGGCCAGCGACACCGGATTTTCGCAGGCCTCCGCGTGGAACGTGACGTTGTACGCACCGGCCTCGGCATATCCGGGCGCCCAGCGCTCCGGATCCGTGATCATCAGGTGCACGTCGAACGGGATCGAGGTGGCCTTGCGCAGGCTCTGCACGACGGGCAGACCGATGGTCAGATTCGGGACGAAATGGTTGTCCATGACATCCACGTGCACCCAGTCCGCGGCGCCCTCGATGTTGTGCACCGAGGTGGCGAGATGCGCGAAGTCCGCGGCCAGGATGCTGGGGGCGATGATCGGCGATGACTCCACCGCGCCAGTGTATGGCCTGTTTGCCCTCACCCGGGATACTCATGGGGTTCTCCGGGAGGCTGAGAGATGCGACGGGCGCCGGCGCCGCTGGTGGTCCTGCTGGTGGCGCTGTTCGCCGCCGGCTGCTCGGCCACGCCCCCGCCCGGCACCGACGGCGACCTGACCGACGACTGGGCCGCGCTCGCCACCCCCGCGCCGTTCCGTCCGGCCGCCGGCCAGTGCCACGAAGCGCTGGCCACGACCGCACCCGTGGACGACTACCGGCCGGTCGACTGCGCCGAGCTGCACGTCTCCGAGACGTTCCACGTGGGCACGGCCGCGGACGCCGACGTGGTGCCCGCACCCGGCTCCCCGGGGGCGAAGGCGGCGTTCCGGGAGTGCTCGGACGTCGCCGCCGACTTCCTGGGCGGCCCGTGGCGCAGCGCCCGGGTGGCGGTCCAGGTCGTGTGGCCGACCCGCTCGGGCTGGGCCGGCGGCGCCCGCTGGTTCCGCTGCGACGTCACCACCGCCGACCTCGACGGGCAGAGCCGCACCAGCCGCGAGGGCAGCCTCGCCGGTGAACTGGCCGGGCCCTCACCCCTGCACCTGGCCTGCTTCGACCCGACGGTCGACGGCGAGACCGTGAAGACCATGCTGCCGGTCACCTGCGCCGAACCCCATCGCGCCGAGTTCGCCGGGCTGTGGAAAGCGCCCGACGTCGCGTACGCGAAGCTGGAATCGGACATCGACCGCAGCGCGACGGGCTGCAGGAGCGTGATCGCCCGGTTCGCCGCCCTGCCCCACAACGACGACCTGCAATATCGCAGCGGCTGGATCTCCTACAACCCGACCCGCACCGAGTGGCTCTCCGGCGAGCGCCGGGTGCGCTGCTTCATCTACTTCGCCGAGCGCACCTTCGAGCGGTCGCTGAAGAACGCCGGCCCCCGGGTGCTGCCGGTCAGGTGACCCTAGGGGGTGTCTGGTGGATCACGACGGCCTGCGCCGGGCCCAGCTTCCGGCCCACTGGCGACGCGAAACCTGGACCTCGCCGCAGACTCGCCGTGATCCACCAGAAACCCCCTAGAGCCGGCCCTCGGTGTGGGCGTGCTCGGTCCGGGCCTGGAACTGCGCGGTGTCGTTGGTGCGCGGGAACGGCGCCTCCGGCACCGGCACACCGAGGAAGTCGCACAGCGGGCCCCAGCCCTGCGACACCTCGAACTCGAGCAGCCGCTCGGCGGGCACCGTCCGCCGGACCGCCTCGTTGTGCTGCTCGAACGTCCGGACGGTGTGCTCGCGGTCGGCGAACCGGCCGCCGAAGGTGCCGTCCCAGATGAGACGCTGCAGCATGGCGATCCCGGCCGCGGGCAGTCCCTGCGGCCCGGCGACCGCCGCGTTCGCCGCCCGGTAGATCGTCCGCTCGGCGCTGTCGTACCACTGCTGCGGGTCGCGGACGGTCAGGATCACCTTGGCCTGCGGGTACTGCTCGACGAGCTTGCGCCAGAAGTACGTGCCCGGCCAGTCCACCGTGGAACGGTGACCCGCGAGAGCCTTGTCGAGGCTGCCGGGGTCACCGTCGGCGGCACGCAGGAACAGGCCGGCGCGGTCCTCGTCACCCAGGACCGGGAGCATGTGCAGGCACGGCCCGAGGCCGAGCATCTCGAGAGCGACCTTCAGGCTGAGCGTGCCGGTGCGACCGAATCCTGCCCCGATGACATCCATGCCCCTCTTTATACCGGACCTTGTTGACCCGAAAGGTGCAGAAAGCCGTCAGCTGGTGCGGCGCAGCACCGCCAGGAACATCGCGTCGGTGCCGTGGCGGTGCGGCCAGAGCTGCACCGTCGGGCCGTTGCCGAGCTTGGGCATGCCCGGCGGGAGCAGCGGCCGGGCGTCGACAAAATCGACCTCGACACCGCTGCGGCGGGCGCCCTCGGTGACGGTCACCTGGGTCTCCACCATGTGCGGCGAGCAGGTCACGTACGCGACGACCCCACCCGGGCGCACCGCCCGCAGCGCCGCCACGAGCAGTTCGCGCTGCAGCCGGGTCAGCGGCGGCAGGTCCGCGGGCGTACGCCGCCAGCGCGACTCCGGCCGCCGGCGCAACGACCCCAGACCGGTGCAGGGCGCGTCGACGAGCACCCGGTCGAAGCCTTCCTCGTTCAGGTCGGGGTCACGCCCGACGGTCCGGCCGTCGGTCGGCAGCACCGTCACGGGCAGGCCGACCGTGGCCTGCTCGACCAGCCGGGCGCGGTGATCGGCGACCTCGACCGCGGTGACCTCGGCCCCGCGCTGGGCGGCGATCGAGCCCAGCAGACCGGCCTTGCCACCCGGCCCGGCACACAGGTCGAGCCAGCGGTTGTCCTGACCCTCGATCGGGGCGGCCAGCAGCGCCGCGGCCACCAGCTGCGAACCCTCGTCCTGGACGTGGGCGCGGCCCTGACGGATCGCGGCCAGCTCGCTCGGCGAACCACCGTTGAGGTAGACGGCGTACGGCGAGAACGCGCCGGGCGTCCCGCCGACCTCGTCGGCCAGGTCCACGGCGTCGGCGCGTCCCGGCCGCGCGCACAGGTGCACGGTCGCCGGCTGGTTGTCCTCGATCAGCAGCCGGGCGGTGTCCTCGAGATCACCACCGAGCGACTCGGCGAACGACCGGATGATCCACTCAGGGTGGTTGTGGACCACCGCGAGGTTGCCGACGGGGTTCTCGGCGTAGTCCGGCGCGAGCTTGGTCAGCCAGTCGTCGAAGCTGGTCTCCGAGATGCTGCGCATGACGGCGTTGGCAAAACCGGCCGCGCCGGGCGCGACCGACCGGACCAGGTCCACGGTCTGGTTCACCGCCGCGTGCGGCGGCACCCGCGTGAGCAGCAACTGGTACGCCCCCAGCCGCAGAGCGTCGCGCGCCGGCGGATCGATCCGCGACACCTCACGACCGGCCGCGTCGGCGATGATCAGGTCGAGGGTGCCGAGCGTGCGCAGGGTGCCGTAGGTCAGCTCCGTGGCGAACGCGGCGTCCCGCCCGTGCAGACCCATCTCGCGCAGGATCTGGCTCAGGACCAGGTTCGCGTACGCATCGTCACGGTGCACCGCCGCGATCGCCTCGTACGCGGCCTGCCGGGCCGGATCCGACGCCGGGCGACCGGCACGGGGAGCCCGCCCCGACCGTGTGTCCCTGTCCTGGCCACGGCCCTGGCCGGGACCTGCTGGACGGCGGGGACCAGCGTTGTGCGGCCGATCGGCGCTGTGCCGGCGGTCGGCACCACGCGGCTGATCGGCGGGTTTCGGGTCGCTCACAGTAGGGTCTCCCCCGGGTTGAGGCGCAGGCCACGCGCCCAGTCGGAGGCCGGCATCGGCTTCTTACCGGCGGCACGGACCTCGCCGAGAATGACCGGGGTGGTCGCCGTGCCCACCAGCACCTGGGAGCGCTCGACGAGCACCTCCCCGGGCTTCAGGGCGGCGGCGTTCGCGACCGGGCGGACCGGTCCGAGTTTGAGGCGCTCGTCGCGCAGGGTCGTCCACGCGCCGGGGGCCGGCGTGCAGGCCCGGATACGCCGGTCGACCGCGAACGCCGGGTCGTTCCAGCGGACCCGGGCGTCCTCGACCGAGATCTTGGGCGCCAGCGAGACACCGTCGGCCGGCTGCGGGTGCGCCCGCGCGGTGCCCGCCTCGATCGCGTCCAGGACGGCGACGAGCAGGCCGGCACCCTCGGTGGCCAGGCGGGCGAGCAGGTCACCCGAGGTGTCCGCGGGGCGGATCTGCTCGGTCAGCGTGCCGTAGACCGGCCCGGTGTCCATGCCGGCCTCGAGCTCGAACACGCTCGCACCGGTCACCTCGTCACCGTGCAGAACGGCGTGCTGCACGGGAGCCGCGCCGCGCCAGGCCGGCAGCAGCGAGAAGTGCAGGTTGACCCAGCCGTGCTTCGGGATCTCCAGCGCGGCCGGCGGGACCAGGGCGCCGTACGCCACCACGGGCACACAGTCGGGCGCGATCTGCCGCAGCCGCTCCTGGAACTCCGGCTCCCGCGGGCGCTGCGGGGTGAGCACCTCGATGCCCCGCTCGTCGGCCCACGCGCCGGCCGGGGACCGCACCAGGCGACGGCCCCGGCCCGCGGGGGCGTCGGGGCGGGTCACCACGGCGACGATCTCGTGCGAGGACGCGGCCAGGGCGTCGAGCGAGGGCAGGGTCACCTCGGGCGTACCGGCGAAGACGAGTCGCATCAGCTCACCGGCCCAGACCGAAGATGCCGCGGCCGTGGGGGCTCGCCTTGACCGTGGGCGGGGCGCCGGCGTCGTACCACTCGGCGGCACGGATCTGCTTCATCGCGTCCTTACGTGCGGCGGCATCCAGCCGGTCCAGGAAGAGCACCCCGTCGAGGTGGTCGGTCTCGTGCTGCACGCAGCGGGCCATCAGCCCTGTGCCGATCAGCTGGATCGGGTCACCGTGCTCGTTGAAGCCCTGCGCGACGACGTTCTGCCGGCGCTTGGTGTCGACGTAGACGCCCGGGATCGACAGGCAGCCCTCGGGGCCGTCCTGCTCCTCCTCGTCGGGGAAGGACAGCACCGGGTTGACGATGTGGCCGACCACGTCGTCGACGTCGAACGCGAACACCCGCAGTCCCACACCGAGCTGCGGCGCGGCCAGACCGGCGCCACCCTCGTCCTGCATCGTCTCGGTGAGGTCCTTGACGAGCCTGCGCAGTTCCTTGTCGAAGCCGGTGACCGGGTCGGCCTGCGTACGCAGCACCGGGTCCCCGAACAGACGGATGGGCTGGACGGTCACGCGGTGCCACTCCTGACGATCGACTCACACAGCTGGTGTCGCCACCTAGTCTACGGAGCCGAACCAGACCGGTAGCGTCGCCCATCCGCGCAGCGTGAGCCGGTCACGACGGACCGGTTGCGCCGCCTCGGTGAGCCCCGGGAACCGACGCAGCAGCGCGGGCAGCGCCACCTGCGCCTCGAGCCGGGCCAGCGGGGCGCCGAGGCAGTAGTGCGCCCCCGCGCCGAAGGACAACGGCGTGTTGCCGGGCCGGTCGGGATCGAACGCGCCCGGGTCCGCGAACCGGCCCGGATCCCGGTTGGCCGCCCCGAGCAGCAGGATCAGCTCCGAGCCGGCCGGCACCCGTACGCCGTCGATCTCCGTGTCGGCGGTGGCGAACCGCTCGGTGAGCTGCACCGGCGAGTCGTACCGGAGAATCTCCTCGACGAAGGCCGGCGCCAGCTCCGGGTCCGCGACCAGCCGGTCCTGCAGGTGCGGATGCTGCAGCAGCAGATGCAGGCCGTTGCCGATCAGGTTGGTGGTGGTCTCGAAACCGGCGACCAGCAGCAGCGCCAGGTTGCCCATCAGCTCCTCGGCGGTGAGCTTGTCCCCACCGGCGTCGTGGGCCGCAGCGAGAGCGGTGACCAGGTCGTCCTCGGGCTCGGCCCGCCGCAGGGCGATCAGCGAGCTGAAGTAATCCTCCAGCTCTTTGGCGGCCGAGTGCGCACTGACGGCCTGTTCCTCGGTGAAGCGCACCTCCAGCACGGCGGTGAGCGCCTCCGCCAGCCGCCGGAACTGCCCCCGGTCCTCCGCCGGCACCCCGAGCAGAGCGCAGATCACGGCGATGGGCAGCGGATACGCAAGATCGGCGATGATGTCGGCCCGCCCGCCCAGCGCCATGTTGTCCAGCACCTCGTCGACCTGCGCGACGATGACCTCCCGCAGCGCGCTCACCCGCCGCGCGGTGAACACCCCGGACGCGAGCCGGCGCATCCGCGTGTGGTTCGGTGGGTTCTGCCGCAGCATCGAGTCGACGAAGAGCGCCACACCCTTGTTCTGCCGCCAGTCGGCCCAGCTCGCGTCGAGCAGCTTCGCGTCGTAGACGCTCATGCCCGGGTCCCGCAGGATGCGGTCGGCCGCGGCATACCCGGTGACGAAGAACCCACCGCCGTACGCGACGACCGGCCCGTGCGCCCGTAACGCCTCGTAGGCCGGGAACGGATCACGTCCCGCGTTCGGTGACAGCAGGGCGGTGACCGCGGCGGCGACATCCATGCGGGCCATTGTGTCTCGTCTCCTGTCACGTCCATGTCGATCACGGTTCACCGTGGTCTTCTACCGTCCGGCCCATGCGACCTGTAACCCGTGCGGCCGGTGCCGGCCTCCTGGTGGCGGCCCTCGGCCTCATCGCCACGCCGGCCTCCGCCCACCTGGCCACCACCCCGACCCTGACCGGCTTCGCGTCCCTGCCGGCTCTCACTTTTGTACCCGGAAGCGAACCGTCCGGCGCCGCCCTCGGCACCGCCCCGGTCAACGGCATCGCGGCGCCCTGGGACGACCAGCCGGTCCAGGGCTTCTCCGGAGTCCTCCCGAACGGCGACGGCACCTACGACGTGCTGTCCGACAACGGTTTCGGCAACAAGGCCAACAGCGCCGACTTCCTGCTGCGCATCCACCGCATCGGCCCGGTGCCGCAGACGGGCAAGGTCGACGTCCTCGGCGGTCTCAACCTCACCGACCCGGACGCGAAGGTCCCGTTCCCCCTCACCCGCACCGACCGCGTCCTGACCGGCTCCGACTTCGACGTCGAGTCGATCGTCCGCGACCGCGACGGCTCACTGTGGATCGGCGACGAGTTCGGCCCGTGGCTCCTCCACTTCGACCGCGCCGGGCGGCTCCTCACGGCGCCGATCCCCCTCCCCGACGTCCGCGCCCCGGAGAACCCCGCCGGTACCCCCAACCTCGGCGGCAGCAAGGGCTTCGAAGGCATGGCCCACTCCCCCGACGGCCGCTACCTGTACCCCCTGCTCGAAGGCACGGTCGCCGGCGACACCCCGGGTGACCTGCGCTTCAACGAGTTCGACGTGCGGCGCGCCGCGTACACCGGCAAGCGCTGGACCTACCGCCTGGACTCCCCGTCCAACGCCATCGGCGACGCCATCCCCGTCGACGCCAACCGCTTCCTGATCATCGAACGCGACAACAACCAGGGTGACGCCGCAGCTCTGAAGCGGATCTACCTGGCCGACCGCCGCGACCGCAACCACGACGGCGTCATGGACAAGACGCTGGTGGTGGACCTCCTCGCCATCGCCAACCCGCGCGGTGTGGGCGGCTTCGGCAAGGTCTTCCGCTTCCCGTTCGTGACCATCGAAGACGTGGCGCTGCTGGACGGCCGCACGATCGCGGTGCTCAACGACAACAACTTCCCGGGCTCGGCGGGCCGGACGCCGGGTGTCGCCGACAACAACGAGTTCATCACCGTCAAACTCCCGAAGTCCCTCAACCCCGACCCCCGCGTCCTCCCGTAACTCCCTGCCGGGCTCGGGAGCGGCCCACCGCTCCCGGGCCCGGCTTCCCCACCTTCACGGCCGGCGCGGCCTCCGCGGGCGATTCCGTCAGAGGAGTTCGGCGGGGTCGATCTGGATGCGGACCGGGAGCGCCGACTTCTTCACGCTGCGGACCGCCGCGGCCTCGTGCAGCAGGCGGGCCAGCTCGGCGGCACGGCCGCGCGACACGCGCAGCAGCATGCGTTCCTGCTCCTCCTGGGCCGGGACCGGCCCGAGCACCTCGACCTCCTCGGGCAGCCGGGCCGCGTCCAGAAATTCCGCCACCGCCTCGGCCGTGCCGGTCAGGCTGGCCATCCGGGCCGCGGGCGGGAACCCCAGCTCTCGACGTTCGGCCAGCTCACGGGCGGCGAACCAGCCCGGATCCCAGCGCAGCAACGCCTGCACCGGCGCCAGCGAACCGTCCGCGACCACCACGACGCGCCCACCGGCGGGCCCGGGCTTGGCCAGGGCAGCAGCCGACAGCCAGCGCCGCATCGTCTCCTCCGCCGCCCGCAGATTCGCCCGCGACAGCAGCGCCCACGTGTCGAGCAGCAGCACCGCGCCGTAGCCACCCTCGGCCACCGGCTCCGCCCCCGGCGTCGCGACGATCAGCGAAGCCTCCCCGGGAACGGTGTCGAGAATCTCGTCCCGCCCGGACGTCCGCACCGGCACACCGGGGAACGCCCGGCCGAGCTCCTCCGCGGTCCGCCGCGCCCCGGTGATCGAGGCCCGCAGCCGCCGCCCGCCGCAGGCCGGGCACGCATAGTCGGCCGCGGCCCGCCCGCACCAGTGACAGGCCGGCACGTCCCGCGAACCGGCCAGCCCGAGCGGCCCCGAACAGTGCGGGCACCGCGCCGGCGTGCGGCACTCGGCGCAGGCGGTCGACGGCAGATAACCCCGGCGTGGCACCTGCACCAGGACCGGCGCCCCGGCCTGCAACGCCCCGCGAGCGGCCTGCCAGGCCAAACTCGGCAACCGCGCGGTGACGGCCCCGGGATCCCGCGCCAGCTGCGGATCATCCCCGGTCGGCGCGATCAGCGGACTCCGCGCCCGCAACGTGTCCCGGTTGGCGACGATCTCCTTCGCCCACCCGGTCTCCAACAGCAACTGCGCTTCCCCGGTACGCGCAAAGCCCGCCACAAGCGCAGCACAACCCGCCAGCTGAGCCCGCGTGAGCAACACGTCCCGCGCATGCGGATAGGGCGCCCGCGGCTCGGCGTGCAGGTCGTCCCCGTCGTCCCAGATGACCACGAGCCCCAGGTCGGCGACGGGCGCGAACATCGCCGCCCGCGTCCCGGCCACCACGGAAACCCGATGCCGGCTGGCCGCAAGAAACCGCCTGTACCGCTCGGCCGGCCCGGCCGCGGCATTCAGCGCCACGTGCCGCCCGTCCCCGAGCACCTTGCTCAGCGCCCGATCCACCCGTTCGAGATCACGCGCGTCGGCCACCACGATGACCACACCCCGCCCACCCCGGACAGTCGCCCCTGCGGCCTCAGCGATCCGCGCCGGCCAGTCCTCACCGGGCAACGCCGACCACACCGCCCGAGCAGCCCGCCCCTCCCCGAGCGCATGCAAAAAGGCGTCCCCGGTGGGATAGATCCCCCACCCGTGCTGAACCGCCGTTTCCGCCGACCCGGCGTTCGGGGACGGTTCGGCGCTCCGCCCCTCCAGCGAGCCGGCCCCAGCCGCTGCGCCAAGACCAGCGTCTGGTTCCGCCAGCTCACCCGTCGCGGGATCTGCCTCGGTTCCGGACGGCGGCGCGCTCACCCCGACCGGCGATGGCTGTCCTGACCTCTCCTGCCGCTCCGAGTCCTCCGTCGCCCTGCAAAGGTCTTCGCCGCCGCTTGCGTCAGGCGCGCCTTCAGTCGAATTGTCGAGGCCACTGAAATCAGCCCCGGCGCCGGACAATTCGCCCGGAACGCCGCCGTTCGTGGCCGACACCGGTGGAGGCAGGCCGTTGACCGGCGCATCCTCCACGCCATCACCGGGCTCGCGAAGGCCCAACTTCACCGATGTCGGGCCTTCGCGGTCGGCCGCGGGGACCGAAACCCGGGAAGGCTCATCCCCCGGATCGGCGACGTCGGATGCGGACCCGGGTGAGCTGATCGCGCCAGGCTCCCCGGGATCATCCTGCGGTGCCGTCACCACGGACGCGGGGGAGGCGACGGCGGGCTGGGCCTGTGATTCGACGCGGGCGTGGCGGGGCGGGACGGCCAGTCGGAGGACGTCCGACAAATTGCCGGCGTACCGGTCGGCGACCGCCCGGGCCAGACGGGCCACCTCGGGGTCGAGGATGCGTTCCGGGGAGACGACCTTGTCGAGGTAGGCGAGTTTTCCGCCGTGCGGGCTCGACTCCACCCGTTCGAGGAGGAAACCGTTGACCAGCTGGCCCGCGAAACGGACCTTGACGCGAACGCCCGGCTGGGCCGCCTCGTCGTCGGCGACCGACACGAGGTAGTCGAAGGGACGGTCGAGGTGGGCGAGCGGGACCTCGACACTCACGCGGGCGATCGGCAGCCGGGCCGCGGGTTCGCGGTCGGGTTTTGGCTTCGCCGCCTTCGCCGCCTTCACCCGCACATTCTGGCGCGCGGGTACGACATCTTCTCCGGAGAACAGGACGGGTGCCTCGACCGAGGTCGAGGCACCCGTTCCCGGCGTCACCAAGTTCAGGCCGCGGCGGACTTCAGGTCCTGGGCGCGGTCCGTGTTCTCCCAGAGCAGGTCGGGGAGCTCGCGGCCGAAGTGGCCGTAGGCCGCCGTCTGCTGGTAGATCGGGCGCATCAGGTCGAGGTCACGGATGATCGCGGCCGGGCGGAGGTCGAAGACGGCGTTGATGGCCTTCTCGATGCGCTCCACCGGGACGTTCTCGGTGCCGAAGGTCTCGACGAAGAGGCTGACCGGGTGGGCCTTGCCGATCGCGTACGCGACCTGGGTCTCACAGCGCTCGGCGAGGCCGGCGGCGACGACGTTCTTCGCCACCCAGCGCATCGCGTACGCCGCGGAGCGGTCCACCTTGGACGGGTCCTTGCCGGAGAAGGCGCCGCCGCCGTGCCGGGCGTACCCGCCGTAGGTGTCCACGATGATCTTGCGGCCGGTGAGGCCGGCGTCGCCCATCGGGCCGCCGATCTCGAAGCGGCCGGTGGGGTTGACCAGGAGGCGGTAGTTGTCCGTGTCGATGCCGAGGCCCTCGAGCTCGGGGGCGATGACGTGCTCGCGGACGTCGGGGGTCAGCAGCGACTCGAGGGAGATGTCGGCGGCGTGCTGCGACGACACGACGACGGTGTCGAGGCGGACCGGGCGCAGGCCGTCGTACTCGATGGTGACCTGGGTCTTGCCGTCCGGGCGCAGGTACGGGATGGTGCCGTCCTTGCGGGCCGCGGAGAGCCGGCGGGCCAGGCGGTGCGCGAGGGCGATCGGCAGCGGCATGAGCTCCGGGGTCTCGGAGCAGGCGAAGCCGAACATCATGCCCTGGTCGCCGGCGCCCTGGGCGTCGAGGACGTGCTCGGAGTTGCCTTCGCGCAGCTCGACCGCGCTGTCCACACCCTGGGCGATGTCGGGCGACTGCGAGCCGATCGACACACTGACGCCGCAGGACGCGCCGTCGAAGCCCTTCTTGGACGAGTCGTAACCGATGCCGAGGATCGTCTCGCGGACGATGCTGGGGATGTCCGCGTACGCCTGGGTGGTCACCTCGCCGGCGACGTGCACCTGGCCGGTCGTGATCAGCGTCTCCACCGCCACGCGGCTGCGGGGGTCCTGGGTCAGCAGGGCGTCGAGAATACCGTCGCTGATCTGGTCAGCGATCTTGTCCGGGTGGCCTTCCGTGACCGACTCGGAGGTGAACAGGCGGCGTGCCACGGTGCTCCTCAGAATTTTGTCGAAGTTTCGTTCGGCGGCAGTGTAGTCACCGCCGCTGGGGGGACGCTGAAGCGGTCTCAGACCGTCCCAGCCGCGCCGACCTGCGGATCGAGGCGGGTGACCACCTGATCCCATATCGCATCCGACACATCGTCTTTGGGGAGTTCGCCGAGGGCGGTGGTGGTGCCGTCGGCGCCCAGGATGGTGACCGTGTTGTGGTCGGCGCCGAAGACGAGGTCGACACCCACCTCGTTAACGACGATGAGGTCCGCGCGTTTCTTCACCAGTTTGCCCCGGGCGTTCTCGAGGGCGTCGTGGGTCTCGGCCGCGAACGCGACGAGCAGCTGACCTGGGCGTTTGGCCGCGCCCAGTTCGGCGGCGATGTCCGGGTTGGTGACGAGTTCGATCGTGGGCGCCGTACCCTCGTCGCTCTTTTTGATCTTTTGTCCGGCGACCGTGGCGGGCCGGAAGTCGGCCGGGGCGGCGGCCATCACCACGACGTCGGCGCCGCCGGCAGCCTCCACCGTGGCCTTGCGCAGCTCCTCGGTCGTGCCGACACGGACCACGTCGGCGCCGGCCGGATCGGTGAGAGTGACGTTCGCCGCAACCAGAGTGACGCGCGCTCCCCGAGCCACCGCGGCGCGGGCCAGGGCGTAACCCTGCTTGCCGGAGGAACGGTTGCCGAGGAAGCGGACCGGGTCGAGCGGTTCCCGGGTCCCACCTGCGGTGACGACGACGTGCCGGCCGGCCAGGTCGGCCTCGGCGGTGGCACCGCGGCGCAGGATCCGCAGGACGGCCGCGAAGATCTGGGCGGGGTCGGGCAGCCGCCCCTTGCCGGTGTCGGCGCCCGTGAGCCTGCCCACAGCGGGCTCGATCACGATTGCGCCACGGCTTCGCAGGGTCGCCACGTTCGCCTGGGTTGCGGGGTTTTCCCACATCTCGGTGTGCATCGCGGGAGCGAAGACGACCGGGCACGTCGCGGTCAGCAGCGTGTTGGTGAGCAGGTCGTCGGCGATGCCGTGGGCGGCCTTGGCGAGCATGTCGGCGGTGGCGGGCGCGACCACGACGAGGTCGGCGTGCCGGCCGATGCGCACGTGCGGCACCTCGTGGGCGTCGTCCCAGACCTCGGTGGCGACCGGGCGGCCCGACAGCGCCGCCCAGGTCGGCGCACCGACGAACTTGAGCGCCGACGCGGTCGGCACGACGCGGACGCCGTGACCCGATTCGGTGAACAGCCTCAGCAGCTCACAGGCCTTGTAGGCGGCGATGCCGCCGCAGACGCCGAGCACTACCTCGGGCATCAGCACACTCCCGGTATACGAAGAACCCGCGCCCGCACTGCGGACGCGGGCACCTGCTGGCACTCGATCAGGGGTTGTCGGTCGCCTCGGCGGTCAGCAGACCGGCGTTGATCTCACGCATCGCGATGGAGAGCGGCTTCTCCTGCGGCGTGGTCTCGACGAGGGGGCCGACATACTCCAGGAGGCCCTCACCGAGCTGGCTGTAGTAGGCGTTGACCTGGCGGGCGCGCTTGGCCGCGAAGATCACCAGCGAGTACTTCGACGAGGTCTTGTCGAGCAGCTCGTCGATCGGCGGGTTGGTGATGCCTTCGGGGTTCGCGATGGTTCCCACAGTGATGTACGTCCTTAATTCTCAGCGCCGGATGTCTTGGCCGGTTGTCTCGCGTTCGGGTTCGGATGCTCCCGCGTTCAGGCGCCGGGCTGCGGCTGAGCGGGCGTCAGAAACGACGAACCGAGCAATCCTACCAGCTCATCGGCCGCCCGCTCGACGAAGTCGTTGACCACGGTGCGGTCGAACTCCTTCTCGTGGGCGAGCTCCTCATCGGCGTGCTCGAGGCGGCGCCGGATGGTTTCCTCGTCGTCGGTGCCGCGGCCGATCAGCCGGCGCTTGAGCTCCTCGACGCTGGGCGGTGCCAGGAAGATCAGCTGAGCGTCGGGCATCGTGGCCCGCACCTGCCGGGCGCCCTGCAGATCGATCTTCAGCAGGACCGGGCGGCCCTGTTGCAGCCAGCCCTCGACCTGGGCCCGCGGGGTGCCGTAGAGGTTTCCCGCGAACTCCGCCCACTCGAGCAGCTGATCGCCGTCGATAAGGCGTTGGAACTCCGAACGGGTGACGAAGTGGTAGTGCTCTTGGTCGGTCTCGTAGTCGCGCTTCTTGCGGGTTGTCACCGACACCGACAGCTTGATCCATGGCGAGCGCGCCCGGATCAGCTCGATCACGCTGTCCTTGCCCACCCCCGAAGGGCCGGACAGGACGGTGAGTCGGGCTGCCGGGCGCGCGTCGTCATCCATGCTCACGGCTCATTCCTACACGAGCCGATGAGTCAGTTCGCAGCGAACTCCCCCAGGAGGGCCTTACGCTGCTGCTCGCCGAGGCCACGAAGACGGCGGCTGTCGGCGATCTTGAGCTTCTCCATGATCTGGGTGGCCCGGATCTTGCCGATGCCCGGCAGCGCCTGGAGCACGGCCGAAACCTTCAGCTTGCCGACGACGTCGTCGCCTTCCGCCCGGTCGAGCACGGCGGCGAGGGTGGTCTTGCCCTGCTTGAGCTGATCCTTCAGCTCTGCACGGGCCTTACGAATCTCCGCAGCCTTCTCCAGCGCGGCAGCGCGCTGTTCGGGGCTCAGTGACGGGAGCGGCACCAGTTCTCCTCAGGTCCCTATCGCACCGGTAGTCCAATACCGGCACTCTGTGAAACGTGGTGTGCCAGGGAACCAAAGGGGCATGTGGTTCCTGGCGCCGGGAAAACTAGCGGTCAATGGCGGTTTCGGCAACGTGGGGGTACCCCCCACCCGACCTCGGGCAGGCCTGGTAAGCAGGCCGTTTCACCCGATCACCGCCCGGCAGGCGTCCACGGCGCGGTCCGCCGCGGCCTGCAGCGACGTCACGCCGGGTCCCGCTCCGAGAACCTCGCGTGAGTACGACGGCAGCACGTTCCGCAGACTTTCTCCGAAGATCGCGCGCAGATCCGCGGGGCTTCCGCCCTGCGCTCCGAGGCCCGGCGCGAGCAGCGGGCCGTTCACCTTGGACAGATCGTGGCCGGTGTCGCCGATCGTCGCGCCGACCACCAGCCCGAGGCTGCCGAGCGGGTCCGCACCCACGTTGACCTGCGAAATCTCGTCGATCACGGTTTGCGCGACGGTCCGCCCGCCGGCGCCGACAGCGTGCTGGACGGCCGGTCCCTCGGGGTTCGAGGTGAGCGCGAGGACAAAAACACCGCCGCCGTGAGTGGCCGCCATGTCGAACGCGGGCTGCAATGAGCCGACCCCGAGATAGGGACTGACAGTAATCGCGTCAGCACACAGAGAACTCTCCGGATCGAGATAAGCACTCGCATATGCGGCCATCGTGGAGCCGATGTCGCCGCGCTTCACGTCGAGAAGTACCAGCGCACCGGCCTCGCGTGACTGTCGGATAGTTGACTCAAGAACGGCGATGCCACGTGACCCAAATCTCTCGAAGAAGGCCGACTGCGGCTTGAGAACGGCGACCCGTTCGGCCAGTGCTTCGACAACCGTTAAGGCGAAGCGTTCCAGGCCGGCGACGTCGTCCGGAAGACCCCACCGGGTGAGCAGAGCGGCGTGCGGATCGATGCCGACACAGAGCGGCCCCCGGTCCCGGGTGGCGCGGTGCAGGCGGCTTCCGAAGGTCTCCATCAGGGTCTTGTCCATTCCTGTCAGGTGGCGGACACCGCCGCAGCGATTCCTTGGGTAATGCGGGCGACGTCGGCGTCGTCCGTGACGTACGGCGGCATCGTGTAGACCAGGTCCCGGAACGGCCGCAGCCACACCCCGGCACCCGCCGCGGCCGCGGTGGCCGACGGCAGATCGACGGCGTGGTCGAGCTGCACGACGCCGATGGCGCCCAGGACGCGGACGTCGGCGACCCCGGGAGCGGCCCGGAGCGGCTCCAGACCGGCACGGAGGCCGGCTTCGATACGCCGGACCTGGCCCTGCCAGTCCTGGGCCCGGAGAAGGGCGATGGAGGCGTTGGCGACGGCGCAAGCGAGCGGGTTGCCCATGAAGGTCGGGCCGTGGGCCAGACCGCCCGCGCTGCCGGCCGAGACCGAGTGGGCCACCTCCGGCGTGCACAGCGTCGCCGCCAGGGTCAGATATCCCCCGGTCAAAGCCTTGCCGAGACACAGGATGTCCGGCGTGACCCCGGCATGGTGAGAAGCAAAAAACTCTCCGGTACGCCCGAAGCCGGTCGCGATCTCGTCGAAGATCAGCAGGATCCCGTGGGCCGCGGTGACCTCCCGCAGCACCCGCAGGTACGCCGGATGGTGGAACCGCATCCCGCCCGCACCCTGCACCACCGGCTCGACGATGACCGCGGCGAGCTCGTCGGCATGCGCGGCAATGAGCTCCGTGAGCTCGGCCGCGTAGGCCTCGTCGTAGTCGGCCGGAGGCAGCCCGGCGAAGACCTGCGTCGGCAGCACCCCTGTCCAGAGCGAGTGCATCCCGCCGTCCGGATCACAGACGCTCATCGGATGGAACGTGTCCCCGTGATAGCCGCCCCGCCAGGTGGCGAGCCGGCGCCGCTGCGGGAAGCCCCGCGCGAGCTGGGCCTGCAGCGCCATCTTGACCGCGACTTCCACCCCGACCGAGCCGGAGTCGCAGAGGAAGACGTGCTCGAGCCCGTCCGGCGTCAGCTCGACCAGGGTGGTGGCAAGCTCGACCGCGGGCGCATGGGTCAGCCCGCCGAACATGACGTGACTGATCTTCTGCGACTGCTCGACCAGCGCGGCGTCGAGCACCGGGTGCCGGTAGCCGTGAATGGCCGCCCACCAGGACGACATGCCGTCGACGAGCTCACGCCCGTCAGCCAGCCGCAGGCGAACGCCCTCGGCGCTCTCGACGACGTAGGGCTCACTGCGCCCGGGCATCGGCCCGTAGGGATGCCAGACATGCGCCCGATCGAGCGCCAGCAGCCGCTCCACACCCGGCCCGCCCGGCCCGCCCGGCCCGCCCGGCCCGCCCGGCCCGCCCGGCCCCGTCATGATCGAGCCGTCCCGGCCCACCGCCCAGCCACGCCGGCAAGCCGCCGCCCATCGTCCGGAAGCTGGCCCGGCGGACCCGACGCCCCACCAGAGCGAGGCACGCCCACCGGGCCGGCCACAACCACCTGCCCGAGCGCAGCCACCCGGCCAAGCACGGTCACCAGACCAGGCACCAACACCTGGCCTGGGACGGCCACCGGGCCAAGCGCGGCCGCCAGACCAGGCGCGGACACTTTGCCTGGCAAGGCCAGCGGACCAGGCACGGCCACCGGACCAGGTGTGGGCACCTGGCCTGGCTCGGCCACCGGACCGGGCGCGGCCGGCAGGCCGGGCATGAACACCTGGCCCGGCTCGGCCACCGGACCAGGCACGGCCGGCAGGCCGGGCATGAACACCTGGCCCGGCTCGGCCACCGGACCAGGCACGGCCGGCGGGCCGGGCTCGGTGGTGGCCGGGCCGGGGGTCATGGGTGGGCCTTCTCCCCGGCGGTCGTGCGGGCCCTGGCGGCGGCCTTGACCAGCGCCGGCCCCCGATAGATGAACCCCGTGTAGAGCTGGACCAGCGAAGCACCGGCGTCGAACATCCGGGCCGCGTCGTCCGCTTCGAGGATGCCGCCGACGCCGATGATCGGGAGGCGGCCGCCGGTTTCCTCGTGGACGAAGTGGACGACCTTGCGGGACCGCTCGGTCAGCGGTCTGCCGGAGAGCCCACCTGCCTCTCCCGCCCGCGGCTGGTCCGCCGCGGCCAGGCCGTCGCGTGACAGCGTGGTGTTGGTCGCGATGATGCCCGCCGCGCCGTGGGCGAGGCACACCTCGAGCAGTTCGGAGATGGCTTCGTCGGTCAGGTCCGGGGCGATCTTCACCAACACCGGCGTTTTGCCCGCCAGCGCCGTGAGCAGCGCGCCCAGCGCTGATTTGTCCTGCAGGGTCCGCAGGCCGGGCGTGTTGGGAGAGGACACGTTGACGGCGATGTAGTCGGCGTACGGGTGGAGGAGGTTGTAGGAGGTCAGGTAGTCCTCCACCGCCTCCTCCAGCGGGGTGACCTTGGACTTGCCGAGCGAGATCCCGAGCGGGACGTTCAGCGGGCCCAGGGCCTCCAGCCGTGACGCCAGCGCCGCCGCGCCGGCGTTGTTGAAGCCCATGCGGTTGATCACGGCTTCGCTGTCGCGCAGGCGGAAGAGGCGGGGCTTGTCGTTGCCGGGCTGGGGTTTGGCGGTGACCGTGCCGACCTCGACGAAGCCGAAGCCGAGCGCGGGCCAGGCCGGCAGGGCCACACCGTTCTTGTCCATGCCGGCCGCGAGGCCCACCGGGTTCGGGAACTTCACCCCGAAGACCTCGACCGGCGCCTTGACGGCATAGCGGCTCTGCAGCAGTGCGCGCGAACGGGCGCCCAGCGACGACAGCCGGTCGAGGGTGAACTCGTGCGCCTTCTCCGCGTCGCCGCCGCCCAGCCGGAAGAGGACCGGCCGGACGGCGCTGGTGAAGACGCTCACTCGCCCTCCCGCAGCATGGCGTGCAGCTCCTGCAGCGGGCGGACCGTCATGTCGCCGCGCATCAACGCCTCGATGCCCATGACCGCGGCAGCCGCGCCCGGGACCGTGGTGATGCTCGGGATGTCGTGGGTGACAGCGGCACTGCGGATCTCGTAGCCGTCGGAGCGGGCGCTCGCGCCGGAGCCCTGCGGGGTGTTGATGATCAGGGCGATCTCGCCGGCCTGGATGAGCGCCACGGCGTTCTGGCCGGGGCTCTCGAAGTGCTTGGGGACGATGTCGCACGCGATGCCGTGCCGGCGCAGGACCTCACCCGTGCCGGCGGTGGTGACGATCGTGAAACCGAGGTCCGCGAGCCGCTTGATCGGGAAGATCATCGAGCGCTTGTCGCGGTTGGCCACCGACACGAAGATCTTGCCGCTGGTCGGCAGCGAGCCGTACGCGGCCGCCTGCGACTTCGCGAACGCCGGTCCGAAGCCGGGGTCGATGCCCATGACCTCGCCCGTCGACTTCATCTCGGGGCCGAGCAGGCTGTCGACGCCCTTGCCGGCCGGGGTGCGGAACCGCTTGAACGGCAGCACCGCCTCCTTGATCGCGATCGGGGCGTTCGCCGGTGTTTCGCCGCCGTCACGGTTGCGGAAGAGGATGCCTTCCTCGCGCAGCTCCTTGATCGTGGCACCGAGCATGATGCGGGCCGCCGCCTTGGCCAGCGGCACCGCCGTCGCCTTGGAGACGAACGGGACCGTCCGCGAGGCCCGCGGGTTGGCCTCGAGCACGTAGAGCGTGTCGTCCTTGAGGGCGTACTGGACGTTGAGCAGGCCGCGGACGCCGACACCGCGGGCGATCGCCTCGGTGTAGCGGCGTACCTCGGCGAGGTGCGAACCGGCCAGGGTGACCGGCGGGAGCGAGCAGGACGAGTCGCCGGAGTGGATGCCGGCCTCCTCGATGTGCTCCATCACGCCGCCGAGGTAGACCTCGCCGGTGGCGTCGCAGAGCGCGTCGACGTCGATCTCGATCGCGTCGTCGAGGAAGCGGTCGACCAGCACCGGGTGGTCCGGTGAGATCTCGGTCGCGCGGGCGATGTAGTCGGCGAGCGTCGGCTCGTCGTACACGATCTCCATGCCGCGGCCGCCGAGCACGTAGGACGGCCGGACCAGGACCGGGTAACCGATCTCGTCGGCGATCGCCTTGGCGTCCTCGAAGCTGGTCGCGGTGCCGTGCTCCGGCGAGCGCAGCCCGGCCTTGTGCAGCACCTGACCGAACGCGCCGCGGTCCTCGGCCAGGTCGATCGACTCGGGTGAGGTGCCGACGATCGGCACACCGGCGGCCTTGAGGCGCTTGGCCAGGCCCAGCGGAGTCTGCCCGCCGAGCTGGACGATCACGCCGACCACACCGGGCCCGCCCGCGGCCTTGCCGGAGGAGTCCTCGGAGTGGAAGACCTCCATGACGTCCTCGAACGTCAGCGGCTCGAAGTAGAGCCGGTCCGCGGTGTCGTAGTCGGTGGAGACCGTCTCCGGGTTGCAGTTGACCATGACGGTCTCGAAGTCGACCTCGCGCAGCGCCATGACGGCGTGCACACACGAGTAGTCGAACTCGATGCCCTGGCCGATGCGGTTCGGACCCGAGCCCAGGATCAGCACCTTGGGCCGGTCCGAGAGCGCGACCTCGGTCTCCTCGTCGTACGTGGAGTAGTGGTACGGGGTGTCGGCCTCGAACTCGGCGGCACAGGTGTCGACCGTCTTGTAGACCGGTCGCACGCCGAGCCGGTGCCGCAGCGTGCGCACACCGTCCTCACCCGCGAGCTCGGGACGCAGCGCCGCCAGCTGACGGTCGGAGAGACCGGACCGCTTGGCCAGGCGCAGCAGCGGCTCGTCGAGCACCGGGGCGTCGAGGATCTGCTGCCGCAGCTCGACCAGGGCCGCGATCTCGTCGAGGAACCACGGGTCGATGCCGCCGCTGGCCTCGTGCACCTGCTCGACGCTCGCACCCAGACGCAGCGCGGCCTCGACGGTGTAGAGCCGCCCGTCGTGCGGGGTCCGCATCGCCTCGAGCGCCTCCTCCGCGGTGGAGAAGGTGGGAGAGGTCCAGAAGCCCGCGGCCTTGGTCTCCATCGAGCGCATCGCCTTGTTGAGCGCCTCGGCGAAGTTGCGGCCCAGGCTCATCGCCTCGCCGACCGACTTCATCGTGGTGGTCAGCTCGGGGTCGGCGCCGGGGAACTTCTCGAACGCGAACCGCGGGATCTTCACGACCACGTAGTCCAGCGCGGGCTCGAACGCGGCCGGCGTCTTGAGCGTGATGTCGTTCGGGATCTCGTCGAGGGTGTAGCCGATGGCCAGCTTCGCGGCGATCTTGGCGATCGGGAAGCCGGTCGCCTTCGACGCCAGCGCGCTCGACCGCGACACCCGCGGGTTCATCTCGATGACGACCAGGCGGCCGTCGGCCGGGTTGATCGCGAACTGGATGTTGCAGCCGCCGGTGTCCACGCCGACCTCACGCAGCACGGCGATGCCGAGGTCACGCAGCTTCTGGTACTCGCGGTCGGTCAGGGTCATCGCCGGGGCGACGGTGACGCTGTCGCCGGTGTGCACGCCCATCGGGTCGACGTTCTCGATCGAGCAGACGACCACGACGTTGTCGTGCTTGTCGCGCATCAGCTCGAGCTCGTACTCCTTCCAGCCGAGCACGCTCTCCTCGATGAGCACCTCGTGCACCGGGGAGGCGGCGAGGCCACCACCGGCGAGGCGGTCGAGGTCCTCGTTGTTGTGCGCCATGCCGGAACCGAGGCCGCCCATGGTGAACGACGGCCGGATGACCACCGGCAGGCCGAGCTCGCCGATCGCCTCGTGCACCTCGTCCATCGAGTGGCAGACCCGCGAGCGCGGCGTCTCGCCACCGGCCAGGGCCACGATGTCCTTGAAGAGCTGGCGGTCCTCACCCTTGCGGATGGCGTCGACGTTGGCGCCGATCAGCTCGACGCCGTACTTGGCCAGGACGCCGTTCTCGTGCAGGGCGATCGCGGTGTTCAGCGCGGTCTGGCCACCGAGGGTCGGCAGGATCGCGTCGGGGCGTTCCTTGGCGATGACCAGCTCGACGAACTCCGGGGTGATCGGCTCGACGTACGTGGCGTCGGCGAACTCCGGGTCGGTCATGATCGTCGCGGGGTTGGAGTTGACCAGCGAGACGCGCAGCCCTTCGGCGCGCAGCACCCGGCACGCCTGCGTGCCGGAGTAGTCGAACTCGCAGGCCTGACCGATGACGATCGGGCCGGAGCCGATCACCATCACGTGCTGGAGATCAGTGCGCTTCGGCATCAGCGGGCCTCGACCTTCTCGACGAGCTCCACGAAGCGGTCGAACAGGTAGTCCGCGTCGTGCGGTCCTGCTGCTGCCTCGGGGTGGTACTGGACGGTGAACGCGGGCACCTCGAGGGCCCGCAGCCCTTCGACCACGTTGTCGTTGAGGCAGACGTGGGAGACCTCGACCCCGCCGAAATCGGTGTCGATGACGGTGTTGAGCGGCGCGTCGACGGCGAACCCGTGGTTGTGCGAGGTCACCTCGACCTTGCCCGTGGTCTTGTCGAACACCGGCTGGTTGATGCCGCGGTGGCCGTACCCGAGCTTGTAGGTGCCGAAGCCGAGCGCGCGGCCGAGGATCTGACTGCCGAAGCAGATGCCGAACAGCGGCGTGCGGCGGCTCAGGACCTCGCGGGCCAGCGCCACCGGGACGTCGGCGGTCGCCGGGTCACCCGGGCCCGGTGACAGGAAGACCGCGTCGGGGCTGACCGCGAGCAGATCGTCGATCGTGGACGAGGCCGGGAAGATGTGTGTGGTCACACCGCGCTCGGCCAGGCGCCGGGAGACGTTGCGCTTGATGCCGAGATCCAGGGCGGCAACCGTGTACCGGTGCTCGCCGACCGCCTCGACGGTGTAGCGCGAGGCGGTGGTGACCTCGGCGGACAGGTCGGCGCCGGTCATCTCGGGCTGCGCCTTCACCCGGGCCAGCAGGGACGCGGGGTCGAGATCGACGGTCGAGATGCCGACCCGCATCGCGCCGAGCGAGCGCAGGTGGCGGGTCAGAGCGCGGGTGTCGACGCCGCTGATGCCCACGACACCCTCGGCCTCGAGCCGCTCACCCAGATCGCCGGTCGACCGCCAGTTCGACGGGCGGCGGGCCGGGTCACGCACGACGTAGCCGGCGACCCAGATGCGGTCGGACTCGTCGTCCTCGGCGTTGACCCCGGTGTTGCCGATCTGCGGCGCCGTCTGCACGACGACCTGCCGGTGGTACGACGGGTCGGTCAGCGTCTCCTGATAACCCGTCATGCCGGTGGTGAACACGGCCTCGCCGAAGGTTTCCCCCTCGGCGCCGTAGGAGTTTCCGTGGAACGTGCGCCCATCTTCGAGCACAAGAATGGCTGGTTTCACTTGACGGCCTTCCCGTCCAGGACTGTCGGCTCTCCCCGGAGGAAGGTCGCGACGATGCGACCCGGCAGGGTGGTGCCCGCGTACGGAGTGTTGCGGCTGCGGCTCGCCAGCTCGGCCGGGTCGACGACCCGGCGGGCGGACGGGTCCACCAGCGTGAGGTTGGCCGGTTGCCCGGCCGTGAGATCGGTGCCGTGCCCGGTCAGCCCGGCGATGCGGGCCGGGGCGCGGGACATCCGCTCGGCGATCAGGTCCCACTCCTCACCCAGGACCGAGAGCACGACCGGCAGTGCCGTCTCGAGACCCACCATGCCCGGGCGGGCGTAGGCCCACTCGCATTCCTTGTCCTCGACCGCGTGCGGGGCGTGGTCGGTGGCGACGATGTCGATCACACCGTCGACCAGCGCCTGGCGCAGCGCGAGGATGTCCTTCTGCGTCCGCAGCGGGGGGTTGACCTTGTAGACCGGGTCGTAGCTGGCCGCGAGCTCGTCGGTCAGCAGCAGGTGGTGCGGGGTGACCTCGGCGGTGACGCGGACGCCCCGGGCCTTGGCCTGGCGCAGCACCTCGACCGATCCGGCGGTCGAGACGTGGCAGACGTGCAGGCGGCTGCCGACGTGCTCGGCGAGCAGCACGTCGCGGGCGATGATCGCCTCCTCGGCGACCGCGGGCCAGCCGGTCAGGCCGAGCCGGGTGGAGACCTCACCCTCGTGCATCTGCGCGCCCTCGGTGAGCCGCGGCTCCTCGGCGTGCTGGGCGATGATCCCGTCGAACGCCTTGACGTACTCCAGCGCGCGGCGCATCAGCCGCGGGTCGGCGACGCAGTGGCCGTCGTCGGAGAAGATCCGGACGTTGGCGGCCGAGGTCGCCATCGCGCCGAGCTCGGCGAGCTGCTTGCCGGCCAGACCGACCGTGACGGCGCCGATCGGCTGCACGTCGACCAGACCGGCCTCGCGGCCGAGACGCCAGACCTGCTCGACCACACCGGCGGTGTCGGCGACGGGCGAGGTGTTGGCCATCGCGAAGACTGCCGTGTAACCGCCGAGGGCCGCGGCCCGCGAGCCCGTCTCCACGGTCTCGGCGTCCTCGCGGCCGGGCTCGCGCAGGTGGGTGTGCAGGTCGACCAGCCCGGGCAGCGCCACCAGACCGGTCGCGTCGATCACCTCGGCACCCTCTGCGGAACCGGTGGCGATCACTCCGTCCTTGATCAGCAGGTCGGCCGGTGCCGCGCCGAGCAGCGAAACACCTTTGATCAGGTACGAGGTCATGCCTTGCCTCCGAGCAGCAGGTAGAGAACCGCCATGCGGGCGCTGACGCCGTTGGCGACCTGTTCGACGATCGTGGAGCGGGACGAGTCGGCCACCTCGGGCGCGATCTCCATGCCCCGGTTCATCGGTCCGGGGTGCATGACGATCGCGTGCTCCGGCAGCTTCCTCATGCGCGGCACATCGAGTCCGTAACGGCGGGAGTATTCGCGGGCCGAGGGGAAGTAGGAGTCCTGCATCCGCTCGGTCTGCACCCGCAGCATCATCACGACGTCCGAGCCGGGCAGGACGCTATCGAGGTCGTACGACACTTTGGTCTCCGGCGACAGCGCCGCGGCGATGTCCACGGGAATCAGCGTCGGCGGGCCCACCAGGGTGATCTTGGCCCCCAGCGTCGTGAGCAGCAGAACGTTGGACCGCGCGACCCGGCTGTGCAGCACGTCACCCACGATCGCGACGTTCAGGCCGTCGAGCTTCCCCAGCCTCGAGCGCATCGTGTACGCGTCCAGCAGCGCCTGCGTCGGGTGCTCGTGCGTGCCGTCACCGGCGTTGATCACCGAACCGTCCACCCACGACGCGAGCCGGTGCGGTGCGCCGCTGGCCGGGTGCCGGATGACCACCGCGTCCGCGCCCATCGCCTGCAGTGTCAGGGCGGTGTCCTTGAGGCTCTCACCCTTCGAGACGCTGGAGCCCTTCGCGGAGAAGTTGATGACGTCCGCCGAGAGCCGCTTGGCCGCGGCCTCGAACGAGATCCGGGTACGCGTGGAGTCCTCGTAGAACAGGTTGACCACCGTGCGGCCGCGCAGCGTCGGGAGCTTCTTGACCTCGCGGCCCGCCAGCGCCGCCATCTCGCCGGCGGTGTCGAGGATCAGGGTGGCGGTGTCGGCGTCCAGATCGGCGGCCGAGCGCAGATGCTTGATCATCGGGAAACCTCGGATCCGGAGAGCCTGACCTCGTCCACGCCGTCGTCGGTCTCGGCCAGCGAGACGCGGACGCTCTCGGTCAGCGCGGTGGGGATGTTCTTGCCGACGTAGTCGGCGCGGATCGGCAGTTCGCGGTGGCCGCGGTCGACCAGCACGGCCAGCTGCACGGAGCTCGGCCGGCCCACATCGCCGAGTGCGTCGAGCGCCGCCCGGACGGTACGGCCGGAGAAAAGCACGTCGTCGACCAGGATGACCCGGCGCCCGTCGATGCCACCGCCCGGAATCTCGGTCTTGCCGAGCGCCCGGGTGGCGTGCAGCCGCAGGTCGTCGCGGTAGAGCGTGATGTCCAGCGCGCCCACCGGGATGTCGATGCCCTCGAACGCGTGGATCCGGGCGGCCAGCCGGCGGGCCAGCGGGACGCCGCGGGTGGGGATGCCGAGAAGGACGGTGCCGGCGCCGCCGGAGGTCTTCTCGAGAATCTGGTGCGCGATCCGGTCGACGACCCTGTGCAGGTCGGACCCGGAAAGAATGATCTTTTCGGTGCCGCGGTGGGCAGCGGTGTCTGCGCGTGGATATGCCACGGCGGACCTCCTTCCCCGCCTCACGGGACGGGTCGTTAAAGGACGTCGGTCAGGGGTCCTGACAAGGACTTCCTGATGGCTGACGCTACGTTACCAGTGAGCGCGGGGATGACCATGGTGACGTGGCCGACCCGCGGACCAGACGGACGAATGCGGGCAACTCTCCCCCGGGCTCGGCGACTCATAGGTAACCGACACTTGACCGGAGGTTGCAAACTCCGTACCGTCACGCAGCGTAGCGATCCTGAGGAAGAACCCTCCGGGCCAGCACAGTACTGGGAGTGTCCGAATGCCGTCTGAGTACGCCAAGTCGTTGGGCGCCCGCCTGCGCTCCATCCGCCAGCAGCAGGGCCTTTCCCTGCAGGGTGTGGAAGAGAAGTCGAACGGCCGGTGGAAGGCCGTCGTGGTGGGCTCGTACGAGCGTGGCGATCGCGCCGTCACCGTTTCGCGCCTCGCCGAACTGGCCGACTTCTACCGCGTCCCCGTCTCGGAACTGCTGCCCGACGGCAGCGGTGTCCGCCTCGAGGCCACCAACAAGATCGTGCTGGACCTGGAAAAGCTGTACGACGCCGCCGGTGAGGACCTGGCCTACGTCGCGCGCTACGCCCGGGCCATACAGCAGCAGCGTGGCGACTACAACGGACGCGTGCTGTCCATCCGCGCGGACGATCTGCGCGCCCTCGCCATCGTGTACGACATCTCGCCGTCCGGCCTCATCGAGCGCCTGACCGAGCAGGGTGTGCTCGTCGCCGACCCGCGGGCGTTCTTCGCGTCCTGATCGGAATCGCACGGCAAAGGGGGCCCTCGGGCCCCCTTTGTCATATCCACGGGCAGCACAAGAGCCGGCGGTCATCACATTGACACGCACAAAGGCCCGATTGCCCGAATCAACACCGCACCACTTTCTCGCGATGCGTAACGGTCACCGCCATTCAGGGCATGACCTGGCCGGGTGCACCATCACCGTCCGGCTTGACCGGCAGTAACGATCAACGGCGGCCGATCACGCAGCGAATTCAAGATCCGATTCGCAGCGTCACCACTTCGCTCCGGCAAGATCGCTGCAAAGGCCGTCCCCGGCCATCCGGCGCAGCTGTGGAATTCGGTCACTCTCCGCACCAAATCCCACAAGATCGTGCGGCTTTTGATCTTCGGTGGAGGGCGACCACGCACGCAGCCGGCAATCGGCGGGAGCGACGGTCGGCGCCATGCACCCAGGCACGACAGCAAGCCCTTGATCTTGACCGAGGGGACGGACACAGAAACGGCCCGGACCGCGGTCCGGGCCGTTCGGCAGCAACTAGCGGGTGGCGAACTCGGCGATGCGGCCCAGGATGCCGTTCAGGAATCTCGGGCTGTCGTCGGTGGACATCTGCTTCGCCAGCTCGACGGCTTCGGAGATCGCGACCGGGTCGTCGATCTCGCCCACGTAGAGCAGCTCGTAGACGGCGATGCGGGCCAGGTTGCGGTCCACGACCGGCATGCGGTCGATGGTCCAGCCCTCGGCGTAGCTGGCGATCAGCTCGTCGATGCGGTCCAGGTGCTTGGCCACGCCCTCGATCAGGTTGATCGTGTAGTCCAGGTGGTCGGGGCGGGGCTTTTCGATGCGGTCCAGGTAGGTGACCAGGACCTGCGCCGGGGGCAGGTCGCGGAGGTCAGCCTCGTAGAGGACGTCCAGCGCCCGTTTGCGCGCCTTGCGGCGCGCCGGCATCTGGGTTTTGGGGCCTTCTGCCATCAGCTACGGCCGAGGTAACGGCCGTCGCGGGTGTCGACCTTGATCTTTTCGCCGGTGGTGATGAAGAGGGGGACGTTGACCGTCGCGCCCGTCTCGACCGTGGCCGGCTTGGTGCCGCCGGTGGAGCGGTCGCCCTGCAGGCCCGGCTCGGTGTAGGTGACCTCGAGGAAAACGCTGGTCGGGAGCTCGATGTAGAGCGGGACCGTCTCGTGGGTCGCCACCGTGGCCTCGGCCTCGGGGAGCAGGTAGTTGGCGTTCTCGCCCACGGTGGGGCCGGGAACGGTGATCTGCTCGAAGGTGTCCAGGTCCATGAAGACGAAGTCCTCACCGTCCTGGTAGAGGTACTGCATGGTCCGCTTGTCCACGGTCGCGGTCTCGACCCTGGTGCCGGCGTTGAACGTCTTGTCCACGACCTTGCCGGAGAGGACGTTCTTGAGCGTGGTGCGCACGAACGCCCCGCCCTTGCCCGGCTTGACGTGCTGGAACTCGACGACCGCCCAGAGGGCGCCTTCGAGGTTGAGCACGAGGCCGTTCTTCAGGTCGTTGGTGGAAGCCATGTCCTGCCTTGGTCTCAAGAGCGTGAAGGTGACCGAGCGAGTTTACCGGCGTGAGTCGCGAACAGGCGAATCGGGTCAAGCACGTCCTGCGATGTGCCGCAGCGCGAGGCGGTATCCGTCGACGCCGAGACCTGCGATGACACCCGTCGCCACCGCGGAGACGACCGAGTGGTGGCGGAACTCCTCGCGGGCGTGGATGTTGCTGATGTGCACCTCGACGAGCGGTGCGCGCAGCAGCGCACAGGCGTCGCGGACGGCGTAGGAGTAGTGGGACCACGCGCCGGGGTTGAGCACGACCGGGGCCTGCTCGTCGGCGGCGGCGTGGAGCCAGCCCAGCATCTCGTGCTCGGCGTCGGTCTGTTTGACCTCGACGTCCAGGCCGAGCGACTTGCCTTCGGCCTCGCACAGAGCCACCAGATCGGCGTAGCTGGTGAGGCCGTAGACGTCGACCTGGCGGGTGCCGAGCCGGCCGAGGTTGGGGCCGTTCAGGACGTAGGTCTTCACTCGGCCACCGCTTCGTAGGCTTCGATCAGGGTTTCCTCGGACGGGCCGGCGAGGATGCCTGGCTGCGCGAGGTCGTCGAGCACCACGAACCGCAGGGTGTCGGCGCGGGTCTTCTTGTCGACACGCATCGCGGCGAGCAGGTCGGGCCAGGCCGCGCGCGGGTAGGACGTCGGCAGCCCGACCAGCGACAGGACCGATTTGTGCCGGGCCGCGACCGCCGGGGAGAGGCGGCCCGACAGCCGCGACAGCTCACCCGCGAAGATCGTGCCCACCGCGACGGCGTGACCGTGTTTCCAGCTGTACTGCTCGCGCTTCTCGATCGCGTGCGCCAGGGTGTGGCCGTAGTTGAGGATCTCGCGCAGGCCGGACTCGCGCAGGTCGGCGCCGACCACGTGGGCCTTGACCCGGATCGCGCGCTCGACCAGCTCACGCAGGACCGCACTGCGCGGATCGGCCGCCGCGGCGGGGTCACCCTCGATCAGGTCGAGGATCACCGGGTCGGCGATGAAACCGCACTTGACGATCTCGGCCAGACCGGCGATCAGGTCGTCGGCGGGCAGGGTGTCGAGTACGTCGAGATCGCAGAGCACCCCGGCCGGAGGATGGAACGCACCGACGAGGTTCTTCCCCGCGGCGGTGTTGACGCCGGTCTTGCCACCGACGGCCGCGTCGACCATGCCGAGCAGCGAGGTGGAGACCGGCACCCAGCGCACGCCGCGCAGCCAGCTCGCAGCGACGAATCCGGCCAGGTCGGTGACCGCTCCCCCGCCCACACCGAGGACGACGTCGGTGCGGGTGAAGCCGGCCGCGCCGAGCTCGTCCCAGCAGCGCGTGGCCACGTCGATGGACTTGCCGGCCTCGGCGTCGGGGACCTCGATCGGCAGGGGCCTGATGCCGGCCGCCGACAGGGCGTCGGCCACGGCGGTCGCGCGCTCCTTGAGCGGCGGGGCGTAGAGCACGGCGGCGCGCACGGCCCCGCTGACCAGCTCCGGCAGGGCGGTGATCAGCCCGCGCCCGACCAGCACGTCGTAGGGGCGTTCGCCGGGCACAGGGATTCGCGTCACGTCGTCCATCAGCGCCGATCCTAGTTGGCCGAGGGTGGGGTTATAGACACGTAACCCCATGTGGGGTTAGAACTGGCGCATGCCAAAAATCAACGTGTACCTGCCCGACGACCTCGCCGAAGCCGTCCGCGACTCCGGCATCCCCGTCTCCGCCATCTGCCAGCGTGCATTGGAGCAGGCCGTCCGCCGGATCACCGCCGTCCGGCAGACCGTCCTCGGTGAACTCGACAGCGCCGGACTCGCGGCCCAGCTTCCGCAGTTCACCGCGAGGGCCGTCACCGCGATCTCGCTCGCCGCTGACCGGGCCCGGGCCGCCGGCGCCCCGAACGTCACCACCGGCGACCTGCTGCACGGGATGCTCGCGGAGGGCGGCAACCTGGCCCTGCAGATCCTCGGCGCGATGGAGATCGATCCCGCGACGATCACGGCTCCGGACGCGGCCGAGCCCGGCGGTGGCGAAGGTCTGCGCTTCAGCACGGCAGCGGCCAACGCCATCGAACTGACCGTCGCCGAGGCGACCGGCCTCGGCAACAACTACGTCGGCTGCGAGCACCTGCTGATCGCGCTGACCGCCGAACCCGACGGTCAGGCCGGCCGGACCCTGCGCGATCTGGGTGCGGACCCCCGGGCCACCCGGCGGGCCGTCGGCGTCGCCCTGGCCGGTTATGCCCATCTGCGTGCCTCCACGACCACCCCTGAGCCGGCCCTGCTCACTGCGGTCCGCGCGGAGCTCGCGCCGCTCGTCCAGCGCATCGAAAGGCTCGAGCAAATTTCCGGTACGCCCTCAGCGTGAGGCATATCCGGTCAGGTTCGCGGCGTGCTCCGCAAGGGCGACCCGCAGCTCGTCCGGTCGCACGACGGTGAACGGCCACCCGAGTCCGGCGAGCATCTGGGCCATGCCGGGCAGACTCTGGGCCCGGCAGCTCAGCCGCACACCCTCGGGCGCCTCGGTCACGTCGGCGATGTTCGCCGGGATGCGCCGCCGCACCTGCGCGACGTCGGCCTCGATCAGCACCTCGACCTCCCACTTCCACGGCAGTCCGGCCCACTGGCGGGTCACGTGGGCGACGGCGTCGAAGTTCGGGGGCGCCTCGAAGCTGTCGCCGGTGAGCCGGACGGAGACCATCCGGTCGAGGCGGAACGAGCGGATCTCGTCGGTGCGGTGGTCGTGGGCGACGAGATACCAGCGCCCACTGTGGAACACCAGCCCGTAGGGATCCACCCGTCGCCGGCCGGGTGCCGCACCGGGCGTCTTCCCGGAGCGGTAGGTGAGCTCGAGGCGTTCGGCGCCACGGGTCGCCGAACCGAGGACGAGCAGCAGTTCGGTGAGATCCGGCGTCTCCTCGTCGCGGGGCGCCGGACCGCGAATGGTCAGTCCCAGACTGGCCCGCAGGGCCGCCAGCCGCTCGGCCAGAGCCACCGGCAACACCCGCGTGATCTTCGCCTCGGCGCTGGCACCGGCGGGTGAGTCGGCGGCCAGGCCGATGCGGTCGGCGGCGACCAGGCCGAGAACCACCGCCACCGCCTCGTCGTCGGTGAGCATCAGCGGCGGTAGTTTGAAGCCGGGCAGCAGCCGGTATCCGCCGTACCGGCCGCGTTCGGCGGTGACCGGGATGCCCAGCTCGGCGAGGGTCCCCGCGTACCGGCGGACGGTCCGCTCGTCGACCGCGAGCCGCGCGGCGAGGTCTCCCCCGGTGATGCGGCGGTGGGTCTGGAGCAGCTCCAACATGGCGAGGACGCGCGAGGCGGGATGCGGCATGCCGCAGATTCTGCTCTACATACCGGGCGGGAATGGTCCGGTATCCGGTTTAGCGTCGACGCCATGACGACATACGTACTGGTTCCTGGCCTGTGGATCGGCGCTTGGGCGTGGCGCGAGGTCACCGCGGCGCTGCGCACTGCCGGGCACGACGTGTTCCCGCTGACGCTGACCGGCGTCGCCGACCGTGCGCACCTGCTGGGGCCCGACACCGATCTGGACCTGCACACCGAGGACATCGTGCGGCTCGTCGAGACCGAGGACTTGCACGACGTGGTCCTGGTCGGCCACAGCTACGGCGGCATGCCGGTCAGCGCGGCGGCGCTGCGCCTGAAGGACCGGGTCTCACGGGTGATCTACGTGGACAGTGGCCCGCTGCCGGAAGGGACGACCCAGGCGTCGATGGACCCGGGTGACCCGCCCGCGGGCGACACCGTGCCGGCCCGCGAGTGGGACGCGGACAAGGACCCGGTGCTGCTCGCCGGGCTGGACGACGCCGCGCTGACTCTGCTGCGCGAGCGGAGCACACCCCATCCGGCGGCCTCGGTCGTCCAGCCGCTCGGTGCGCGCGCCACCTCGGCCGATCTGCCGACGACGCTGGTGGCGTGCACGTTCCCGATCGAACAGATCAGGGAGATGATGGCCGCCGGGCACCCGTTCTTCGCCGGGCTGGGCGACGCCGAGATCGTGCCGCTGGCCACCGGGCACTGGCCGATGCTGAGCGAGCCGGTCGCGCTAGCTGCCCTGCTTGAGCAGCGTCACTAGCTCGGCCGCGATGTCGTCCGGCGTCCGCGCGTCGGTGGCGATGGTGTGGGTGGCCACCGACGCGTAGAGCGGGCGGCGCTCGTCCATCAGATATTTCAGGGTCGCCCGCGGGTTGATGGTCAGCAGCGGGCGGCCCGCGCCGAGTCCGACACGCTTGACCGCGTCGGACAACCCGACGGACAGGAAAACGACCGTGTGCTCGCGCAGCAGGTCGCGGGTGCCCTCGTGCAGGATCGCCCCGCCACCGAGCGCCAGGACACCGGCGAAGGAGCCGAGCGCCTCGCTGATCGTGGCGCGTTCCAGGGCGCGGAAGGTGTCCTCGCCGTCGTCGAAGAAGATCTCCGGGATCGGCTTGCCGGCCTTGGCCTCGATCAGGTGGTCGGTGTCGGCGAACTCGACACCGAGCAGGCCGGCGACCGTCGTCCCGATGGTCGTCTTGCCCGCCCCCGGCGGGCCCACCACAACAGCGACCGGAGCCATCAGCGGATCAGCAGACTGTCGAGGTACCCCGCCAGGTTGCGGCTGATCTCGGTGACCGAGTCACCGCCGAACTTCTCGGTGGCCGCCTCGGCCAGCACCAGCGCCACCATGGCCTCGGCCACGACAGCGCCGGCCGGCACCGCGCAGACGTCCGAGCGCTGGTTGATCGCCGTGGTCGCCTCGCCGGTGACCACGTCGACGGTCTGCAGGGCGCGGTTGAGCGAGGAGATCGGCTTCAGCGCGGCGCGGACCCGGAGGTTCTCGCCGTTGGTGATGCCACCCTCCAGGCCACCGGCCCGGTCGGTGATCCGCCGGACACCGTCGGCGGTCGGGATGATCTCGTCGTGGGCGACCGAGCCGCGCGACCGCGCCTGGGTGAACCCGTCGCCGATCTCCACACCCTTGACGGACTGGATGGACATCAGCGCGGTGGCCAGGCGGGCGTCCAGCTTCCGGTCCCACTGCACGTGCGAGCCCAGACCCGGGGGCACGGCCCAGGCCAGCACCTCGACGATGCCGCCGAGGGTGTCGGCGTCCTTCTTGGCCGCGTCGACCTCGGCGACCATGCGCGCGCTGGCCTCGGGGTCGAGGCAGCGCAGCGGGTCGGCGTCGATCCGGGCGGCGTCGTCCGGCGTCGGGATCAGACCGGGCTTGGCCACGACCGAGCCGAGCTCGATGACGTGGGAGACGATGTCGATGCCGAGGGCCTGCTTGACCAGCGCCTTGGCGACCACACCTACGGCCACACGGGCCGCGGTCTCCCGGGCGCTGGCGCGCTCGAGGATCGGCCGGGCGTCGGTGTGGCCGTACTTCTGCATGCCGGCGAGGTCCGCGTGGCCCGGCCGGGGACGGGTCAGCGGGGCGTTGCGGGCCTGCGCCGCGAGCTCCTCCGGGTCGACCGGATCGGCGGCCATGACCGTGCGCCACTTCGGCCACTCGGAGTTGCCGACGCGGATCGCGACCGGGCTCCCGAGGGTCACACCGTGGCGTACGCCGCCGATGATCTCGATCTCGTCCTGCTCGAACGCCATCCGCGCGCCCCGGCCGTAACCGAGACGGCGGCGCGCGAGGTCGCGGCCGATGTCCTCGCTCGTCACCCGCACACCGGCGGGCACCCCTTCGAGGAGCGCGACGAGCGCGGGGCCGTGGGATTCACCTGCGGTTAGCCAGCGCAACACGTGTCACAGTCTGGCACGCGACCGTCGCGGGGTGCGGCCCGGTGGCAGTCGTCCCGCCTTCCGGACCGGCGGCGGTCCCGCCGGCGGGCCGATCGGATCGGTCAGATGTATCGTCCGAGCGTGTCCACGCAGCCCACCGCCCCGGCAACGGACACGGATCCCGCGCCGCGCGGGCCGCTGCTCATGGTCATGCTTGGGCTGATCACCGCGATCGGGCCCCTGTCACTCGACATGTACCTGCCCGCGCTCCCGGCCATCGCCGGCGACTTCGACGTGCCCGCCGCCCAGATCCAGCTGTCGCTGACCACGTGCCTGATCGGCCTCGCCCTCGGCCAGCTGGTCTGCGGACCGCTGAGCGACCGCTGGGGACGGCGCCGGCTGGTGATCATCGGCGTCGGTGGTTACGCGGTGTTCTCGCTGCTCTGCGCGCTCGCCCCGAACGCACCCGCCCTGGCCGGTCTGCGCCTGCTGCAGGGTTTTGCCGGTGGTGCCGGCATCGTCGTCGCCCGCGCGATCGTGCGCGACCTGCACTCCGGCAGGGCCGCCGCCAAGTACTTCTCCCGGCTGACCCTGATCGTGGGCGTAGCACCGATCGCCGCGCCGAGCCTCGGTGGCGCCGTGCTGACCGTGACGTCCTGGCCCGGCATCTTCGTGGCCCTCGGCCTCATCGCGCTGCTGGTCACCCTGCTGATCGCGGTGCGCCTGCCCGAGACGCTGCCACCGCAGAGACGCAGCACCGGCGGCCTCCGCGCCACCGCCCGGGCCGCCCGCGGGCTGTTCCAGGACCGGATCTTCCTCGGGTACGCCCTGGCCCAGGCCTTCGCGTTCGCCGCCCTGTTCGGTTACATCTCCGGCTCGTCCTTCGTGCTGCAGGACGGGTACGGCCTGTCCCCCACGACGTTCGGCGTGATCTTCGGGCTCAACGCGTGCGGTCTGGTGGTGCTGAGCCAGGCGAACGGCAAACTGCTGGACAGGTTCCCACCGCGGCGCCTGCTGCTGACCAGCCTGTCCACGCAGGCGATCGCCGGGGTGACCGTGCTGGTCGCCGCCGTCGCCGGCAGCCTGCCGGTGCTGATCGCCGGGCTGTTCCTGCTGGTCGGCGCGATCGGCATGGTGATGCCGAACTCGACCGCGCTGGCCCTGGACCGCCACCCCGAACGGGCCGGGACCGCGGCCGCGCTGCTCGGCGGTCTGCAGTCGGTGGTCGCGGCGCTGGCGGCCCCGCTGGTCGGTTTCGGCGACCCCGGGCTCGGCCTGCCGATGGCCCTGGCCATTCTGTCCTTCGCGCTGGTGGCACTGCTCTCGGTGCTCGTGCTCGCCCGGCGCGGTTAGCGGACGCTTGTCCTCCGCGCGGGCGCGAGCTTGTCCTCCCCGCGGGCGCGGGCTTGTCCTCCGCGCGGGCGCGGTCAGCGGACGCTGGCTGCTGCGGTCAGGGCCGCCCGCATCGCTTCCTCCGGGGCGGGGACCCCGGTGAAGTGCTCGAACTGGCCGAGCGCCTGGGCCAGGAGCAGATCCAGACCGGACACCACGCGGACACCATGGGTGTAGGCCGAGGCCGCCAGCGGTGTCGGCCACGGGTCGTAGATCGCGTCGAAGAGCACGGCGCCGGGACGCCAGTGGACCGCCGTGGCCAGAGAGTCCGCGGCGCCCTTGGGGACGGTCGAGATGATGGCGTCGGCGTCGAACGCGGCCGGCGCGCCGGACCACTCCCGGCCGAGCACCGTCACGCCGAGGGCCGACGCGGCCGGGGCGAGCTCGTCGCGGGCCTCCGGACGGCGGGTCACCACGGTCACCTCGGTGGCACCGAAGGCGGCTGCCGCGGCGAGCGCTGCCCGGGCCGTGCCGCCGCCACCGAGGACGGTCACCGTCGGCTGCTGCGGCAGACCGGCGTCGCGCAGCACCCGGACCATGCCCGGCACGTCCGTGTTGTCGGCGAACCAGCCGTCGTCACGGCGTACCAGAGTGTTGGCCGCGCCGGTCGCGAGCGCGACCGGCGACGCGGCCGAGGCCAGCGCCAGGCCGGCCTCCTTGAGCGGCATGGTCAGCGAGAGACCGGCCCACTCCGGGCCGAGACCGGCGACCAGATCGGGGAGCTCGGCCTCGGCGCACTCGATCGCCGTGTAGGTCCAGCTCAGCAGACCGGCCGCCGCGAACCCCGCGGTGTGGATCACCGGGGAGAGCGAGTGGCCGATCGGCTTGCCGCAGACCGCTGCTTTTCTCAACAGAGGGGGATGCCGTTCCTGCAGGCCTTCTGGATGTTGGCGTTGTGCTCGTCGTTGGTCGTCGCGAACGCGGAGTTGCCGTCCTTGTCGACCGCCACGAAGAACAGCCACGGGCCCGCGGTCGGGGCCTCGGCGGCCTTCAGAGCCGCCTCACCGGGGCTGTTGATCGGGCCCAGCGGCAGGCCGACCCGCAGCTCCGTCGTGTACGGGTTCTTCGGGTCCTCGAGCTCCTTGGTGGTCATCTTGCCGGAGTGCTTGCCGTCCTTCTCCTGCAGATCCAGCCAGTAGTTCGTGGTCACGTCGAACTGCAGCGGCATCTTCTCTTTGTAGGCGCGGTTGTAGGCCACCCGGGCGATCTTGGGGAGGTCGCCCGTGGTGCCGGACTCGGCCTGACTCAGCGATGCCACGATCAGCGCCTCGTACGGCGAGACGGACAGGGTGTTCTGGACCTTGTCGACGAACTTGAGCTCGGTCGTCACGCTGATGAACTTCTGCACCATGATCGTGAGGATCTCGGCGGCGGTCGACTTCGGCGGGAACTCGTAGGTGTCCGGGAACAGGAAACCCTCGATGCTGCCGGTGGCCGCCTTCTTGCCGTCGCGGCGGTTGTACCAGAAATCCGGCACACCCAGCTCGCCCGGATCCTTGGCCGCCTCCTGGAAGTCCTTGAGGGGCACACCGGTGGCCTTGGTCAGGATCTCGTAGGCCTGGCGGGCGGTCTTGCCCGGCGGAATGGTCACACCGGTGACGACCCGGGACTTGGGGTCGAGCAGCAACGTCACCGCGGACTCGGCCGACATCTGCTTGCGCAGCTTGTACGAACCGGACTGGATGTTCTTGCCCTTGGGGTTCTTGTCGGCGGCCTCGGTGAACGCCGCCGTGCTCTTCACGACGTCGGAGTCGACCAGGGTGTTGCCGATCTCGGTCAGCGTGGCGTTCTTGGCGATCGTCACCAGCACCTCGTCGGTGCCGGAGCCGTCGTAGTCGGCCGCCGTGAAGAAGCCCTTGATCTTCTCGTAGCCGAGGTATCCGCCGACGCCGAGCACACCGAGCAGGATGAACACCATGAGGAAGGCGACGGCGGACTTGCCGCCCTTGCCCTTCCCGCCGCGGGACCCCCGCCGATGGCGAGGTCTGCCCTTCTCGGCCTGCTCGTCGAACGCCAGGTCCAGCTCGTCGATCATCTCGTCTGCCTCCGCTGCGCGTCCAGCCAGCTCTGCAGGATCTCCACCGCGGCCGCCTGATCGACGACCGCCCGCTGACGCTTCCCTCGCACGCCACGTTCGGCCAGCCTACGGGTCGCGACCACGGTCGACATCCTCTCGTCCGCCAGAACGATCGGAACATGCCCGACCGCACGTTCCAGTCGCCCAGCGTACGCACGAATGTCGATGGCGGCAGCCCCCTCGGCCCCGTTGAGACGCACGGGGAGGCCCACCACGATCTGCACCGCCTCGTGTTCCCCGACGAGACGGACGAGCTCAGCTATGTCGCGGGGGACGGCATCGGCCGCCGCCTCCATGTCACGGGCAAGCGTGACCAGGGGGGTGGCCAAGATCCCGTCAGGGTCACTGAGTGCGACCCCGACGCGGACCTTACCCACATCCACGGCCAGCCGCCTACCCCGCGGCATCGCGTTCATCGGTCCGGCTCCCTTCTCAGGCAGCCTCGCCGACCGCCTTCTCCACCGCCGCCAGCAGCACAGTCACCTGGTCAGCGGGCACACCACCACCCTGTGCAAGGTCGGCGTTACCGCCGCCACGCCCGGAAAGAGCGCCCTTGACCAGGTCGGCCGCCGACAGACCACGACTCTTGGCCGCCGCGTTGATCGCTACGATCAGTGACGCCTTGCCGTTTGCCTTGGCCGCGACCGCGACCACCGCCGGACGAGCATTGTCGATCTTGCCCCGGATCTCCTGCGCCAGCGTACGCACATCGTTGGTCGCGGCGCCCTCGGGAGCCTCGGTGCCGACGTACGCGACGCCACGCAGATCGCGAGCCTCCCCCGCCAGCGCACCCGCGCCACCGAGGACCAGCTGGGCCCGCATCTTCTCGAGCTCCTTCTCGGCGTCGCGCAGGGCCGTGACGGTCTGCTCGACGCGGTCCGCGACCTGGTCACCGGGCACCCGGAACAGCTCCGCGAGCCGCGAGACGAGCAGGTGCTCCTTGGCCAGGAAGCCGAACGCGTCGATGCCGACCAGCGCCTCGACCCGGCGGACACCGGAGCCGATCGACGACTCGTTGAGGATCTTCACCAGGCCGAGCTGACCGGAGCGGGCCACGTGCGTGCCACCGCAAAGTTCACGTGCGTAGTCGCCGACTTCAACCACTCGGACCTCATCGCCGTACTTCTCCCCGAAGAGAGCCATCGCGCCGAGCCGGCGCGCCTCCTCCTGGGTGGTGATGAACGCATGGACCTCGAGGTCACGCAGCAGCACCTCGTTGACCTGCTGCTCGACGTCGTGCAGCACGGCCGGGGAGACCGCGCCCGGGGTGTTGAAGTCGAAACGCAGCCGGCCCGGGGCGTTCAGCGAACCCGCCTGGGTCGCCGACTCGCCGAGGAACGCCCGCATCGTCTGGTGGATCAGGTGCGTCGCCGTGTGCGACCGCGAGATCGCCCGGCGGCGCGTCACGTCGATCTCGGCGAAGCCCGACTCACCCGCGCGCACCTCACCGCGGACGACCCGCGCCTTGTGCACGATCAGGCCCGGCAGCGGCTGCTGCACGTCGACGACCTCGACCTGGCCACCACCGACGTTGATCAGACCGGTGTCGGCCTGCTGGCCACCGCCCTCGGCGTAGAACGGGGTCGTGTCGAGCACCAGCTCGACGTAGTCACCCTCACCCGCGGCCTCGAGCGACGTGCCACCCTCGCCGAGCAGCCCGCGGACGCGCGACTCGCGGGTGACCTCCGCATAGCCGGTGAACTCCACCGGTCCGCCGTTGTCGAGCAACTCCCTGTACGCCGAGAGGTCCGCGTGACCCGTCTTGCGCGCGGCGGCGTCCGCCTTCGCGCGGGACCGCTGGTCGGCCATCAGCCGGCGGAAGCCCTCCTGGTCGACGTCGAGGCCCTGCTCCGACGCGATCTCCAGGGTCAGGTCGATCGGGAAGCCGTACGTGTCGTGCAGCTGGAACGCCTGCGCGCCGCTGAGCTTCGCGCCGCCCGACTTCTTGGTGTCGGTGATCGCCGTGTCGAGGATCGTCGTGCCCGCGCGCAGCGTGGACAGGAACGCCTCCTCCTCGGCGTACGCGTACGTGGAGATCCGGCCGAACTCCTCGGCCAGCTCGGGGTACGAGGGGGCCATGCAGTCGCGCGCGACGGGCAGCAGCTCCGGGAAGGTCGCGCCCTGCCAGCCGAGCAGGCGCATCGCCCGGATCGCCCGGCGCATGATGCGGCGCAGCACGTAACCGCGGCCCTCGTTCGACGGCGTCACACCGTCACCGATGAGCATCAGCGCCGTGCGCACGTGGTCCGCGATGACCCGCAGCCGCACGTCGTCGGGGTGCGACTCGCTGGCCTCGTGGCCCGAGTGCGCGCCGTAGACCTTGCCGGACAGCTCCGCCGCCCGGGCCAGGATCGGCTTGACCTCGTCGATCTCGTACAGGTTGTCGACGCCCTGCAGGATCGAGGCGACACGCTCGAGACCCATGCCGGTGTCGATGTTCTTCTTGGGGAGATCACTGACGATGGTGAAGTTTTCCTTGCTCTTCACGTCGGTGATCTCGTACTGCATGAAAACGAGGTTCCAGTACTCCATGTACCGGTCCTCGTCGACCTCCGGGCCGCCCTCTTTGCCGTACTCGGGGCCACGGTCGTAGAACAGCTCGGAACAGGTGCCACCGGGGCCCGCGATGCCCATGTGCCACCAGTTGTCCTTCTTGCCCCGGCGCACGATCCGCTCGGCGGGCACACCGATCGCGCGCCACATCTCGAACGCCTCGTCGTCGTCGAGGTAGACCGTCGGCCAGATCCGCGACGGGTCCAGCCCGAAACCGCCCTGCTCGATCGGGTTGGTCGACAGCTCCCAGGCGAGGCGGATCGCCTCGGCCTTGAAGTAGTCACCGAACGAGAAGTTGCCGTTCATCTGGAAGAACGTGCCGTGCCGCGAGGTCTTGCCGACCTCGTCGATGTCCGGCGTCCGGATGCACTTCTGAACGCTCACCGCGCGCTTGTAAGGCGGGGTGCGCTGACCCAGGAAGAACGGCACGAACTGGACCATGCCGGCGTTGATGAACAGCAGGTTCGGGTCGTCGATGGCCGGCAGCGGGGCACTCGGCACGACCGTGTGCCCGTTGGCCTCGAAATGCGCCAGGAAGCGCCGCTTGATCTCCGCCGTCTTCATCGCTGACCCTCCTGGGCGTGGCGCCCGTGCGTGCCCTCCTGCGCATCCTCACGCAGCTCGGCGAACTTGTCGTCGTACAGCTCACCCGCGGCGAAGGCCTCGTGGATCTCCTGCTCGCGTTCGGCCATCCCCTCGCGGACGTCCTCCACGAAGCTACGCAGCGACTCGACGAGACCGCCAGCGGATTCCGACAGCGACGTGGCGATGCCGGACGGAGTGAACTCGTTGGCCTTGCGGGTGACCTTGCGCACGACGATCGCGCCGACGGCCAGGCCGACTCCCAGCCAGAGCAGCCGCTTCATAGCGGTGTTTCCTTCCGGTTAAGAATGATCAGCGGGCCGCGCGGGCGGCCTTGCGGCGCTGCTTGAGGGTGGCGCGGACCTCGCGCTCGTCCTCGGCGCTGCGCCGTGCGGAGGCGGCCTTGCGCAGGCCGTAGCCGAACGAGGCGACCTTGATCAGGGGGTTGGCGGCCGCGGCGGACACCACGGTGGCCAGGTTCGCGACGCTCGCGGTCACGTTCTGCGCGTGCTCCGTCATCGTGTCGACCTTGGCGAGCTGCACGTTCACACCGTCCAAAGAGACCTGGACCTGACCCAGCGCGGTGTTGACGTTCTCCACCGTCTCGGTGACGTTGCCCAGCAGCGGGCCGGTCCGGTCGTTCAGGTCGTTGATGGCCTGCGTGGCGGCGTCAACGGTGTGCCGCAGCTTGAGAATCGGCACGGCGAGCACCAGCACGAGCATCAGAAACGCGCCCGCCGCGATCAGGCCTGCGATTTCTCCGGCGGTTACGTCCATCTTCTTGCGTCTCCTCTACTCACGATGCCCTCACAGCGTGACAACGTGCAGACCCTACCGTCAGTCACCGCCGAGCGCTTCACGACGCCGAGGGTGTCGGCTCCAGGAGAGGATCGTTCGTCAGCACGGGGTCCGGCGTCTCCCCGATCAGCGAGGGGTCGACGGCCGGTTCGGGCTTGCCCCGCTGGTCGGTGATCGCGTTCTGCACCTTGATGCTGACCGTGGACCCCTTGCACGTCGCCGGGTCGACCGTCTCCACCACGCCGTCCGGACCGGTCGACGGCAACGACGCCGGATCCTGCGCGGCCAGGGCGTCGACGGCACATTCGGGCAGGCGGACCCACAGGTCCAGAGTGAACTCGTCCCGCGTCCAGCAGGTGTACTTTCCGGACGTCTTGGGCTGATCCGCGCACTCACCGCCCCGGACCTTCCACCCGGCCGTGGTCAGGGCCTCCGAGTAGACCTTGTCGGTCTCCTCGAAGGGGCGGTCCGACTGGGCCGTACGCTCCCGGAACCGGCAGTCGAGGAAACACCACCGGCTGCCGCTGCTGCGATCCTCGACACGTTTGTCGGCCCAGGTCGGCACGCTCAGCGCGTCCAGCGAGTTGAAGACCGGATCCCGCGTCGCGGACCGGATCCCGAAGATCAACGGAAGCAGTCCGAGCACGATCACGCTCAGCGTGACCAGTGTGATGACCCGCAGCTTGCGCTTCTCGCGCAGCTGCGTGCGCAGCTCGGCGGCCGACCCCAGCAGACCGCCCGGCGTCTCCGCTTCCTCCACGGCCGCGGGCCGCAAGCTCTCCCCCACCGACGGTACGGCCACAGCAGCGGCCGCCTTCACCCGTCCGGGTGGTGTGACCTGCCCCGTGCCCCGCACCGGCTCGTCGCCCCCGGCACCCGGCACCTCGGCCCGGCCCGCGGCGTCGACGCTCGCACGCCCGGGCACTGCGGCAGCACCGCGGCCCTTGGCGACACCGGGAACCTCCGCGGCGCCTCGGCTCGGCTGGTCGGGGCGGCCTGCGTCGGCCGTACCGTGACCCGGGACCCTGGCTGCACCACGGCCCGGAACCTCAGCCGCACCACGGCCCGGAACTTCAGCTGCGCCACGGCCCGGAACCTCGGCCGCACCACGGCCCGGCACCTCAGCTGCACCACGGCCTGGAACTTCAGCTGCGCCACGGCCCGGCACCTCGGCCGCACCACGGCCCGGCACCTCAGCCGCACCTCGACCGGGTACCTCGGCGGCGCCGCGGCCGGGGATGTCGCCGGTGTTCCGGCCCGGCGGGATGGCGCCGGTGCCGCGACCGGGCAGCACGTCAGCGCCGCCACGACTCTGCGGGGCGTCCGGGGTGTCCCGGCCGGGAGAGATCGGCTGAACGGCCCGGCCGTCACCCGCGCCGCGACCGGGAACAACCGTTCCCGTCCCACGACCGGGAACGACCGCACCCGTACCCCGGACCGGCGGCACAGCGCCGACGCCACGGACGGGCTGGCCGGTGTCACCGAGGCTGGTCGGCCGCGAACCGGTGAAATCGTCGTTGCCGTCACCACCGCCGTGCCGCGGCGGACCACCAGGCGCGGGGCTACCGGGACGGACGGGACGGCCGGCCGCACCGAAACCGCCGGTGAAGTCCTCGTCGTCCGCGCCTCCGTGCCGCGGCGGACCACCGGGCGCGGGGCTTCCCGGCCGGATCGGCAGGCCGCTCGGCTGACCCGGACGCGGCGGGTTACCCACGCCGGCCAGGCTGCTGGGATCGTTCTGGTTGCGACCGGGACCGCCCGGCTGACCAAGAGCCGGACGAACCGGCGCCCCGGCACTGTGCTGGCCGCTCTCGATCTGAGCGGCACCTCGCCGGCCCGGACCGCTGAACGCCTCGGGCGCGCCGGGGCCGGCAAAGCCACCCGGCTGACCAGCAGCGGGCTGGCCGGCACCGGGACGAGCTACGCCCGGCGTTGCGACACCCGGCTGACCGGGATTCGGCTGAACTCGGCCGGCCTGTCCAGGGCCGGGCTGGACTCGGCCGGCCTGTCCGGGGCCGGGCTGGTTCGGGCCGGGCTGATTGGGGCCGGGCTGGTTGGGACCGCGCCGGCCTCGGCCGGGCTGGTTCGGGTCGGGCTGGCCGGCGCCGGGCCGACCCGGGCGGGCCACACCGCCCTGACCGGGCGCGACCTGCTGGTTGGGGCCGGGCTGCTGGTGACCCGGCTGCTGCTGGTTACCGGGCTGCTGCTGGCCGGGCTGCTGCTGGCCGGGCTGCTGCTGGCCGGGACGTCCCGGCTGGCCGGGACGGGCCACACGACCGGTGCCACGACCGGCAGCCGCACGGGCCGCCGCCTCACCGGCGCGGGCGATCTGACCGGTCGTGCCGATGACACCGGAGGTACTACCGGCCATGGCGCCCGCACGACCCGGAACGGCAGGCGTTCGCACGCCCTCACGCCCCGGGACCACCGGTGGCACCACGGCAGCGGTGGCCCGGGCGGGACCCGGCGGAACACCGCGCCCGGCCGGATCGGGTGCGGCACCGCGGCCCCGGGGGCTCGGAGCACCGCGTCCTACCGGACCGGTGCCGGGCTCGTCGTCGGCGCCGTGAGTACCGGCCCGACCCGCGGGCGGAACGGGGCCGGTGTGCTGCCCGGCATCGGAACGGCCGTGCCGCCCACCCGGCTCGGGACTTCCGTCGGGGCGAGCATGCGCGGAAGGTGCGTTGCGCGAGCCGAACGACTCGACCGGCACCGCCGACACGGGACGGCTGGCACCGCCACCGGATCGCGCGCCACCCCGGCCGGCCGCAAAACCGCCGACCTGGTCGGGCGCGGCGTGACCGCCGGTCGTCTCCGGAGCCGCGTGACCACCGCGTGCGGGAACCGCACCGGTCTGGTCGGGCTCTTCGGCCCGGGCCCGCCGGCCCCTGCGACCACCGGTCTGCTCACCGGAACGACCCGGCTGCTCGGTGCCGGGTTGCCCGGGCGCCGGACGACCCGCGATGTAACCGGACGGCTCACCGTCGGGGCTGCCGGACACCGGACGACCCGGCACATAACCTGGCTGACCGGGACCGGGCGTCGGACGGCCCGGCGCATAACCGGCCTCACCCGGCCCGGGACGACCGATCTGCTCCCCCGGACGACCGGGATCGAAGTCGGCCTGATGCCGCGCCGGCGAGACCGGACGGCCGGGCAGCGGACCCGCCTCGGCGGGCGGTACCGCACCCCGGCGTCCACCGGGGGCAGGGCTGACAGGCCGGCCGGGTGACACGGGACCCGCCGGCGGAACCGCGGGAGCATTCCCCGACGCGGGCACGGCCGACGTGGGGCTGATCGTCGGGAAGGACCCGGACGGCGCACGACCACCGACCTGCCCAGGATCGATCTGCCGGCGCCCATGACCAGGCGTGGCGGGATCAGCCGGATCCGGAACGGGCACACCGGCGGCCCGGCGACCGGCAGGCCGGATCCCCGGCTCACTGCGATCGACAGGCGCATGCCGGCCAGTGGTCTCCTCCGGGACACCACCCCGCCGCGGCGGCGCCTGACCCGGCGCAGCCTGTCCGGACATGGCCTGACCAGGCACAGAACGACCAGTCGCAGGCTGACCCGGCACGGGCTGACCTGGCACTGGCTGGCCCGGCATCGACTGCCCGGAAACGGGCTGGCCAGGAGCCGGACGACCAGGCACGGCCTGACCCTGACCGGAACGGCCGGACGTGGCCTGACCAGGCGCCGCGTGACCGGGCCCGGGCTGACCCGGACCGGGACGACCAGGCACAGCCTGACCAGCCGCAGCATGACCAGCCCCAGGCTGACCAGGACCTGGACGACCAGGCATGGCCTGACCAGCAGCAGCATGACCGGAGGCGGGCTGACCCGGACCAGGACGACCAGGCACGGCCTGACCAGCCGCAGCATGACCGGACGCGGGCTGACCAGGAACGGGACGACCAGGAACGGCCTGACCAGCCGCAGCTTGACCAGACCCAGGCTGACCAGGACCTGGACGACCAGGCATGGCCTGACCAGATCCGGGCTGACCCTGAACCGGACCGGGACGGCCGGACGTGGCCTGGCCGGGCGCCGCGTGACCGGACGCGGGCTGACCCGGGCCAGGACGACCAGGCACAGCCTGACCAGCCGCAGCATGACCTGACACGGGCTGACCGGGAGCGGGACGACCAGACGTGGCCTGACCCGGAGCCGCCCGACCGGCCTGACCCGGCGCCGCACGACCGGGTGCCGGTTGGCCGGGTGCCGGTTGGCCGGGCGCCGCACGACCGGGCACGGCTTGACCCGGGCGGCCGGGAGCAGCTTGACCGGGCGGCGACTGCCACGCACCGGTGGCATGCTCGCCCGACCCCGCCTGCCAGCCCGGCGCACGATCGCCGCTGATCGGCGCCGACGATGGCGGCGCCGGGGACCGGGGCGCGGCCGGGAACGGTGAGTCGTCGTCGACCGGGTCGTCCGGGCCGGGAGCGCGGCGGCCGCTCTTGCTGGTGCGGCCCTCGGCGCTGCCACCCGGGCCGATGGCCGAGCGCTCTTGCTTGGCGGTGCGCAGTTCGTCGAGCCAGCCGGTCTCCTCGCGGGGCACCTCGACGGGCTCGACCGGCTCCGGCCGGCCGCGGCCGAACAGGCGCCGGCTCCGGCCTGCCTGTTCGCGCTGGTCGGCGTCGTCGTCGGGCCTGTCGGCACCGCGCCTGCTCACGGCTGGTCCTCTCCGGCGGCTGCGCCGCTGTCGTTCACTTCCGGCCCGCCGGTCGACGGACCCTTCGCCTTGCTGACGTCATCAACGCCAGAACCACTCCCACCCGAGGGCGAGCCACCCGGCTCGCTCCCGCCCGGACCGGCCGCAGCCGCACCGCTACCCGCCGAACCCGAGCCGCTCCCGGCCGAGACCGACCCAGCCGAAGCCGAGCCACCCCCAGCCGAAGCCGAACCACTCCCGGCCGAGACCGACCCAGCCGAAGCCGAGCCACCCCCGGCCGAAGCTGGTCCGCCCGAAGCCGAGCCACTCCCAGCCGAAGCCGGACCTTTCCCACCCGAACCCGGGCCGTTCCCGCCCGAGGGTGGAGGGCCGGTGTAGGCCGGGCCTCGGACGATTCTGCGCAAGCGGGGCAACCGCTCGCCGACCGCACGTTCCGCGCCGTGGTCCGTCGGGTTGTAGTAGTCCGCGCCGATCAGATCATCCGGCACATACTGCTGCCTAACAACACCCTTGGGGTCGTCGTGTGGATAGCGGTAGCCCTTGCCGTGACCAAGGCCACGTGAGCCCTGGTAGTGGGCGTCGCGCAGGGCGGGTGGGACCGCGCCGCCGCGGCCTGCGCGGACGTCGGCCATGGCGGCGCCCAGGGCGGTGGTCACGCTGTTGGATTTCGGGGCGGTGGCCAGGTGGACGACGGCCTGGGCCAGGTTGAGCTGGGCTTCGGGGAGGCCGACCGATTGGACCGCCTGGGCGGCCGCGGTGGCGACCAGGAGCGCCTGGGGGTCGGCCATGCCGACGTCCTCGCTGGCGAAGATCACGATGCGGCGGGCGATGAAGCGGGGGTCCTCGCCGGCGACGAGCATCCGGGCCAGATAGTGCAGGGCCGCGTCGGGGTCGGAGCCGCGCATGCTCTTGATGAACGCGCTGGTGATGTCGTAGTGGGCGTCGCCGTCGCGGTCGTAGCGGACCGCGGCCACGTCGACGGCTTTTTCGGCTGTGGCCAGGTCGATGTCGGTCACGCCCTGGGCCGCGGCGGATCCGGCTGCGGCTTCCAGCGCCGTGAGGGCTTTGCGGACGTCGCCGCTCGCCAGGCGTACCAGGTGTTCCTCGGCCTCGGGGGTGAGGGTGACGGCGCCGCCCAGGCCGCGGGGGTCGGTGACCGCGCGGCGGATGAGCTGCCGGACGTCGTCCTCGTCGAGGGCGCGGAGGGTGAGGAGCACGCAGCGGGAGAGCAGCGGGGAGATGACGGAGAAGTAGGGGTTCTCGGTGGTCGCGGCGAGCAGCGTCACCGTGCGGTCCTCGACCGCCGCGAGCAGGGAGTCCTGCTGGGTCTTGCTGAAGCGGTGGACCTCGTCGATGAAGAGAACGGTCGGCGGGCCGCCGGCGCGGCGTTCGCGCCGGGCCGTGTCGATCACCGCGCGGACGTCCTTGACCCCGGCGGTCAGCGCCGACATGGCGACGAACTTGCGGTCGGTGGCGCCGGCGACGAGGTGGGCGATCGTGGTCTTGCCGGTGCCGGGCGGGCCCCAGAGGATCACCGACATCGGCGTGGTGCCGGTGACGAGCTGCCGCAGGGGTGCGCCGGGGGCGAGCAGGTGTTGCTGGCCGACGAGCTCGTCGATGCCCGCGGGGCGCATGCGCACCGGCAGCGGCGAGTCGGCCGACCAGGTGGTGAAGCCCGCGGACACCGCACCGGCCGGGGGCGCGGTGCGGACACCGCCCGGCTCGTTCAGGGAAAACAGTCCGTCGGATTCCATCGGCAACGACAGTACCGGCCCGCCCTCGTGTGCCGGAAATGCACCGATGGGCGGGCCGTGTACCGAAATCGGGGGATCAGCCGCGGCCGGGGCGACGGCCGTAGAACCGGCGGCCGCTGCTGCCGGAGCCCGAGCCGCCACGCGGGCCGCTGCCCACGCCGGCCAGGTAGAGCGAGAGGAGCAGCAGGCCGAGCGAGGCCATGGTGGAGAAGTTGAACAGGTCGGGGGCGCCGAGGTTGGTGTCGAAGAGGTCGAGCAGGAGCCAGAGACCGAAGACGATCGCGGCGGCGATGGCAAGCATGGGGTTCCTCCGGGGGGATGAGAGCACTTGTGACGGCTGATACCCCCGGGGTGGTCGTGCGTAAACTCGACTGTTGACATCGCTCTATGGCCGACTGCCTTCAGGGTGCGGGAGTCATTTCCGCCGGTGGGGTGGCGGGCGCCGGGGCCGGGCTGTTGCCGCGGGCCACCAGGTAGAGCGGGGCGGCCAGGGCGAGCATCACCGCGCCGACCAGCAGCGCCACCGGGAGGGTCGCCGCGGAGGCGATCGCGGTCAGTGTGACCAGTCCGAGGGCGCCGGCCGGCTGGGCGACCATGGAGTTCAGCGAGATCAGGCTGGCGCGGTACGGCCCCTCGACCTGCCGGTGCAGCAGACCCATGTGCACCGGTGACGAGGCACCGTGGACGGTGTAACAGACGAGGTAGGCCGCGATGACGCCGACCGGCCCGGCGAAGAGGGCCATGCCGACCACTGTCACACCCTGCAGGATGCGCAGTGCGAAGCCGGTCCACGGCGCACCGATGCGGCGGGACAGCAGCGGGATCAGGGCGGCGCCCAGGGCCGAGGCCAGCCAGCCGGCCGACCCGACCGGGCCCATCAGTGCCGAGGCGTGATCGGTGTTGCCGACCACCTCGGCCAGGCGTACCGGCATCAGGCTCTCGAAGGCGACCATGCCGAAGCCCCAGAAGATCTCGACGGCGACGAGCGCGACGATGATCCGGGACCGGCGCAGGAGTCCGAGCGCGCCACCGATCGCCGCCGGCACCCCGCGTACGGATTCGGCCAGGGCGACCAGGCCGCGGCGGGGACGGTGTTCGGTCATCAGCAGAACGACGGCGGCGAAGGAGACGACCTGCAGGCCCAGGGCGACGAAGACCGGCATGGTCAGGGCCGCGACCGGTCCGTACGGGCCGAGTGCCACGATGCCGCCGGTCAGCAGCGCACCGGCTGCGACGGCCACGCCGAGGACAACGCCGCTGTGGCTGAGCCCGGTCTCGATGTCGGCGCCGGGGTCGGCGGCCAGTGACTGGTCGACGTACCAGGCGTCGAGCGGGCCGCTGTCCAGCGCGCGGTAGACGCCCTGCAGCGTGTAGAAGATCAGGAAGAGCACAACCGTGTCGGCGAAGGTCAGCAGGGTCAGGGCGCCGATCTCGACCACACCGGCGAGCAGCAGGACCGGGCGGCGGCCGATCGCGTCCGAGAGGCCACCGGTCGGGAGCTCCAGCAACAGGACGAGGATGCCCTGCAGCGCGGCGGCCGAGCCGTACTGCGCGAGCGTCAGGCCGCGGTCCAGCGGGAGCAGGACGGTGATCGGGATCATCAGTCCTACGGGGAGCCAGCGCAGGGCGATCAGCCAGAGGAAACGGCGGCGCACCTGCGGCGCGGTGAGGGCGCTCATGACGACTCCTCCACTCTCGGTACGCCGTACAGGTAGATCAGGACCTGGCGGGCGTCCGGGGCCGGCGCCGACTCGCTGAGCGCCCGGTATCGCTCGACGGTCGCGTCGAGCTCGTCCATCAGGGCGTTGAGCTGCTCGGTGCCGAGATTGATCATGTAGTCGGAGAAGCCGGAGGCGGCCCGCCACTCGGGTGAATCGTCGGCGCGGACGCGCTGCCAGCGCTCGACGCGGTCGACGAGGAACCGCAGGGCGTTGCTGTCGAGCCAGTCGGCCGCGGCGACGGCGTCCGGATCACCGGCGAAGGAGTCGCGCCGCCAACTGCTGTAGTCGTGAGCCGCGCGCCACCAGCGCTCGCGCCCCTTGCCGGCACCCTCCTCGTCCAGGACGAGGCCGACGTCGGCGAGCTGCCGCAGGTGATAGCTGGTCGCGCCGGTGTTGGTGCCGAGCACCTCAGCCAGCCGGGTGGCGGTCGCCGGCCCGTCGAGACGCAAACGGCCGAGCAGGCGGGCGCGCAGAGGGTGCGCGAGGACCCGGATCTGCTTCGCGTCGAGGGTTACCTGGGTGGGCTCCATGAGTTACACAATAGTTGTGCACAGAAATTGTGCAACGCTTCTGTGCAACAATCGCCGGCGTGGTCGATACCCGTCGTGCGGGCGCCGATGATGCCCGGGAGCTCATGCGCCTGCGTACCGTGATGATCGGATCGAGTGGTCCCTGGCTGGAGCCGGGCCGCGAGATCCTGGAACGGCAGCTCACGGATCCGCGAGATCTCGTGGCCGCGTTTGTCGTCGACCGGCCGGACGGCCCGGGGCTCGCGAGCTGCGTCGTGGGCGCGATCGACGAGCGGCTGCCGGGCCCCCGCGACCCCACCGGCCTGCGCGGTTACGTCTACAACGTCGCGACCGACCCGCAATACCGGCGCCGCGGTTACTCCCGCGCCTGCATGGCCGCGCTGATCCACTGGTACGCCCACCGCGGCATCACCGTGGTCGACCTCCGCGCCACTCCCGACGGCGAAGGGGTCTACGCGTCGCTGGGCTTCGAACGCACGAAGGACCCGGCGATGCGGCTGCTCAACCCAGGGCGTTGACGGCCTTGGCGACCACCAGAGCCGCCGTGACCAGCGAGATCGCCGACTGCAGCAGCATCGCGATCTTCGCCCACCGCGACAGCGGCAACGTGTCCGTCGGGCTGAACGCCGTCGCGTTGGTGAACGCCAGATAGAAGTAGTCGGCGAACTGCGGGCGCCAGTCCGTCGGCACCATCCCCGGCGAAGTCATCGGCGGGAACAGAAAATCCGGGTACGGGTCACTGCCGGCCGCACGCTCGGCGGGCCCACCGCGGTCGAGCTCCCAGTACCAGACGGCGAAGGTCAGCACGTTGATCAGCCAGATCATCCCGCCGGTGCTGAGCAGCTGGCCCGCGCTGCCCGTCCCGTGCCCGGTGGCGATGTCCTGGACGAGCCGGACGACCGCCCACGCCGTACCGAGACTGGCGACCGCGATCAGCGACAGGCTGAGCCGGCGCAACACCGGGGTGCGCCTCTTCACCCGGCCCGGGTCCATCCCGAACAGCAGCACGATGATGACCAGTTCGAAGCCGGGCAGCACCCACCACGCGACGACGCTGTACCGGTCGGGCAGGGCCAGCTGCAGCCCGATCATCGCGGCGATCGCCAGCGCGGACGGCCACCGGTGCTCACCCCGGCTGTTCTGCCGCCAGAACGGCAACTGCTCCAGGTCCTTCGCGATGCCCACGGGCCCATCATGGTCCCTGCGCCACAACCCCTTGACCTCAACCTCGCTTCAACCCGCACGCTGCACCGATGACCGGAATTCTGGACGAAGCACTGCAGCGCCTGAGCGGCACCGGCCCCGAGCACGACGGCTGGCTGTCCAACCACGGCCCGATGGCCGCGGAGTCCCTGGTGCACCACGGCCGCGCCGCCGAGGTGCACTGCTGGATCGACTCCTACGAGCGCCGCCTCGACGAGACACCCCGCGGCATCGCACCCATCCCGGCCGACGAGTGGCGCGAACCCCTCGGCGACCCCGTGCGTACGGGCGACTGGCTCGCCTTCTTCGACCACGCCGTCCACACCGCCCCGTGGCGCGACGTGCTCACCCTCTGGTGGCCACGCCTGCTCCCCGGCATCGCCGCCGGCGCCACCCACGGCGTGATCCGCGTCGGCCATGCCGTGCGCGCCCTGCTCGCCGAGGAGACCGGCCAGCGGGTGACCGAGCTGGGGCAGGGCCTCGCGTACTGGGCGGCCCGCTGGCAACCACTGTCGCCGGCCGGCTCCGGGCCGTACCCGCGTTCGGACCCACGGTCGGCCCTCGACGCCCTCCCCCGCATCCCCGACCAGCGCTCCGGCATCCGCTCCCGCCTGGCCCAGCTCGCCGACCTGCCCGGCTGGCCCTCAGCCGCCGGCGCCGTCCCCGGCTCTGCGCAGGAGCCCGTCGAAGCCCGCCTCGCTGCCATCGTCACGGCCGCGATCCACAACCACACGATCCACGGGTACGGAAACCCGGTGCTCCTGGTCCACGCCGCCACCGCACCGGCGGCGGTGCTGCGGACCCTGCCGGTGCTCCCACCCGCCCTGCACGGGCCGAGCCTGGCCGCAGCCTGGGCCGCCACCGCGGCGGTCACGGCGGCCTATGCGCCTCCAACTCCGCGCGCCTACGTGCCGGTCCCGACGGACCCGGAATCGGTGCTGCAACGCGCCGTCGAGTCCGGCGACGCGCACGCGATCAAGTTCGCCGACGCGGCGATCGAAGCCTGGACCCGCGCCCCGGACCCGCTCCTCCTCGCCGCAGCCGACAACGCCACCGACCTGATCGCCGGCGAATGAGCGGGCGCGACCCTACGGTCGCTCGGCGGGAAAGCGGATCTCGATGGTGAGCCCACCTTCGAGATGCGGGGTGGTGGTGATGGTGGCGGAGTGGGCGGCGGCTATGGCACGGACTATCGCGAGGCCCAGACCGTGCCCGGCGCCGGCGTGGAGACGCTGGGGACTCAGGCGCTGGAAAGCCTCGTAGAGACGATCCACTTCGGCCGGTGGGATGACCGCTCCCGTGTTCGAGACCGTCAGGCGGGAGAAGCCGTCGTACGTCGTCGTTGTCACGGCGAGGTGGCCCTGGGAGGTGTTGTGGCGCAGGGCGTTGTCGACCAGGTTGGCGATCAGGCTCACCACCAGGCTGGGGTCGCCGGAGGCCGGGGCCGGGGCCAGCTCCGTCGTCAGGGTGAGGCCACGGCGGCGGGCTTCCGCGGCCCGGGACGCCGTCACCTCGGCGGCGAGGTCGGCGAGGTCGAAGGGGGTGCGGTGTTCGAGGCCCTGTTCGCTGCTGGCCAGGGTGAGGAGCGCGTCGACGAGGCGTTCCTGGGCCACGCCCAGGTCCAGGACGTCGCGGCAGACCGTGCGGAGACCGTCCACGGTGGCGTTCGGGTCGGCCAGGGCGACCTGGAGGAGGGTGCGTTCGGCGGTGAGGGGAGTGCGGAGTTCGTGGGAGGCGTTGGCGACGAAGTTGCGCTGGGAGGTGAAGGAGGCTTCGAGGCGGGCGAAGAGGTCGTCCAGGGTGGCGGCCAGTTCGGTGAATTCGTCGTTGCGGCCGGTGTGGCCGAGGCGGCGGTGGAGGTTGCTGGCGGAGATGTCGCGGGCCGTGGCGGTCATCGTGCGGAGCGGGTGGAGGAAGCGGCCGGCGATCACCCAGCCGAGGATCAGGGAGACCAGGCCCATGATGGCCAGGCCCAGGCCCGAGACGGCGACCAGGCGGGACACGTGGTCGCCGGCGTCGGCGACTCGGACGGGTTCCGCGGGCAGGACCGTGCCGACCGGTGCGGTCTGGCGGGTCTGCAGGATCGGGATGGTCAGCAGGAGGGCGCCCGAGACCAGGAACGGCACCGCGTAGAGCAGGGTCAGCTGGGTGCGGAGGCGGCGGCGGGCGGTCATCGGGGGCCGATGCGGTAGCCGGCCTCGCGGACGGTGTGGATCACCGGTGGGTCACCGAGTCTGGTGCGGAGGCGGCGGATCGTGGTCTTGACGGCCGTGGTGAACGGGTCGGCGGCCTCGTCCCAGACCTTCTCCAGCAACTCCTCGGCCGGGACCAGGCGGCCCTGGGCGGCCAGGAGATGTTCCAGCACGGCGAACTCCTTGGGGCTCAGGTCCAGGCGGCGGCCGGCCCGTGAGGCCGTACGCAGGCTGGGGTCCAGGATCAGGTCACCGCTTTCCAGGATCGGGGGCAGGGACGTCGAGGGGCGGCGGCCCAGCGCGCGGATGCGGGCGACGAGTTCGGCGAAGTCGAACGGTTTGGGCAGGTAGTCGTCGGCGCCGAGGCCGAGGCCGTCGACGCGCTGTTTGACCGTGCTCGCGGCCGTGAGCATCAGGACGCGGCTGCCGGAGTCACCGGCGACGATCCGGCGGCAGATCTCGTCGCCGTGCACGCCGGGCAGGTCGCGGTCGAGCACCACCACGTCGTACCGGGTGACCGCCAGGTGGTCGAGGGCGTCGGGGCCGTCGAGGACCACGTCGACCGCCATGCCCTCGCGGCGCAGGCCGGTGCCGAGGGTACGGGCGAGGATCTCGAAGTCTTCGACGACCAGGACGCGCATCACCTCACGATGCCAGGCCGGAGGTGACAGTGCGGTGTCAGCCGCGGGCACCGTGCTGACACCGGGACCTGCGTAGACCTTCACCCCATGAACGAGACCAGCATTGTTGTCGACGGCTTGAAGAAACGGTTCGGGCCGGCAGTCGCCCTCGACGGGATGACCTTTACGGTGCCGCCGGGGCAGGTCACCGGGTTCATCGGGCCGAACGGCGCCGGGAAGTCCACCACCATGCGGGTCGTCCTGGGACTGGACCGGGCCGACGCCGGGACCGCGCTCGTCGGCGGGCGGGCGTACCGGGAGCTGCGTGATCCGTTGCGCCGCCTCGGGTCGCTGCTCGATGCGGGCGCGCTGCAGCCGGGCCGCACGGCCCGCAACCATCTGCTCTGGCTGGCGCACTCGCAGGGGCTCGGCGCCGCCCGGGTCGACGAGGTGATCGAGCAGGCGGGGCTGGGTCAGGTCGCCCGGCGGCGGGCCGGCGGCTTCTCGCTCGGGATGAAGCAGCGGCTCGGGATCGCCGCCGCGATGCTCGGTGATCCACCCGCGCTGATGCTCGACGAGCCGTTCAACGGCATGGATCCGGAGGGCATCGTCTGGATGCGCGGCTTCCTGCGGGCGCTGGCCGCCGAGGGCCGCGCGGTGCTGCTCTCCACGCACCTGATGAGCGAGCTGCAGGGCACCGCCGATCACGTGGTCGTGGTCGGCCGCGGCCGGGTCATCGCCGATCAGAGCATGGCCGCGCTGCTGACCGGGCGGACCGGCCTCGAGCAGGCCTACCTCGAGCTCACCCGGGACGCGGTCGAGTTCCGGGCCACCGGAACGGAGACCACACGATGATCAAACTGCTGCACGCGGAGTGGACCAAGCTGCGCACGGTCCGCGGCTGGATGATCGCTCTGGTCGTCGCGGCCGCGGCCGTCGTCGGTCTCGGCCTGCTCGCCGGTGGGCAGGGGTCCTGCGGTCGCAACGGGCCGGGATCCGAGTGTGTGCTGCCCGTCGGGCCTGGCGGTGAGGAGGTCGTGGACCGCTTCGGCCTGGTGCATCGCCCGCTCACCGGGGACGGGACCCTCACGGTACGGGTGAGAGCGCTGACGGGTCTGCTGCCGCCCCGGCCGGACGGGCGGGAAGAGAAGGAGGGCGGATCGCCACGCCAGGCCGGACCCGGTGCCGGCGGCGAACCCGGGCTGGCGCCGTGGGCCAAGGCGGGGCTGATCATCAAGGACGGCACGAGCGCAGGCTCGACCTATGCCGCGGTCATGCTGACGGGTGCCCACGGGGTCCGGATGCAGCACGATTTTGTCCACGACCGGGCCGGTGCGGACCGGGCGGAGTGGCTGAGGCTGACCCGCAGCGGCCCGGCGATCACCGGCGAACAATCGCCCGACGGGACCAGCTGGACCACTGTCGGCACCGTCCGGCTGGACGGCCTGCCCGCGACCGCGGAGGTGGGGCTGTTCGCGACGTCACCGCAGCACACGTGGCTCAGCCGCAACGGTGTCGGCATGACCGATGCGACGGGCGGGCCCAGCTTCGCCACGGGCACCTTCGACAGCATCACCCTGCGCGGCGCGTGGCGGAACGGGCCGTGGACGAGGACCGCAGTCGGCGGCGACGACGGCTCGGCCGGTGACGGCGACCCGGCGACCGGGGAGGTCAGCGTGACCGGGAGCGGGGACATCGCACCCGCCGTCTCGGGCCTCGCGGGCCTGGGCACCACGATCAGCCAGACCCTGACGGGCACCTTCGCGGGCCTGATCGTCGTGGTGGTGCTCGGTGCGATGGTCATGACGGCGGAGTACCGCAGCGGACTCGTCCGCACCAGTTTTGCCGCCATGCCGGGGCGTGGACGGGTCGTCGCCGCCAAGGCCGTCGTGCTCGGCGGGACGACATTTGCCGTCGGTACGGTCGCCGCGGTGATCGTGGTCGTCGCCGGTCAGCGGGTGCTGCGGGCGAACGGCGTCTACCTGCACCCGGTGTCGACCGCCGCCGAGGTCCGGGTCATCGCCGGAACCGGGGCCCTGCTGGCCGGGGCGGCACTGCTGTCCCTGGCGCTGGGCACGGTGCTGCGGCGCAGTCTCACCGCGGTCACCACCGGCATCGTGGTGATCGTCCTGCCGTACCTGCTCGCCCTGACCGTGCTGCCCACGGTCGCGGCGGAGTGGTTGTTGCGGGTGACACCGGCGGCGGCCTTCGCCCTGCAGGGGACGGCACCCCGCTATCCGCAGGTGGAGAACTTCTACCTGCCGGCGAACGGCTATTTCCCGCTGCCGCCGTGGGCGGGTCTCGCGGTCCTGGCCGCCTGGACGGCCCTCGCCCTCACCGCCGCCACGATCGTGCTCCGCCGGAGAGACGCATGAGGCGGGTGGTGAGAAGTGAGTGGACCAAGGTGTGGACAACACCCGGAACGGCCTGGCTGCTGATCACGATGGTGGTGGCGACGGCCGGCGTCAGTGTCCTGGCGGCCGCGGTGACCGGTTGTCCGGACACCGGTTGCACAGTGGACGTTGCCAAGGTGAACCTCACCGGCGTTCAGCTCGGGCAGGCCGTGGTGGCGATCCTGGCCGTACTCGTGGTCGGCGGTGAGTACAGCAGCGGAATGATCCGCACGACGTTCGCCGCTGTCCCCCGGCGGCTGACCGTCCTGGCCGCCAAGGCGCTGATCGTCACCGGCGTGGTGGTGGTCACCGCCGCGATCGCTGTCGCCGCCGCGCTGATCATCAGTGCGCGGCTGCTGCCGCTCAGCCTCGGCAACGGCACGGTTCTGCGGGCGGCCGGCGGCTCGGTGCTCTACCTCGGCCTGATCGGACTGCTCGCGCTCGGCGTCGCCACCGCCGTCCGTGATCCGGCCGCGGCGGTCGGTGCCGTGCTCGGCCTGCTCTACGTCTTCCCGATCTTCGGGCTGGCCACCACCGACCCGGACTTCCAGCGGCACCTGCAGCAGATCGGCCCGATGGCCGCGGGCCTGGCTGTCCAGGCCACGACCGGCCTCGACACCCTGCCGATCAGCCCGTGGCGCGGTCTGGCGGTGCTGGCCGCGTGGGCCGCCGCCGCGCTGCTCGCGGGCGGTCTGCTCGTGCGGTTACGCGACGCTTAGCGCCTCGGCGGCACCACGGATCCGAGTCTCGAGCAGGCCCACAGCCCGGGTGCTGTCCAGCCGGATGTCGGCGGGGCGCGGGCCCATTCCCGACTCGGCGATCGTGCAGGTCGGCACGGTCGCCGGGTCGAGGCCGTGCCGGACCGCGATCAGGCGGCCGAGCTCGGCCCGGGTGAGCACCTCCGGACCGGCGACGTTGATCAGGCCTGCGTAATCGGAGGACGCCAGCTCCACGATGGCCGCGGCCAGGTCGGTCGCGTCGATCGGGCAGCGCACCTCGTCGGTGAAGAGGGCGCCCTGCTTGCGGCCCGTGGTCAGATCCAGGGCCAGGCGGACCTGCGCGCTGCGCTCGTCGCCGATGATCAGTGAGGTGCGGACCAGGACCGCTGCCGGGTCGATCGCGGCGACGGCCGTCTCGGCCGCTGCCTTCGCCGCACCGTACGGGTACACGGGCGTCGGCGCGTCGTCGTCGAGGTACGGGGTGGGGCGACCACCGTGCACCGCGTCGGAGGAGACGTGGACGAGCCGGGCTCCCACCGCCACCGCGGCGAGGGCCACATTGGCCGCGCCGTCCGCGCAGATCGTCCAGCTGCTCGCCCGGTACGCCGTGTTGATCACGTACTGCGGGCGTACCGAGGCGAAGAGATCGAGGACCGCCCGGCGGTCGGTGATGTCCAGGCGGGACCAGCCGCCGGAGCCGGTGGTGGACGTTCCGGCCGCCGACGCGAGCCGCGCCACCTCACCGCCGAGGTGACCGCTCGCGCCGACGACCAGCGCGTTCATCAGTTGGAGGGCTCGACCGGGACTGCGACGCCGTCGGTGCCGGGCGTAGCGGCCGGTGCCTTCGGCTTGGCGTCGATGCCGGCCTCGAGGCGCTGCTGGGTGGTGATCGGGGTCGGCGCGCTGGTCAGCGGGTCGAAGCCGCCGCGGGTCTTCGGGAAGGCGATGACCTCGCGGATCGACTCGTTGCCGGAGAGCAGCATGCAGGTGCGGTCCCAGCCCAGGGCGATGCCGGCGTGCGGCGGCGGGCCGTACTTGAACGCGTCGAGCAGGAAGCCGAACTTGTCCTGCGCCTCCTCCGGGGTGATGCCGAGCAGGTCGAAGACCCGGCTCTGCACGTCACCGCGGTGGATACGGACGCTGCCGCCGCCGATCTCGTTGCCGTTCACGACGATGTCGTACGCGTAGGCCAGCGCCTGGTCGGGCGCGGACTCGAACTTGTCGAGCCATTCGTCGTTCGGGGAGGTGAACGGGTGGTGCACGGCCGTCCAGCCGCCCTCGTCCGTCTTCTCGAACATCGGCGCGTCGACGACCCAGCAGAACGCCCAGGTCGACTCGTCGATCAGGCCGGACCGCTTGGCGATCTCGATGCGGGCCGCGCCGAGCAGCTCCTGCGCCTCACGCCGCTCGGTGGCCGCGGCGAAGAAGATCGCGTCGCCGGGCTTGGCGCCGACCACGTCACCCAGGCCGGCCAGGTGCTCGGCGGAGAGGTTCTTGGCGACCGGGCCGCGTGCCTCACCGGTCTCGGCGTCGAGCACGACGTACGCCAGGCCGCGGGCGCCACGCGCCTTGGCCCAGTCCTGCCAGCCGTCGAGCTCCTTGCGGGTCTGCGAGGCGCCACCGGGCATGACCACCGCACCGACGTAACCGCCGGCGTCGATCGCACCGGCGAAGACACGGAACGCGGTGCCGGTCAGGTAGGTGGTCAGCTCGGTCAGCTCGACGCCGTACCGCAGGTCGGGCTTGTCGGAGCCGTACCTGTTCATGGCGTCGGTCCAGGTGATGCGCGGGATCGGCGTCTGCACCTGGTAGCCGGCGAGCTCACCCCAGAGCTTGACGACGATCTCCTCGCCCAGGGCGATGATGTCGTCCTGGGTGACGAAGGACATCTCGATGTCGAGCTGGGTGAACTCCGGCTGCCGGTCGGCGCGGAAGTCCTCGTCGCGGTAGCAGCGGGCGATCTGGTAGTACCGCTCCATGCCCGCGACCATCAGCAGCTGCTTGAACAGCTGCGGTGACTGCGGCAGGGCGTACCAGGAGCCGGGCTGGAGACGGACGGGGACCAGGAAGTCGCGGGCACCCTCGGGGGTCGACCGGGTCAGGGTCGGCGTCTCGATCTCGTTGAAGTCGTGCGCGTGCAGGACCTCACGGGCGATCTGGTTGGCCCGGCTGCGCAGCTTGAGGGCGTTCGACGGGCCGCTGCGCCGCAGGTCCAGGTAGCGGTACTTGAGGCGCAGGTCGTCGGAGGCCGTGATGGCGTCGTCGACGGGCAGCGGCAGCGGCGCGGCCTCGGAGAGCACGACCAGCTCACTGGCGGTGACCTCGACGGCGCCGGTCGGCAGGTCGGGGTTCTCGTTGCCGTCCGGGCGCTGCGTCACCTCACCGGTGACCTTGACGCAGAACTCGTTGCGCAGCGCGTGGGCGTCCTCCTCGCGGAAGACCACCTGGACGACACCCGAGGCGTCGCGCAGGTCGACGAAGATGACGCCTCCGTGGTCGCGCCGGCGGGCGACCCACCCGGCGAGCGTCACCGTCTGACCGGCGTGGCTCGCGCGCAAGCTGCCGGCGTTATGGGTACGGATCACGGAAACTTCTCCTCACAGGGTTCACGGGGCGCATCCGACATTGTGTCAGCTACGCCCCGCGCCCACGGCGACCGGGCCTCATCGGCTCAGGCGGCCCGCCTCACACCGGCACGTTCCAGGCGGTCACCTCGAGGGTCACCAGGCCGGTCGCGCCGACGCCCGTGACGTTCACCAGGGTCATCTTCTGACTGATGCCGAGGGTCTTCGCCTGCGCGGACGAGGTCCGCACGCAGAGCACCTGGCCCTTGCGCAGCGGCAGCGGCTCGTCCCGCGGGAGCGCACTGAGCTGAATGCGCTCGTTGCAGGCCTTCGGCGTGGTCGACAGGTCCTCGGCGTCGGCCGCGCCGGACACTCCCTGACCGAAGTTCAAGGTCATCGTGCCGCTGCAGGTGCCTTTGACCTCGAGGTCGTTGGTGTACCCGCCGACGTCGAGCTGAGGCTCGTCAAGATCTATCGAACGCGAGCTGCAGCGATTGGCGGGCATCTGCACGCTCAGCTTCCGCTTCTCGTACTGAACGGTGAAGACGGCGGTCGGGCTCAGCGTCGGCGCCTCGCCACCCGACTCCTCCCCGGTAGAGGTCTCGGTGGACGCCTCGGTCGTCGGCGAAGGCGCGGGTGCCGCCGATTCGACCGCGGGCGGCTCGGGGGTCGGCTGACCGGCGGCGGGAGCGGCGACCGTCAGCCGTTCCGAGGCGGCGACGGCGACGTTGGCCCGGTGCACGGCCCAGCCCGCGACGCCGAGCGATCCGACGGCCACCAACACGGCCAGAAAAGCGACGGCCATGGCGAGTTTTCCGGAACGGCGGACAGGCGGCTGCGGTGCGGTCATGACTGGCTCCAGTCGACTCAGCATAAAGGTTGCAATCGATGGCGGAACGGTTGATTCACCTAGTTATTGCGCTTTGACTCACGCAACACTCGATCGGCGCGCAACCGGACGTTATTCCAGTGCCGGGCACAGCGATATCGATGATTAAGGTGAGTGCCGGTGACCGAAAGCACGAGCAGCGGTACACAAAGTAGGCGACGACGCTGGTGGATGCCGTTCGAGCGCGGAAGCTGGTCGGACGCTCTGGCCGCGTTCGCGGCCGTGGCCGCGTTGCTCATCGGCTTTTTCGGCTGGCAGTACAACGACGACGACAAGAAGGACGACAAGAAGCAGGTGGCCGCACCGCCGTCGGCCACCGCACCCGCGGCTCCCGCTGTCGCGACCCCGGCGGTGACGTCAGCAGGACCCGCCCCGCCCGCGGCGGGTGTCACCGGCGATCTGCTCACCGGTGTCGAACGCATCGCGGGGACGGCCGGCGAGCTGCCGGACACCCTCGATCCCGCGTCCTATCCGGACGCTCTGGTCGTGGAGTGCCCCAGCAATCAGACCGGTGACCAGTCCCGGGAGCTGAAGTACAACGTGGACGGTCGCTACCGCACCTTCACCGCCGACGTCAGCGGCTGGGCCGAGGCGAAGAGACCCGACGACGTGCAGCTGCGGATCAGCGCCGGGACCCGCCAGATCGACGACACCGTGATCACCGAGGAGCTGACCGCCTGGACCGGCAGGACCAATACACCCGGTGGCCCCATCACGGCTCGCATCAAGGGCGCCACCGAGCTCTCCCTGGTGGTCGGCTGCCACAAGCCGGGCGGCGTGGTCATCATCAGCAACCCCCGGCTGCAGGGCTGAGGCCTGGTCAACCCGCGGCCGGCCACGAGGTCGCGCGGAGGTAGGCGGTGCCGTCGCCGGTCACCTCGGTGACCTGGACCCGGACCAGCCGTACGCCCGTGGCCCCGGCGGCGGTGGGAGAGGCAGCCCGGGTGAGGACGCAGAGAATCAGCCCTTTGCTCGCCGGTGAGGTGGCGAGGTGGCTGATCGGCCGGCTGCGGACCGCCTCGCCGCAGCCGTCCGCGTATCCGGGTCTGCTGCCCGCCAGCGCGCCCGCTCCCAGCGCCAGCTGCGGCACCGCCTGCCCGCAGGCGCCCTGATAGCGCAGGTCCGCGCCGGCGGACGGCACGTTCACGCGGGGCTCGTCGAGGTCGACGAGGGTGGTCGTGCCGCAGCCGCCCTGGACCCGCAGGGCCTCGTCGGCGTAGGTCGTGACCGGCGCCGACGACACCGGGGGCGCGCGGTGATAGGCCTGTTCGGCACGGCCGAGGGCACGCCAGGCGATCAGGCCCGAGCCGGCGGAGACGAGCAGAGACAGCAGGGCCATCAGCACGGCGAAGACCACACCGCGGCGCGGGGCCGGTTCGGCGGGGCCGCTCGATCCGGCCGATGCCAGGCGTTCGGTGGGCCCTTCCTCGAAAAAGTCGGCCGGGGTGGCGGGAGGGAAGACAGACATGGCTCGGCTCCGCTCGTCCGAGGTGCGCACAAAAATGCCGCAGAACGGCATTGAACGACCTTAAGATCGCGAACCTGTCGCCGCCCATCCCCCGTACCGGGAGGTCACCGGGAAGGATGACCCGGGCCCGTAGGATTCTGACGTGGTCACGCGCAGTACGACGGATTCCGCCACCATCGACCGGCTGGACCGGCAGATCCTCCACGGGCTCCAGATCGCCCCGCGGGTGGCGTTCGCGCGGCTCGGGGCGGTGCTCGGCGTGTCGGAGCAGACTGTCGCCCGGCGATTCCAGCGGATGCGCTCGGCCGGGCTGGTCCGGGTCTTCGGGCTGGCCGAGCCGTCGCGCCTGCCGGGGACGACGTCCTGGTCTCTGCGGATGACCTGCCGGCCAGGCACAGCGACCGCCACGGCCGAGGCTCTGGCCCGGCGCGCCGACACGAGCTGGGTGGCGATCGGCGCCGGCGGTGTCGAGGTGAGCTGCGCGGCCTACATCACCGACGACCGGCACGGCGTCCGTGAGGGTCTGCTGCACCACCTGCCGCGGTCCACCAACGTGCTGTCGCTGACCGCCCACCAGGTCTTGCACCCGTTCGTGGGACGGGGTGAGGCCGACTGGATCGCGGCCGGCGACCAGCTCGGCGACGCCGACCGCGACCGGCTCCTGGAGGGCACCGAGCCGGGCCGGCGCTGGGGCAGCCCGTGGCCCGTCCCGGGCACACCGGTGCCGGACGTCCGGATCGAACCGGGCGACCGGGCACTGCTGGCGGCCCTGGCCCACGACGGCCGGGCCAGTTACGCCGCCCTGGCCACCGCCACCGGCTGGACCCAGCGCAAGGTCGCGCTGCGGCTGACCGCGCTCACCGCCGCTGGTGCGATCCGCTTCGACATCGACGCGGCGGTGACCCTGATCGGTTTCCGGGCCGTGGCGAACCTCTGGTTCACCGTGGCGCCGTCGGACGTGGCGGCGGTCGGCGCACGTCTCGCCGACCACCGCCAGCTGGCCTGGGCCGCGGCTGTCACCGGCTCGGCCAACATCACCGCCACCGCGCTGTGCCGCGACGCCGAATCGCTGTACCGGTACCTCACCACCGAGGTGGCCGCGATCCCGGAGATCCGTACCTGCGAGACGATCCCGCTGCAGGCCCGGATGAAACAGGCCATGTCACTCGTGGACGGCGGCGTACTCCGTGGGCCGGTCGGCTGACACGAGGTCCGGGCGGGGCGCCGGCCGGACCAGGATCAGCACGGCGACACCGCCGAGCAGGCCGATCCCGGCCGCGACGAGGAAACCGGCGTCCAGACCGGCGGCTGCGGCACCGTGCAACGCCTTGTCCACCGTGGACCGCAGACCGTCGGGCAACGCCGCGAGGATCCGGCCGGCCTGTCCCGCCGCGAGCCCGTGAGCCGTCTGCGCCGGGTCCGGTGCGCCCGAGTCGCCGAGGTGGGACTCGGCGCGCGACGCGAAGACCGTGCCCAGCACGGCGATGCCGATCGCAAAACCGAGCTGCCGTGCGGTCGTGATCGCCCCGGCCGCCATGCCACTGCGCGCGGCGGGCACGGAACTCATCGCGGACTCGGCCAGTGTCGGCATGACCAGACCGACACCGGCGCCGATCACCGCGTACCCGGCGATCAGAGCCGGCCAGCTGGAGTCCGCGCCGAGCAGCAGCGCGCAGAGGGCACTGCCCACGCCGATGAGCAGCATGCCGCCGCCGATCAGGATCCGCGGCGAGCGGCCGTGCAGCTTCGCACCGGCGATCCCGGAGACGACGACGGAGACGATCGACATCGGCAGCCCGGTGAGCCCGGCCTCCAGCGGCGACAGACCCACGATCGACTGCAACCAGATCGACGTGTACGTGAAAGCGGCGAACGCGGCGAAGTTCACCAGCAGAGCCGCCACCAGAATGCCGACGAACGAGCGGTTGCGCAGGAGCCCCAGGTCCAGCATCGCGTGCTCGCTACGGCGTTCCACCAGCACGAACGCCGCCAGCGCCACGGCACTGAGCACCAGCAGGCCCCAGGTCTGGAAAGCACCCCACCCGGTCGTGTTGGCACGGATGACCGCCAGCGTGAGAGCGCCCGCGGCAACGGTGAAGGTGATCGTGCCCGCCAGGTCGAACCGCCCCTTCCGGGCGGCGTGATCGGCGGCCAGGACGGTCAGGCACAGGACGACGGCGACGATGCTGACCGGCAGGTTGACCAGGAAGATCCACCGCCAGCTCAGCCACTCGGTGAGCAGCCCGCCGAGGATCGGGCCGATCGCGGCGGCCGCACCCGAGACGCCGCCCCACACGCCGTAGGCCACTCCCCGCGAACGCCCCTGGTAGGCGCCGTTGAGCAGCGCGAACGTCGTGGTGAACATCGCCGCGGCGCCGACACCCTGCACCACCCGGGCGATGATCAGCGCGACGTCGTCGGTCGCCAGCCCGCAAGCGAGCGACGCGAGCGCAAAGACCACCAGACCGCCGATGTAGAGCCGGCGATGGCCGAACAGGTCACCCAGCGCCCCGGCACCGAGCAACAACACCCCCAGTGACAGCGCATAACCGTCAACGACCCACTGCAACGAATTGAACGACGTGTCCAGATCGGTCGCCATCTGCGGCAGCGCGACGTTCACGATGGTGACGTCGATGAGCAGCATGAACGTACCGAGACAGACCGTGATGAGCGGCCACCATTTACGCATCGATTTCTCCTGACTCAGCGTGACGCCCCACTGTCACCCCTCACCACCAAGAGCCACCAGCCACGAGCCACCCAACGTAGGAATCCGCCAACAAGCAGTTTGAACAGCCGAACATCCGTACTCAACCGTCAGAAGCGGCCACGAACCATCCATCACTCAAAACCGGCACGGCACTGGCCGACCCCACCTCGGACGCGCTCGCCACGTCCTCGGGAAAGCCGTGCGCGATCAGCTCCCGCCCACTCGCACAATCACCCAGTGCGGTGGGCACGCTCCCGGCCACACTCTCGTACGCACACACCGCCGCACCCGCCTCAATCGAATGCCCCCGCAGCCCCGCCCCGACCAGAGCAGAGATAAAGGCACCGGCACCCCACAGGTCCTCGACCGCAGGCCTCAACGACCTGTCCGGCCACCGCTCCCCCGCCGCCACCACCGCAACGACGTCGTCCGCACCCACCTGCCGCGCAACCCACCGAGCCGCAGCCTCAGCGTTCCGCAACGACACCCCGACCAGCCGGGCGCCACCTTCAGCCAGCCCCGCAGCCACCGTGGCCCCGTTGGGCGACGGCAAAACCAGCCGCTCGACCCCCGACACCCCCCGCAAAGTCGCCGGCGACAAACTCACCTGCCCCGGCGCCACCACCTCCCGACGCCCCACCGCCAGCACCGCGTCCTGCTCCGCAGCAACCCGCGCAGCCGACCCGTCCCGCCACCGGTACGGCAACACGGAAATCCCCAGATCCACCGCCACACTCAACGTCGTCGTGAACGACAGGACATCAACAACCGCAACAAAAGCTGCCCCCACCGCGACAGCCCCGGCCCCCGTAGGCCCCCACTCGAACCTGATCCGACTGTCCCGCTGCGTCCAAGCCTCATTCATCCGCCCAGTGTGGATCCCCCACCGCACCCACAACGGGCTCGGGGGCGGGGATGACCCACGGAGGGATCAAGCCTGACCGCCCGGAGTGGGTCATCCCCGCCCCCGAGCCCACCGCGCAGAAAGCGGAAACCTAGTCGGAAAGCCGGGCCAGCGAAGCAAGAACAGCAGCGTGCCGCTCAGCAAGAGGATCACCAGAACCAGGCGGCGGCCCCAGAGCCAGAACCCCGTGCCGAACCTGATGCGTCAGCCGATAGAGCAACACCTCGACCGCCACCTCCCGCCACAGAGCAGCCCGGGCAGCGGGCGGCCGATGCCCCAGCTCGGTGATCGTGAACCAGGCCGGGAACAGAGCATGAGCCGCCACAGCCGCATCGATGCGGTCCCGCAGATGATCGGTGAGCTCGTCGATCGCGGTCGCACCACGGTGCGACCGATAGCTCTGCCGGCGGCGGACGTCCTGGGCCAGTTCGGCCTGGGAGGCGTCACGGTCCACCCGGGTCGTGCGTAATTCCTCCGTCCGGGCCCGCAGCAGCGCCCTTTCCCGCCGGTAGACCACGGCGGCCTTGCGGAAGGCACGCCCACCGGCCTTGGCCGTGGCCAGTGTCCGGCTGGCCTCGAGGGCCCGCGTCCGGCTCTCGGCCACGGCGCTCTCCAGTTCGGCGTACGCGGAGACGGTCTGCTCGTGGTCCTGCCGGGTCTTGTCGTCGAGCAGGGAGGAGCGGATGTCCTCGGCCTCGCGCACCTGGGCGACCAGCGGTGCCAGCCCGGCCGGGATCTCGTCGAGGTCGACCGGGACGACACCGTGCTCGAGGCGCAGCCGGCCCTCGATGAGGTGGATCTCGCCGGTCAGCCGGGCGATGGCCTGGCGGGTGCCGCGCATCTCGTCGCCGGTCTGCCGGCGCAGGTCGTCCTGGGCGCCGGCGATGCCACCGAGGCGTTCGTCGGTGGTGTCGATGCGGGCGGCCAGTTGGCAGGAGCGTTGTTCGGCGACCCGGCCCACCCGGTGGATCTCTTCGTAGATCTGGGTCCGCAGGGCGCCGATCTTGCGGCGGACGTCGTTGCGGAGGCTGTCGGCGACCCGGGCGAGGTCGGTTTCCTCGTCGAGACTGCTCATGCCGTCTCCACTGAGTCCGCACCGGCGAGGGTGCGGGTGCTCGCCCACACGGCAACCGCGGCGACCAGCAGACCGAGTGCGGCGATCAGGCCGTACTCGGGGAGCAGGCCGGCGGCGACGAGACCGGCGACCACGACGACCAGGCCGAGGAGCACGAAGGACACCGTCATCCGGCGCCGCCAGGTGCGGGATGCGGCGCGGTCGAGCACCGCGACGAGGTCGTTGGTGGCGTCGAAGACCCGGGCGAGCTGGTCGTCGTAGCGGTCGGGCCCGGGTTCGAGGCGGTTGAGCACCTCGTGCCGGGCGGCCAGCTCGCGCTGGCGTCCGAGTGTCTGGTCGCGCAGTTCCGAAGCACTCACGCGGACCCCCTGCAGTCACGTAGAGATACATCCGAAGCACTGAGTGCTGCCGAAACTGTACGGTCTACCCGGTGAGGCCGGTCAATCCCACGGAAGGGTCGAGGGCGTTGAGGACGGCCACGAGCCGCTTCTCCTCGCCGATGAAGTGGGTCTCCAGGACGGCCGCCACGGCGTTCAGCTGCTCCTGGAGCCGGATCACCCGTTCGGGGTCGTCCTCCTGCTGCAACAACCGGGCCGTCTTGCCGACCCCGCCGAGCAGGTGGGCGATCTGGTTGTGGTCGCGGACCAGCCCGGCGAGGAAGTCGCGCAGCTCCGGGTGGAGTTCGGCGAGCACGGGGAAGACGCCGGTGTCCTCACCGGTGTGATGCCTGGTCACCGCGGCGCAGAAGGCCAGGCAGTGGGTGGCGAGATCACGTTCGGGGATCACACCCTCGCGCAGGTCGGCCAGCATGTCGCGCAGGTCGACGTGGATCTCGAGCAGTTGGGTTCCGTACGCCAGGAAGCGGGCGTACTCGCTGGAATTGCTGTCCACGGTCAGGTCCCATGGTCCGGCGCCTCCGCGCCCTCGGCGGTCTCTTTGCCGGGTGCACTGCGACGCTGGGACCATCCGATCAGGAGCCGTGTCCGGGCGTCAACCCGGGTCCTGTGCAAGGGTGAAAACCATGATCACAGCGGAATGGGAACAGCGGATGGCCGGCGCGTGGGCGTCGTTCGACGAGCACGGTGAGGCCCAGTTCCTGATGCTGGTCGAGCAGATCGTCGCGGAGCTGCCGCCCGATCACCCGGTGGCGCTCTTCGAACGCGCGGGCGCGCTGGACTCCGTGGGAAGGACCGCACTGGCGGTTCCGCTCTACCGGCAGGCTCTCGACGCCGGGCTGTCCGGGAGCCGGCGCCGCCAGGCGGTGATCCAGCTGGCGAGTTCGCTGCGGGCGCTGGGCGAGGCGCAGGAGAGCATCGCGCTGCTCACCGCGGAACTGGTGGCCGGCTCCGACGAGCTCGACGACGCCGTGAAGACCGTGCTGGCCCTGGCCCTGACCGACGTGGGCCGCGAACGCGAGGCGGTGTCGATCGCCGTCGGGGCCCTCGCGGCCCACCTGCCCCGATACCAGCGCTCGATGGCCGAGTACGCCCGCCTGCTGACCGAACCGGACCCGGTCGCCGACCCGGAGGCCGACGTCCGCTCCTAGGAGGTCACGGCCGGCGCAGGTCGGCGGTCATCTCGTGGAGCTCGGCGAGGCGGTCCGCCAGGTCACGGGGATGGCCGGGCGCGTCGGGGCGGGCGTCCCACGGGCGCGGGCCGGACGGCGGACGGTAGTTGACCCCGAGCGCGTCCAGGCGTTCGAGGTGCGGGCCGAGGCGGGTGGTGAAGCCGGCGAAGTCGCGGCGCGGCGGACCCCAGACCGTCTCGGCGAACGCGCACAGGCGCGGGTAGGTCTGGTAGTCGACGCGGCGCGCCGATTCCAGGTGCTCGGTCCAGACGTTCGCCTGCCCGCCGAGGATCCGGGCCGCTTCGGCGTCGGAGAGCCCGGCGGGTACGGGATCGAACGCGTACACGTCGGCCAGGGTGAGCAGCGTGCCGACGGGGGTGGGCTCGCCGGGGCCGGTGGACTGGCGGTAGTCGAGGTAGACCGACGTGTCCGGGCAGGAGACCACGTCGTGGCCGGCACGGGCGGCGAGCACCGCCGGTTCGGCACCACGCCACGCCGCGATGGTGGCACCGGCGGGTGCGCCGCCGGCGAGGATCTCGTCCCATCCGAGGACGCGGCGACCGTGGTTCTTCAGGTGCTCGGCCATCCGCGCGGTGAACCAGGCCTGCAGTTCGTGCGGACCGGCCAGCCCTTCGGCTGCGATGCGTTCGCGGGCGGCCGGGCTGTCCCACTCACCGGCCGGGCACTCGTCGCCGCCGATGCCGATCAGCTCACCGGGGAAGATCTCGCAGACGTGGTCGAGGACCGCGCGACAGAAGTCCAGCGCCGTGTCGGAGACGTTCAGGACGTGCGGGGAGATCCCCCACGACGTCCGCACCCCACCGGCAAAACCGTTGCCCAGCTCCGGGTACGCCGCGATCGCCGCCTGCATGTGGCCGGGCATGTCTATCTCGGGGACGACGGTGACGTGCCGCTCGGCCGCGTACGCGACGATCTCGAGCAGGTCGTCCGCGGTGTAGAACCCGCCGTGCGGCCGGGTGTCGTACCGGTCGTGGATCCGCGAGCCCAGCATGGTGGCCGGCCGCCACGCGCCGACCGTGGTGAGCCGGGGCCGGCCGGGCACCTCGATCCGCCAGCCCTGGTCGTCGGTCAGGTGCAGGTGCAGGACGTTGAGTTTGTGGAACGCCGCCAGGTCGATGAAGCGCAGCACGCCGGCGACGGGCATGAAGTGCCGCGCGACGTCCAGCAGCACACCCCGCCAGCCGAAACGCGGCGCGTCCTCGATGCGGACCGCGGGCACCAGCAGCGGGCTGTCGCCGATGCGGGCGCGGCGCAGGGCCGAGGCCGGCAGGAGCTGCCGCAGCGTCTGCACACCGTAGAAGACCCCGGCCGCCGAACCGCCCCGGATGTCGATCCCCCGCTCGGTCACGTCCAGGAGGTAACCCTCGGCGGGCAGGTCGGGGGCGTGTCGCAGGCTGATGCCACCGGCCGGGAGCAGGCCGCGCAGCCAAGACGCGACACCCTCCAGGCCGGGCTCGGCCACGACGGGCAACGACGGGTGCAGTTCGAAGGCGCCGGCCCGATGGGTGACGGCGGACGGGCGCGGGATCAATCCTTCACCGCCCCGCCGAGACCGGCCACGAGCCGGCGCCGCACCAGCAGGAAGAAGATCAGCACCGGCACGGTCATCAGCGTCGACGCCGCCATGATCGCCCCCCAGTCGTTCTCGTCGGGCTTGAAGAAGACCAGCAGCGCCATCGGCAGTGTCTGCCGGTCGGTCGCGCTGATGATGAAGGTACGGGCGAACAGGAAGTCGTTCCAGGCCGTGATGAACGAGAACACGCTGGTCGCGGCGAGTCCCGGCGCGACGAGCGGGAACAGGATCCGCCACAGGATCGTGAACCGGCCCGCGCCGTCGAGCTGCGCCGCCTCGTCGAGCTCGTCGGGGACCGCCGCGACAAAACCGCGCAGCATCCAGATCGCGAACGGCAGCGTGAAGGCGGTGTGCACCAGCATCAGCGAGCCCAGCGTGTTGAGCCCTATGCCGGGCACCTGCGCGCCGAGGTCGCGTACCAAAAAGAAGAGCGGGATGGTCAGGGCCTCGACGGGAACCATCTGGGCGACCAGGAAGAGCACCAGCACGGTGGTGCGCAGGCGGAAGCGGAAGCGCGTCAGCGCGACCGCGGCCAGGAACGCGCACAGCCCGGAGAGCACGACCACGACCAGCGCCACCAGCACACTGTTGAGGAAGTAACGCCCGAAGTTGTCGACGGTGACCACGCGGCGGAACGCGTCGAGGGTCGGCGCGAGGGTCCAGGGGCGCTGGTCGAGCGACTGGATCTCGCCCGGCGGCTTCACCGCGGCGAGGACCATCCAGTAGATCGGGAAGATCGTCGCGAGGGCGATCAGCACGGCGAAGGCGTCCAGCAGACGGCGTCCGGGCCTCACAGCGGCTCACCCGACCGGCGCAGGGTCCGCAGGTAGAGCAGGGTGACGATCAGCAGGATCACCATCATGACCACACCGATCGCGGCGCCGAGGCCGTACTCACCGGCCGCGAACGCCTGCTGGTACGCCCAGACGTTGAGGGTGAGGTTCTGCCCCGCGAGGCCCCCGCCGCGGGTCATCACGTAGATCTGGGTGAAGACCTTGAAGTCCCAGATGATCGACTGGATCACCACGATGGCCAGCAGCGGGCGCAGGATCGGCACCATGATCCGCCAGAAGGTCCGCCAGGCGCTCGCCCCGTCGATGGCCGCGGCCTCCAGCACCGAGCGCGGGATCGCCTCGATGCCGGCGTACAGCGTGATCATCACGAACGGGAACGAGTGCCACACCACCACCGCGCCGACCAGGGCGAAGGCGCTGTAGCGGTCGTACATCCAGTTGAGTCCGGACAGGCCCAGGGTCTGGTTGACCAGGCCGAGGTCGGTGTCGAAGAGGAACATCCAGACCGTCGAGCCGGACACCGCCGGTACGGCCCAGGCGGCCATCGCGGCCAGTGACAGCAGCAGCCGCGGCCACCGGCTGATGCGGGTGAGCAGCACGGCCAGCCCGGCGCCGACCGCGAGTGTCGCCACCACGCAGGCCGCCGCAAAGAGGACCGTGGCGTTGAGCACCGACCAGAACTGCGTGTCGCCCAGGAGCTGGGCGTAGTTGCCCGTGCCCACGAACCGGGCCGGCTGCCCGCCGCTGACCTGCGCCTGCCGGAAGTCGAGCACCGACAGCAGGCCGAGCTGCCACATCGGGTAGACGAAGAGCGCGCCGAGGACGACCGCCGCGGGTGCCAGCAGCCACAGCGGTGTCCGTCCCGCGGATCTCACCGGGTCAGGGCGGCCGAGATCGCCGTGGCGGCCTCGTCGGTGGCCTGCTCGACGGTCGCCCGGCCGGTGGCCACCTTCTCGATCATCGTGGGCAGTACGGCGGACGCGTCGATCTTGCCCCAGCCCGGGTCGAGCGGCACGAACTTCGTCCCGGCGTCGATCGTGGACAGGAACGGCTTCAGGAACGGGTCCTTCCCGGCCACCTCGTCACGGGCGGACTTCAGGGTCGGGAGATTGCCCATGGCGGCGTACATGCGGGCCTGGTATTTCTTGCCGGCCAGCAGGGTGAGGAAGTCGGCGGCCAGGGCCGGGCGCCTGCTGTTCTTCATGATGCCGAGGTTGTTGCCGCCGGCGAAGGCCGGGGCGATCGAGCCCGGTTGGCTGCCCGGCAGGGGAACCACCGCGTACTTGCCCTTGGCGGCGCCCGCGTCGACGGCGGCACGGTTGAAGTTGCCGATGATGCCCATGCCGGCCTTGCCGCTCGCGAAGAGATCGACGGTCTTGCCACCGGTCAGGTCGGCGCACTGCTGCGGCGGGCAGTTGTCCGCGCGGATCAGGTCGGTGTAGACCTTCAACCCGGTGCGGGACTGCGGTGAGTTGATCGAGGTGATGTCACCACCGGCGTCCCAGACGAACGGCAGCGCGCCGAAGGTGTACTTGCCGCCGACCGCGATGCCGAACATCTCCGGCTTCTTCGCGCGGATGGTGTGCGCGGCGGTGACCAGGTCGGCCTGGGATGCCGGCGCCTTTAGACCGAGCTCGGCAAAAACGTCGGTGCGGTAGTAGAGCGCCCGCACGCCGACGAACCATGGAACGCCCAGCAGGGTGCCCTGATACGTCGCGCTGGCCTTGGCGTCGGCGCCCAGGTCGGCGCCCTCGGCCCAGCCGGACACCGTCGCGCCTAGATCGGCAAGACCGCCCGCGGCCGCGTACTCCGGAAGGTCGGTGTTGCCGTACTCGACGACGTCCGGCGCGCTGGCCGGATCGTTGAAGGCGCCCTTGAAACGCTCGCTGCGCGTCTCGACCGGGATGTACGCGACGTCGACCTTCGTGCCCGGGTGCGCGGCGGTGAACTCGGCGATCGCGGCCTGGACCACACCCTCCTTGGGCGGGCGGTTCGGCTCGTCGAAGAGCCAGACCTTGAGCGTGCCCGTCCGCTCGCCGCCGTCCGAGGGTGCGGACGACGGTGACGAGGTGGACGGGGCGCACGCGGTGATGGTGAGGGCGAGAGCGGCGGTGGCCGCCAGACGCAGACGCATCGGGGCACTCCTGACGTCACTCACGAACCAGGTTCGTAAGTAGTTCGTTGTTGAGTGCCCCTCAGAGTGGGGTGAACGCCCCGGATCGTCAACCCTCGATATGTGCTCAGAAGTAGGTGTGGAGGACGTCGACAACCACGTCGTCATCGTCCGCAACCGGGATGAAGCGCCACTTGTCGAAGGCCGTACAGGGGTGGGACAGGCCGAATCGCACCAGGTCACCGACCGCGGGAGCGCCACCGGACAGGTAGGTGTGGTGGTCGTTGAGCTTGGTCACCGTGAACCCCTCGGCGACCGGAAGTCCCTCGTCGAAAGGCGCATCCCGCTTGCCCATCCCGACGATCGCCAGCCCGGGCTCCGGTGTGGACAGCACCTGCGCCCACATCTCCAGCGCCGACGCCAGACCACCCTCGCCCGGCTCGCGGTTGAACGGCGTCCGCTCCCGGTAGAACCCGTCGTCGTGCGTGACCGAGGCACCGCTGCGCAGCACCGCCCGGACCTGGTGCCCGTCGAGCCACTGCCCCTCGATCGCCTTGATCACCCGGTCGAACCACGCGCTGCCCCCGGCCGAGACCAGCACCTCCGCGGGCAGCAGATCGGCCATCGCCCGGGCCGACGCGACCAGCGTGGCCAGGAACTCGTCGACCGCGGCGGCGTCCGGCAGCGCACCCTCGTAGCCCGTCACCCCGACCAGCGAGACGCCCGGCGCAGCGGCGGCCGCGCGGGCCACGGTCAAGACCTCCTCGACGGTACGCGCACCCGTGCGCCCACCCGCGTGACCGAGCTCGACCAGCACCGGCAGCCCACCCGCGGCCGCCACCGCCTCGACACCCGCAACCGAGTCGACCTGCAGGAACACCTCCCAGCCGCGGGCGGACTCGGCCGCCAGCCAGCGCAGCGCCGTCGCATCGAGCACCTCGTTGGCGATCAGCACCCGCGGCACACCCAGCCGGCGCAGCACCAGCGCCTGACTCGCGGTCGCCACGGTCATCGCCCAGGCACCGGCCGCGAGCTGGGCGTCCAGCAGCGTCGGCGCCATCGTCGTCTTGGCGTGCGGGGCGAACGAGAAGCCGTGCCGGTCCGCGTACGCGGCCATCGTCGCGATGTTGGCGCGCACCGCCGAGTCACGGACCACCAGCAGCGGCCACGTGAAGGACCCGTCGAAGAGCGTGTGCCCGGCGGCGGCAAAATCGCGGGTCGTCACCTCACCCGAGGGCAGCCAGAAGCCCTTCGCCCGCCAGTCGATGAGCTCGTCCGGGATGTCGAGAGTCATGTCGGTCTCCTCAGGCTTGACCCGCGGGGGCGCTTTCGCGCACGCTACTACGGACCAATTCCGAACCCCTAGTCGAACGAAGGTGACGGGTGCCCGCGGCGACCGTGATCGGCCTGGTGCTGCACGCGAGCCACCGCCCGCGCTTCGAGGAAGCGGCCCGCACCCTCACCGGTGTCACGTTCGCCTGGGCCGTCTACGAGCACGAGGGCCAGATCCGCGACCGGGTGGCGGGGTTGCTGAGCGAGCCACTGGACGGGTTGCTGCTCGGGCTGGTGCCGTACGCGAAGTCCCGGGATCTGCTCCCGCAGGACCTGCCGGTCGCCGTGACCCGCTCGGCCGCCCTCGACCTCGCGCTGGCCTGGTCCCGGGCCCGCGGCAACGGCTGGCCGGCCACACCGGTCAGCATCGACACGTTCGCCCAGGAGACCGTCGACGAGGTGGCGGCGGCCCTCGACCTCGACCGGTCCGCGATCGCCTGCCTGCCGTTCGAGCCCGGCCAGCCCCTCACCGACGTTGTCGCCTTCCACCGCGAGCAGCTCGCCCGCACCCGCGCCGCGTACGTGATCAGCGTCCGCACCGGTGTCGCGGCCGCCCTCGACGGCAGCGTGGCGGTGCTCAACGCCCTCGCCACACCCGGCACGATCCGGGCCGACCTGCACGAGCTCGCCCTGCGCATCCGCACCGAACGCGCCGACGGCCTGCGCTTCGCCGCCGGTGTTTTCCTCATCGCCGAACCCGAGCGCAGCGCCGACCTCGACCGCTCGCGGGTCGCCCTGCTGCACCTGCTGCTCAACACCCCCGAGTTCGCGGACGCCTGGATCGACAACCGCGGGCGGCGCGGTGTGGTCGTCTTCGCGCACGCCGCCCTCTTCGAGGCGGTCACCCACCGCTGGGTCGGGCTGCCCGTGCTGGCCGAGGCCCGCGACACCCTCGGCATCCGTGCGGTGGCCGGCTTCGGCCTGGGCGACTCGGCGCGGCTCTGCGTGACCCTGGCCGAACGCGCCGCCGCCCGCGCCGAGCAGGACGCCGATCCGGGCGCCTACCTGCTCTCCGGCAACGGCACGATGATCGGCCCCATGGGCGCCTCCGGTGTGCCGCTGACCTACACGTACAGGGAACACGGCGGGATCGAGACGCTGGCCGGGCGGGTCGGGCTCAGCCCGGCCACACTGTCGCGGCTCGCGGCGATCGAACGCACCCTGGCCGGCCGCCCGGTCTCCCCCAGCGACCTTGCCCGGTCCCTCGGCATCACCGACCCGAGCGGGCGGCGGCTGATCCGCAAACTCAGCGAGTCGCGGCTGGCCGTCGGCGAAGGCAGTTCCCAGGTGCACCGCAAGGGACGGCCGACCCGCCTCTACCGGCTGGCCATCACCGCGGCCCTCGAAGGTGTGTCGTGACCTACGACCTGGTGCTGACCGGCGGCGAGGTCTTCGGGACCGGCCCCGCCGACCTCGCGGTCCGGGACGGGCGGATCGCGGCGATCGGCCCGGATCTCGCCGGCGACGCCCACACGGTCACCGACGTGACCGGCCTGCTGATCACGCCCGGGCTGGTCGACCTGCACACGCACGTCGGACCCGGCTACTGGGGCCTCGACCCGGACCCGATCGCCTGGTATTCCGGCGTCACGACCTGGGTCGACGCGGGGTCCGCGGGGGCGTACACGCTCGACGGGCTGCGGCGGGTGGCCGCCACGGCGGACGTGCGGGTGCCGGTGCTGCTCAACATCTCGGCCGTGGGGCTGGCCGGGCGTACCGGTGAGAGCCGCGACCTGGCCAACTGCGACGTCGCTCTGGCCATCGACACCGTTCAGGCCCACCGCGAGCTGATCCGGGGCCTCAAGATCCGCATCGACCACGACACCGTCGGCGAGAACGGCGTCGAACCCCTGCGCCGCGGCCTGGCGGTCGGCGCGGCCTGCGACGTCCCGGTCATGGTCCACATCGGTACGACCCCGCCCGCGCTCGACGAGGTGCTCGACCTCCTGCGGCCGGGCGACATCGTCACGCACTGTGCCAGCGGCATCGCGGCACCCCTGGGCCCGGCCGTGCACGCCGCCCGCGACCGCGGTGTGCTGCTCGACATCGGTCACGGCTCGGGCGCGTTCGCCTTCGACGTGCTCGAACGGCAGCTCGCCGACGGGCTGGGACCCGACACCATCTCCACCGACCTGCACGCCCGCTCGGTCTACGGACCGGTCTTCGACCTGCCGACCACGATGACCAAGCTGCTGGCCGCCGGACTGCCGCTGACCGAGGTCATCACCCGGGCCACGGCGGCACCGGCCCGGGCCCTCGGCCTGAACGCCGGCACCCTCGACCCAGGTGCCCCCGCCGACCTCGCGGTCTTCCGTGTCGAGGAAGGCGCGTTCGAGGTCGTCGACGCTCACCGAGCGGTACGCCACGCGCCGCTGCGCCTGATCAACCAGGCCACCTACGTCGCCGGCCGCCGCCTCACCCCCCGGCTGCCCGCACCGGCACCGCCGTGGATCCCGCTCACCGATGCCCAGCGCGAGGCCCTCGGCCGCCGCGAACGCGACATCCGTGCCCTGCTCACCGCGCCGCTCGTCGGCGCGGACGGACTGGCCGAACAGTTCCCCAGACCCGACCCGAGGAGTTCCTGATGCCCAAGCGCGCCATCATCACCGACCAGGCCGCACCCGCCGGTGGCCCGTACTCGCACGCCGTCGTCGCCGGCGACACGATCTACCTGGCCGGGGCCGTTCCCGCGCTGCCGGACGGCACCCGCGTCACGGGCACCTTCGCCGAGCAGGCCCACGCGGCGTTCCGCAACCTCGCCGCGGTGGCCGAGGCCGCGGGCAGCAGCCTCGACCAGGCCGTCCGGGTCGGCGTCTACCTGCGGGACTTCGCCGACTTCAAGGAACTGAACGAGATCTACCCGCAGTACATCAAGGGCGAGCACCTGCCGGTCCGCACCACGCTGCCGGTCCCGCTGGTCGGCTTCGACATCGAGATCGACGCCGTCCTCTACACCGGCTGACCGAGCCTCTCGCCGACCCACCCGATCGCGCGCCGCACCGCGGCGCGCGATTCCTCGGTGTGGTCGAGCATGTCGAAGCTGTGGTGACCGTTCGGCACGTCCACGATCTCCATCGGTACGCCCGCCGCCGCGACGAACTCCTCGAGCGGCACGGCCAGCCGGGGATCCTCCAGCCCGGCCCGGGTCAGCAGGATCGGCGGCAACTCCACGCCCTCGCCCAGGACGTCCTTGACGGGCCCGAACCGCGGGTCGGTGCTCCCATCGGCCCGCGGCACGACCAGCGGATAGGTCAAGGCCACGCCGCGCAGCCACTCCGGGGCCGCCCGCAGCCACTCGGCGCTCAGCAGCCCGCCGCCGGAGAAGAACCAGAGCACCACGCGGGCGGGATCGGCGCGCTTGTCCGCGCGTACCGTCTCGACCGCCTCGGCGACGTCCGCCGCGGCGGTGACGTAATCGAAGAGAACGCCGTCGTCCTGGGGCACGGCGTACAGGCGGTGATCGACGACGGACGCGAGGATCCCCTGCTCGGCCAGCGCGGCGGCGTAACCCTGGAAGACCGGCCAGTCCCGCGGCGTGGGGCGCAGCTCCGGCGGCAGCGGTCCACCGTGGACCAGCAGGACCACCGGGAACGGCCCGTCCCCGTCGGGCACGTAGGTGTCGACCTGCCCGGTCCGTTCCGGCTCGCGGGCCGGTGGCGACAGCACGAACGGGCGCAGAAAGGTGGGTTCCTCAGCCATACCAGCAAGCTACCGGCCCGGCACCGGTGTGGCCGCCCCGATTTGTGGCGTCCGCCGTGGTCTGATCAGGTCGATCAAGCGCACCACCGCGGGTAACACGTCGGAAACGTCGAGCTGCAAGCATCGCTTGGCGATCAGGGGAGGTCCGGTTGTTCCTCAGCCAGCACGAGCAGGAACGCCTGCTCATTCATGTCGCGGCGGATGTCGCCCGGCGCCGGCGGGAGCGCGGGCTGCGCCTCAACCATCCCGAGGCGACCGCGATCATCACCGCGTTCCTGCTCGAGGGTGCCCGCGACGGCCGCACGGTCGCCGACCTAATGGACGCCGGACGCCGCGTCCTCACCCGCGACGACGTCATGGACGGTGTGCCCGAGATGCTCGTCGAGGTGCAGGTCGAGGCCACGTTCCCGGACGGCACCAAGCTCGTCACCGTCCACGGGCCGATCTCATGATCCCCGGGGAGATCCTCGCCGGCGACGGCGACATCACGATCAACGCCGGGCGGCCCGTGCTCGCGCTGACCGTCCGCAACACCGGCGACCGGCCCGTCCAGGTCGGCTCCCACTACCACTTCGCCGAGTCCAACACGGCCCTCGACTTCGACCGGGAGGCCGCCTGGGGACACCGGCTGGCCGTCCCCGCCGGCACCTCCGTGCGCTTCGAGCCGGGCCTGCCGCGCGACATCGAGCTCATCCCGTTCACCGGCCACCGCATCGTCCCCGGCCTGCGCGGACTCGCCGGCGGCCCGCTGGACCAGCCACCGCCCGCCACCGAGGTGGACGACATCGAGCCCGCCGGATCCCTGGACGAGAACACCGGGGAAGACCAGCCGTCGAACGGGAGCCCCCGGTGACCACACTCGACCGCGGCCGGTACGCCGCCCTCTACGGACCCACCGCCGGTGACCGCATCCGGCTCGCCGACACCAACCTGCTGATCGAGATCGAGGAGGACCGCAGCGCCGGGCCGCAGCCCGGCGACGAGGTCGTCTTCGGCGGCGGCAAGGTGATCCGCGAGTCCATGGGCCAGTCCCGCGCCACCCGCGCCGAGGGCAGCCCCGACACGGTGATCACCGGCGCGGTCGTCCTCGACCACTGGGGCATCGTCAAGGCCGACATCGGCATCCGCGACGGCCGCATCGTGGCCCTGGGCAAGGCCGGCAACCCCGACACCATGGACGGCGTGCACCCCGACCTGGTCATCGGTCCCGGCACCGAGATCATCGCCGGCAACGGCAAGATCCTCACCGCGGGCGCGATCGACAGCCACGTGCACCTGATCAGCCCGACGATTCTCGACACCGCGCTGGCCAGCGGCATCACCACGATCATCGGCGGTGGCACCGGTCCGGCCGAGGGCACCAAGGCCACCACGGTCACCCCGAACGCCTGGCACCTCGCCCGCATGCTCGAGGCGATGGACCACTGGCCGATCAACGTGCTGCTGCTCGGCAAGGGCAACACGATGTCCGAGGACGCCATGTGGGAGATGCTGCGCGGCGGCGCCGGCGGCTTCAAACTCCACGAGGACTGGGGCACGACACCGGCGGTCATCGACGCGGCGCTGCGGGTCGCCGACGCGTCCGGCGTCCAGGTCGCCATCCACACCGACACCCTCAACGAGGCCGGCTTCGTCGAGGAGACCCTGCGGGCCATCGCGGGACGATCGATCCACGCCTATCACACCGAGGGCGCGGGCGGCGGCCACGCACCGGACATCATCACGGTCGCCTCGCACGCCAACGTCCTGCCGTCGTCGACCAACCCGACCCGGCCGTACACCCGCAACACCCTCAGCGAGCACCTCGACATGCTGATGGTCTGCCACCACCTGAACTCCGCCGTACCGGAGGACCTGGCCTTCGCCGAGAGCCGCATCCGGCCCTCGACCATGGCCGCCGAGGACTTCCTCCACGACCTCGGCGCGATCTCGATGATCGGCTCCGACTCCCAGGCCATGGGCCGCGTCGGCGAGGTCGTCATGCGCACCTGGCAGACGGCCCACGTGATGAAAGCCCGCCGCGGCAGCCTCCCGGGCGACAACGCGGCCGACAACGAACGCGCCAAACGCTACGTCGCGAAATACACGATCTGCCCGGCCGTGGCCCACGGCATGGCCGAACAGGTCGGCTCGGTCGAACCCGGCAAACTGGCCGACCTGGTCCTCTGGGACCCGGCCTTCTTCGGCGTCCGCCCGGCCCTGGTCATCAAGGGCGGCATGATCGCCTCCGCCCAGATGGGCGACGCCAACGCCTCCATCCCCACCCCGCAACCCATGCTCCCCCGCCCGATGTTCGGCGCGTACGGCGTGGTCCCGGCGGTCACGTCCCTCGCCTTCGTGGCCCCGGCCGCGATCGACGCCCTGCTCGGCGACCGCATCGGCGTGAAACGCGCGCTGGTACCGGTGGGCGACACCCGCTCGGTCGGCAAGGCGGACCTCCCCCGCAACGACGCCCTCCCCCGCATCGAGGTCGACGCGGACACCTTCACGGTCCGCATCGACGGCGAGGTCATCGAACCGGACCCGGTCACCGAACTCCCGATGGCCCAGCGCTACTTCCTCTTCTGATGCCCACCACCCGCACCCCACCGACGCTCGGCCCGGCCGGCGCAACCCGCACCCGGCGGGCGGCAGCATGAGCTTGGCGATGTTGCTGGTGCTGGCGGACGGGCGGTTGCCGTCCGGGGGGCACGCGCATTCCGGGGGGCTCGAGGCAGCCATCGCCAGTGGGCGGGTGCGCGATGTTGCCCAGGTGGGTGAGTTCCTGCGGGGGCGGCTCGCGACGTCCGGGCTGGTGGCGGCGGCCTTCGCGGCGAGCGCGTGTGCGCGTACCGGACGCTGGCTCGATCTTGATGGTGGGCTGGATGCCCGGACGCCGTCGCCGGCGCTGCGGAAGGCTTCGCGGGCGCAGGGGCGGGCATTGATGCGGGCCGGGCGGGCGATGTGGGCCGTGCCCGACATCGGGCGCGAGCCGCACCACCCGGTAGCGCTCGGGGTGCTGGCCCACGCGGCCGGCCTCGGGCCACTGGAAGCTGCGGTGGCCGCCGCGCACGGAACCGTGACCGGGCCGGCGAGTGCGGCCGTCCGGCTGCTGGGGCTGGACCCCTACGCCGTGCATGCCGTGATCGCGGGGCTGGCTCCCGACATCGACCGGGTCGCGGCGGACGCCGCGGCCCGGGTGCACGACCCGGTCGACGATCTGCCGGCCGCGGGTGCTCCACTGCTCGACATCGGCGCCGAGCTCCACGCCACCTGGGAGGTGCGTCTCTTTGCATCCTGACCTTCACGACCACGGTCCTGACGAGGTTCCCCACACCCACCCCGAACCGGGTGTCGACCCCCACGCGCCGCTGGTGAACGGGCCGCGCGCGCTGCGGATCGGCATCGGGGGGCCGGTCGGCTCCGGCAAGACCGCGCTGGTCGCGGCGCTGTGCCGGGCGCTCGGTGAGGAGTTGCGGCTGGCCGTCGTCACCAACGACATCTACACGACCGAGGACGCCGACTTCCTGCTACGCAACGGTGTGCTGCCGGCCGACCGGATCCGCGCGGTCGAGACCGGCTGCTGCCCGCACACGGCGATCCGCGACGACATCTCCGCCAACCTGGACGCGGTCGAGGACCTGGAGGCGACCCTCGGGCCGCTGGACCTGGTGCTGGTCGAGAGCGGCGGGGACAACCTGACCGCGACATTCAGCAAGGGCCTGATCGACCAGCAGATCTTCGTGGTCGACGTGGCCGGTGGTGACAAGGTGCCCCGCAAGGGCGGCCCGGGTGTGACCACCGCGGACCTTTTGGTCATCAACAAGACCGACCTGGCTCCTCTGGTCGGCGCCGATCTCTCGGTGATGGACCGCGACGCGACAGCCCGGCGCGGCGACCTGCCGACGGTCTTCCTGTCCCTGGTTCAGGACCGCGCGGCCACACCGGTCGCCGACTGGATCCGAGCCCTGGTCGCCGCCCGGATCCCCGCGGCCTGATGCGGGCCGAGGCTCGGATCGTCGCCGAGGCGGACGGGCGGGGTGGCACCCGGCTGGCCGTGCTGCGCGGTGAGTCGCCGTTGCTGCTCCGGCGCACCGGGCCACGCGCCGCCGGTCCGGTCACCGTGCACCTCGTCGGCGGCGCCGCGGGACCTCTGCGCGGCGACGACCTGCGTCTCGACATCGAGGTCGGTCCGGGCGCACGGCTCGAGGTGCGCAGTGTGGCCGCGCAGCTCGCGCTCCCCGGCCGGCCCGGCGCTCCACCGTCGCGGCTGGAGATCCGGGCGTCGGTCGCGGCCGAGGCGACGCTGCGCTGGTTGCCGGAGCCACTGATCGCCGCGGCCGGGTGCCATCATCTGGCGGTCACGCGGGTCGAGGTCGCGGACGGCGGCTCTCTGCTCTGGCGGGACGATCTGGTCTGCGGCCGTCACAACGAGGAGTCCGGTGACGTGCGCGCCGACGTCACCGTCCGATATTCCGGCAGCACCCTCTACCGCCACGAGCTGGCCGTGGGACCCCAGGCCCCGGGCTGGCAGGGCGCGGCGGTGCTCGGTGGTGGCCGGGCGGCCGGCTCGGTTGTCCTCGCCGGTCCCGGCCGGCCCGATCCGCGCCTGCTCGCCGGTGAAGCCGTGCTGATGCCGCTGGCCGGGCCCGGTCTGCTGGCGAGCGCGGTCGGCGACGACATCCGCCGGGTCCGCGCGGCCCTCGACCCGCTCTGCGTGCTGCCGGGGGCTCCGCAGTCAGGAACCGCGGAGCCCTTTCGCCGTGGTCAGGCGGCGACCGCGATCGGTACGCCGTGACTGTCCGTCAGGGCCAGCCGGGTCCGCAGGTTGCCCTGCTCCGCGACCCGGGCGAAGTACTCGGTACGCCGGCGCTGCAGGCACCCCTTGCGGGTACGCGGACCGCCGGCGGCCACCGTCAGCAGTTCCGGGGCGAGTGAGCTGTTCAGCCCTTCCCGGAGCAGGCGCAGAGCCTCGGTGCGCAGCTGGGAGATCCGCGACTCGGTCACGCCGAGTTCCGCGGCCACGTCGCTGAGCGGCTGTTCCTGCAGGAACGACTGGGTGACGACCAGGCGCAGCCGTTCGGGCAGGGCCTGGATCGCCTGGTGCAGGTAGCCGAGGCGTTCGCGTTTGAGCAGCAGGTCCTCGGGGCCTTCGGACAGTTCCGGGACCATCTCCTCGGCCGCACCCGTCGGGAAACCCTGGAGGCTGAGCAGTGCCGCCTTCTGGACGTCGTCCTCGACGGAGGCCAACTCGGCGACCCCGATGCCCAGCATCTCGGCCACCTCGGCCTCGGACGGGGTACGCCCGAGCGCCGCGGTGAGCTCCTGCCGTGCTGTCGCCGTACGCCGCGCCCGGGCCCGGACGGACCGGCTGGCCCAGTCCTGTCCGCGCAACTCGTCCAGCAGCGCGCCGCGGATGCGTACGGCCGCGAAGCGGTGGAACGGGATGCCCCGGCTCACGTCGAAGGAGCGGGCGGCACCGAGGAGTGCGGCAAATCCCGCGGACGACAAGTCGTCGGCGTGGACATGGCCGGGTACGCGGTTGAGCAACTCCCGGACCAGGTGGCCAACCATCGGCATGTGTTCGCGGACGAGGTCCTCGAGGTCGCGCGCGGACGGCGCGTCATGGGTGATGCCGATGGTGGCGGGGAGTTCGGTCGTGACGGTCACGTGTTCCTCCTCGCTCGTACTAGCCGGCTGGTGGACCGGCTGATGAGGAGAACACTTACGGCCGTCGGGTGCAGTGGTGGCCGAACTCGGTTGTTTTTATGGTGTTTTTTGCGAAAAATACTCAGCTCTCCGGAGGCGCCCCCGCGCTCCCTCGAGCCTCAGCTGGCGTAGTGCGGCCGACGCGGCGCGGTCATCACGCTGCCGAGCTCCCGGCGCACCCAGCCCATGCGGCGCACGGCCGCCTCCGGGTGGTCGCCGAACTCCTCGGCCACTCCGGCCGCGCAGCCGTCACTGCCGTGACGCAGCAGCATGGCGGTGACGGTCTGCTCGACCATCTCCCGGCTGGGGCACTCGGACGGCTGCAGGTGCGAGACGAACAAGGCCTCCGCTGCCAGGTCCTGAACGGTGCTGATCATGTCGAACTCCCCGATGTGCGACTACTTGCTCAGGTTCCAGCTAACGCTCATGTCGGTGCGGACCGGAACCGCTCAGGTTGCAGACCGGTATCAGTCATCTTCCCCGTGGGCGTCAACCCGGGCCGCAGGCTCGCCGAGACGGTTTGCACCGATTTAGGCGCTGGATCCCCGATGGAAGTCGCCGCGGGGTGCCCGGGGCCCGGACATCGAGGGCGACACGTCCTCAATCCGACTCTAATACGCAGCGAGAGCGGCCGACCGGCACTCCGGTCGACCGCCCTCCAACGCTGCTGCCCTCGGCTCAGCCGAACGGCGGCGGACCGGGCGGCACAGGGATCTGATCGGACGGCTCGGTGTACGTCTGCTCCGGAGCCGTCGTCGGCGGCGACGTGGGCGGCTCGGTGGTGGGCTGCGTGGTCGGAGGCGTGGTCGGCGGATCCGGCGGTCCCGGGACCACAGCTCCGTCGCCACCGGTGTTGTCGTCATCGTCGTCGCCGGTGCCGGTCGGACCGGGCGTCGCCGCCGTGGTGGGCGCGGTCGTCGGCACGACGACACCCCCGGCGGGATTCGACGAGGTGACGGGGACCGGGACAGCAACACCACTCGGGTTGATCGAGATGCCCGGGATCGGTGTGTCCTTGGTCGGGACCGGACCGAGCCGGACCGTGCCGTTGGTCAGGTGCTCGACCGGCCGGGACGGCTCGCCCGGCGCCGGCGACACGAACGTCTGGCAGGTCGTGCCACCCAGCTCGAACAGCATCGGCGCAGCGTTGCTGGACACGTAGCGACCCGAGAACTGCAGCGTCTGGGTCTGCTGCGGGCTCAGCACCGTCTTGGACGAGACGGTGACACCCTGGCCCTGCTGGTCGAGCTTGAGCTTGCCGTTGCCGGAGACGACCTGGTCACCGGGCATCACGAACCAGAGCTTCCAGTCCTTGATCGCCTTGGTGTCACGGTTGGCGATCGTGACGGCGGCCTTGAACCGGTTGTTGGAGTCGGACCAGACGGCGTAACTGACCACACACTTGTTGGAGCCGGTCAGCGTGGTCGGCTCGACACCCTTGGCCGCGTCGTTCTTCGGGCCGGCGCCGTTGGCGAAGACCGCGGTCATGGCGACCACGGCGAGCACCACACCGGCACCACCGACGAAGAAGATCCGGCGACGCTGCGTCGAACCGGGTCCGCGACCCGGTCCCGGAGCACCGCGACCGGCGCCGGGCGGGCCCGGACGCTTCGGCGGCGCACCCGCGCCACCGGCCTGCGCCGGTGCCCGGTCGGGACCGTCGGCGCCGAAGGCCGGGCGCAGAGACGGATTGTGGGACGGGGGCGGTCCGATCGGACCGCTCGGCGCCACGTCGGCCGCAGCCGGCGAACTGGCCACCGGCGGCACCGGAGGGACCGGGCCGAAGCGGCTGTTGCGGTTGCCACCACGCTGCGGAGGAGCGGAGACGGGACCGACAGCGGCCTCGACCTCGGCCACCGAGACCTGCGGCACCGCGGCACCCGCGGGGGCCGGCGAGACCGGTGCGTCCCGGCCGGCAGCGGCCGCGGGCACCGCCGCGACACCGCGTCCGGGAGCCGGGGCGTTCTGCGGGACCCGGGCCTGACCGGGACGGACCCGGCCCATGGTGTCGGTGTGGTCGTCGTGCGCCGACGGGAGGATCGTGGTGTCCTCGCCGCTGTCGGCCCAGTCGGGCACGAAGGCGCGCGCCGAGGGAACACCGGCCGAGACCGTGCCGAGCACGTGCGCCAGCTCGGCGCTGGACGGGCGGTCCGAGGGCCGCTTCTCCAGGCACCGGGCGATCAGCGCGGAGACCGCGCTGGGCAGACCCTCGACGGGCGGCAGCGGCTCGGGCTCCGTGTACTGATGGGCACGCAGCAGGGCCGTCGTGGTGCCGACGTCCCAGGGCAGCTGGCCGATCAGCGTGCGGTAGATCAGCAGACCCACGGCGTACACGTCGGTGGCCGGGCTGACCTGGCCGCCCTCGAGCCGCTCGGGCGCGAGGTAGGCCGGGGTGCCGAGCAGGCTGCCGTCGGGGTCGATGTCGTTCTCGCCGATGAGGGCCGAGATGCCGAAGTCGACGACCTTGGCGCCCGCGGGCGTGAGCATGACGTTGGCCGGCGTGACGTCGCGGTGCACGATGCCCCGGGAGTGCGCGGCGGCCAGTGCCGCCGAGACCTCGGAGCAGATGCGGACCGCGGCGGGCCACGGGAGCCGGCGAACACGAGCAAGAACAGCGGCGAGCGACTCGCCGTCGACAAGTTCCATGACGACGTACGGCACGGGCTCACCGTCGACGGTGGTCGCCTCGCCGTAGTCGTAGACATTGGTGATGTGCGGGTGACTCAGGCGTGCAGCGGCCTGGGCCTCCGCGCGGAGCCGGCGCCGGAACGAGGGATCGGTGCTCGTCGAGGGCGGCAGGACCTTCACTGCCACCTGCCGGCCGAGAACCTCATCGAACCCTCGCCACACCACTGACATCCCGCCGGCACCGAGCCGCTCGACCAGTCGATAGCGACCGGCAAGCAAACTCGAACCGGGCAGGTCCGTCGTGCTCATGTGCCCCCACATGCGCGATCGGAAGAAACATCGGAACAGCACCGCCATGCGTTCAGATGTCGGGGCGGTGATCGGTCCGCCGTCGGACCGAGCTTTCCCCATCGACGGCACGGATGTTAGCGGACGATCGGCCACTGTCTCGACTCCTCGCCGAGGGCGGTGACCTGCGCGTCGTCACTGTCCGTTTCGCGTCATGCGCCAGGGGTGTACATCACCCGGTTTGGACAAAATGCCTGGTCAGCGCTGTATAGATGATCATGCGAAGCAGGCCCGGCCGGGTATGACCGATTGGTCGGTACTTGCTGGTATCCCTCGAATGTGGCGCCTCCACACCGGAATCTGCACGTGCAGTCGCCCTTGCATCACGCACAGAGACAGTGATCCTTTTGCGAGTTACTTTCATCTGTACCGTGCGTGATGCTTGCAGCAGTGCAATGACCTGGGGACCCCCGCCCGATCGGATGATTTCCCGACGCCGATCATGCTTTGTTGCCGCCTTCCGCGAACATTCCTGTCGAAATCACCCAGGAGAGCGAAGATCGGCGGTGAGTTCAGGACGGGACGGTGGTCTGCGCGGCGGGATGGAGGCCCAGACTGCGAGCCGGCCGCGCGGGCAGCCGCTCGGCGTGCACGACGGTCGAGTCCGCCGGCACAGCGCCCAGCTCCTCGAGACAGGCGAGCATCGGGCCGACCTTCTCGTAGAGGACCAGAACCACATCGCCGGAGACGGCCAGCCGCAGCGCTTCGCCGACCGCCGCGCGATAGCCCGAAGCCCGGACCGCGGTCAGCGTCGGCCGTCGCATCCGCATCTCCCGCTCGACCAGGGCCGGCACCTCCCCCGGCGCACGGCCGCGCGGATCCTCGTCCTCGTAGAGCACCGCCCGGGTCACCCCGTCGGCGAGCACCTGGGCCGAGGCGGCCAGCAGATCGTCGCGGCGGTCACCGGGCAGGGTCACCGCGGCGACGCAGCGATGCGGCCCGAAGAGGCGGTGCAGCGTCCGCAGCACGGTCGCGATCGCCGCCGGGTTGTGGGCGTAGTCGACGAAGAGCGTCACGTCACCCAGCCGCAGCAGGGTCGCCCGGCCGGGGTTGTGGACCCGCGGCGTGAACTCGGTCAGGCGGGAGACCACCAGATCCTGCGAGGCTCCGAGCGCCCGGGCCGCCGCCAGGGCCGCCAGGGCGTTGACGGCCGCGTACGGCGCTGCGCCCCCGAAGGAGCCCGGCACCTCCTCGACCCTGAGCAGCGGTGTCCGCCGGGCACCGGTCGCCTGGACCAGCCAGCCGTCGTGCATCAGGTAGGCCACACCACCACGGCCGAGGTGCTGGGCCACGACAGGCTGGGCGGGGTCGGTGCCGAACCAGACCAGGCGTTTGCGGTCGGCACGGACGCGGGGACGGTCCACCAGGCTGCGTACCCAGGGATCGTCGGCGTTGAGGACGAGCGTGCCGCCGTCCCGGACCCGCTCGGCCACCAGGGCCTTGACGTGGGCGAGATCCTCGATCGAGTCGAGGCCGTCCTGGCCGAGGTGGTCGGCGGTGATGTTGGTGATGACGCCGACGTCCGTCCAGTCGTAGCCGAGACCGCGCCGCAGCGTGCCGCCACGCGCGGTCTCCAGGACCGCCGCCTGCACCCCCGGGTCGCCCAGCACCATCTGCGCCGAGCGGGGACCGGTCGCGTCGCCGCGGTGCACGGTGCGGCCGTCGATGCTGACACCCTCGGTCGTGGTCAGGCCGATCCGCAGACCGGTCCCACCCAGCAGGCACGCCGTCAGCCGCGCCACCGTCGTCTTGCCGTTGGTGCCGGTGATCGCCACGGTGGGGATCCGGCCGTCGGAGCCCGCGGGGAACATCGCGCGGACGATGGCGTCGCCGACGTCGCGGGACCGCCCGTGGACGGGGGCCAGGTGCATGCGCAGACCGGGTACGGCGTTGACCTCGATGACACCCGTGAGGATCAGGCCGGGTTCCCCGGACGGCGGGACCGGCGCGGCAATGTCCTCGAGGCGCAGGTCGATGCCGACGATGTCGAGCCCGACGAGCGCCGCGACGCGCAGGCACAGGCGGGCGACGTCGGGGTGCACCAGGTCGGTCACGTCGGTGCCGGTGCCGCCGGTGGACAGGTTGGCGTTGTCGCGCAGCCAGACCTGCCGGCCCGCGGCGGGAACGCTGTCCGGGGTGAGGTTCTGCCGGTCGAGCACCAGGTGCGCGTGGTCGTCGAGGCTGATCCGGGTCAGCACCCGGGCGTGGCCGTCGCCGCGGCGCGGGTCGGCGTTGGTCCGCGCCACGAGGCCGGCGACGGTGTTCTGTCCGTCACCGATGACGTGTGCCGCCACGCGTTCGGCGGCGGCGACCACCTCGCCGGCCACGATCAGGACGCGGTAGTCGCGGCCGTCGAGCTGGCGTTCGACCACCACGTCACCGCCGGCGGCCGTGAACGCGTCGGAGACCTCTTTGGGCGTACACAGGTTGAGGGTGACGTGCTCGCCCTGCCGGCCCTGGCGGGGTTTGACGACGACCGGGGCGCCGAGGGTGGTGAGCAGCCGGACCGCTTCCTGCGCGGTGCGGGCGGCGCCGCCGGGTGCGACCGGCACGCCCGCGTCCTCGAGGAGGCGGCGGGTGACCTGTTTGTCGGCGGCGATGTCGACACCGACGCCGCTGGTGCGGTCGGTCATCGCGGCCCAGGCGAGGCGGCGGCGGCTGCCCCAGCCGAGACGCAGCAGGCTCAGGTCGGCGTAACGCTCGACCGGGATGCCGCGGCGGCGGGCCGCGACGATGATCGAGCGGGTGCTCGGGCCGGTGGCCTCCCGTTCGGCCAGGGCGGCCAGGGTGGCGAGGTGGTGTCCGAGGTCGGCGGCGCGGACCGGCTCGCCGGCGGCGATCGAGGTGACCAGGGCAGCCGCGGTTCCGAGCAACTCCCCGGGCAGCGTCGAGTCGGGTGATTCGTCGGCCGGGCACTCGACGATCAGGTCGTAGAGGCCGGGTTCACCGGCCGAGACCGTACGCCCGAAGCTCACGTCCCGCCCGATCCGCTGGGACAGCTCGATGCTGACGTGCTCGGTCACGTGCCCGAAGTAGGTGCCGCCGCGCATCCGGCTGACAAACCCGCCGGGCGCACCGGCCGCGCAGTGGTGGTCGGCGAGGCCGGGCAGCGCGCGCAGCAGGCGCTCGGTGAATCCCTCGATGTCGCTGGTCTCGCGGCCGGTGAGGTCGTCGAGGCGCAGCCGGGCCACCACGGCCGGGCGGGAGAGGTGGACGTTGGGTCCGCGCAGCCGGCGGATGCTGAGGATCTTCATGCGGCCAGTTCCCGTTCCCCGGCGGTCCCGTCGACGATCGAGGGGCGGCGTCCGGACAGTTCGAACCTGCACCCGGCAGGAAGCACGTGGATGCGCGCGCCGGTGAGCGTGACCGGCCCGTCGGCGGGCACCCGGATCTCGGCGGATGCGCCCGCGTCGACGACGGTGACCGCGCCGGTGCCGAGCACCTCGAAGGTGTCGCCGTCCGCGAGGATCGCGGTGTCCTCGTCGATGCCCAGGCCCAGCTCGTGCGGGTAGAGCGCAACGGCGCTGAGCAGCCGGTTGAGCCGGCCGCGTTCGGCGAAGTGCATGTCGATGAGGACACCGGGGAGGAACTCCAGGCCGGGTCCGGTGCGGACGGCCGCGCGGCTGACGCCGGGCTCGTCACCGCCGAGGATCATCGTGCCGGACATCATCGCGGCGCCGGCGCTGGTGCCGCCGAGGACGATCGCACCAGCGTGGACCAGGGTCTGCAGGGCCGAGTCGGTCCGCGTGCCGCCGAGGATCGTGGTGATCCGCAGCTGGTCGCCGCCGGTGAAGAAGACGCCGGTGGCGGTCTCGAGCGCGTCGATCACCGCCGGGTCGTTGGCCTGGGCGCGGGTCTCGAGGCGCAGCGCCCGCACGCGACCGGCGCCGAGACGGGTGAACAGCGCGGCGTACTCCGCCTCCAGGACGGCGGGTTCGGCGCTGGCGGTCGCGACGACCACGAGCTCGGCGTCCCGCCCACCGGCCAGGTCGACGAACCGGCGCAGGATCTCGGTGCCACCGGGGCCGTACCGTTCGGCACCCCCGATGACCAGCAGTCGGGAGCGGCGGGACTGCTCGGCCATGCTCACACACCGAGGCTAAACGGAACAAAGACGAAACATCGGGCTAATCCGGGGAGTCGGCGGGCAACAGATGCGATACCGACGGCGGGCCACCGGCCAGCGCCTGCGCCTTCTCCTCCTCCCGCTCGTCGCTCCCGGTCAGCCGGCCCTCGTGCTGGCGCAGGTGCTCGGCCCAGGTGGGCACCTGATAGACCTCGACGAACTCCTCGGCCTGCTCACCGTCGCGGAACAGCCCCCAGCGGGTGGCGCCGGTCCGCTGCCGCGACCGGCGTACCGCCTGCATGGCCGCGACGAACGCCGCCCTGTTCTCCGCCGGGACCCGCCAGGTCGCGGTGACCAGCACGGGACCCTCGTCCAGGTGCGGCTCGAGCATGAGATGCGGCTCGGCCCACCAGGTGGCCGGGCTCCGGTCCCCGTCCTGCGAGTGCAGCGGCAGCCAGGCCACGGTCGCCGTCCCGGCGAGCATCAGTACGGCCGCAGCCACGTACGCCGTCCGCAGGTCGAAGGCCTCGGTGACCTGCCCCCACAGCAGCGCCCCGGCGGCCTGTCCCCCGGCGAAGACGACCTGGTAGATCGCGAAGCCGCGGGCGCGTACCCAGTTGGGCAGGAAGAGCTGCAGGCTGGCGTTCATGCGGGACACCTGGATCATCCAGGCGAGCCCGGTCAGCACGAGCACCGGCACGACGACAAAGACATTCGCGACCAGGGCGACGACAAAGAGCGCCAGGCCGTAGACGACTCCCGAGACGACCAGCAGCGTGTTCGGCGCGACGCGTTCGCGGACCTTCGGCATCAGCAGGGCGCCCAGCACCGCACCCACCCCGAGGGCGGCGAGCAGGACGCCGTACCCGCTGGAGCCCAGGTTCAGCTCCTGCTCGGCGACCAGCGGCAGCAGACCCCAGATCACGCTGCCGGGCAGCACGAAGAGCAGCACACGCAGCAGGATCCGGCGCACGACGGGTGAGTAGCGCACGTACCGGCCGCCGGCCCGCAGCGCCGGGCCGAACCGCTCGGCGTGCCCGGTCCCGCTCTCCGGCGGCCGCCGCCAGCGCAGCAGCGCGACCGCGAAGATCACGAACGACAGCGCGTTGAGCCCGAACACCGCGGCGACACCGACGTGCGCGACGAGCAGTCCGGCCACGGCGGGCCCGGCCGAGCGGGCCAGGTTGGTGTTGACCGCACCGAGGGCCGAGGCCGACGCGAGCTCGTCGCGCGGCACGACCTCGGGAATGACCGCCTGCCAGGTCGGCAGCGTGAGCGCCTGGCCGACCCCGAGCAGGAACGTAAAAGTCAGGAGCAGCGCCGGCGGCATCAGATCCAGCACGGTCAGCGCGGTCAGGCTCCCGGCCACCACGAACAGCCCCACCTGTACGCCCAGCAGCAGCCGCCTGCGGTCGAAGGTATCGGCGAGCGTCCCCGACGGCAGGGCCAGCAGCAGGACCGGCAGCATCGTCGCGGTCTGCACGAGGCTGACGTAGGTCGCCGCGTCGGGCTCGCCCACCAGCTGCCACTGGGCGCCGACCGTCTGCATCCACGTGCCGACGTTGCTGGCGAGCACACCGATCCAGAGCCCGCGGAAAACCTTGTCCCGCAGGGGCGCCCACGCGCTCGTCTTCTCCTCGACCACCACGGCGCGGCAGCCTATCGGCCCTGGCGGAGGCCCTGACCGGTAAGGCGAACCTCAGCGGCGGCGCGCTCCGGGACCGACCCGCGGCACGACCTGGCGGTAGTCGGCGACGTGGTGCCCGTCCGCGCAGTGCAGCTCGGTGTGGATCTCGGCGCCGCAGTCGCGGTGGGCCATCTCCAGCGGCGGCCCTTCGGGGTCGGCGAGGTACCGGTCGCCCCACTCCTTCACCGCGGTCAGCACCGGGTAGAGGTCGAGCCCCTTGGCGGTCAGCCGGTATTCGTGGCGGATCCGGGCGCCCGGCTCCTGGTAGGGCTCGCGGCGCAGCAGCCCGTGCTCGACCAGCGAGGAGAGACGGTTGGTCAGCACCTGGCGCGGGATGCCGGTGTGCTCCCGCATGTCGGCGAAGCGCCGGACGCCGTTGAAGATCTCGCGCAGGACCAGCACGGTCCACTTCTCCCCCAGCACCGCCATCGCCCGCCCGATCGTGCAGGTCTCGATGGACCAGTCGAGGGCCGGTGGACGCGAGATCGTGGGATTCATGACACCGAGGCTAGGTCTGTTTGACAGACGCAGCAAGCCCGTGCGAATCTGCGTCCATGACGCAGACCCAGGACCAGACCCGCACCCGGACGTTCTCCTGGACCAGCCCGGCCGAGCTCGCGGCCCTGCTGGCGAGCAAGGGTGGTCTGGAGCTGATGCAGGGCATGGCCGCCGGTGAGCTGCCGCCCCCGCCGATCATGAGCCTCATCGACCTCGCCGGCATGGAGGTCGAGGAGGGCAGCGTCACGTTCTTCCTGGAGCCGCAGGAGTTCCACTACAACCCGCTCGGCACGATGCACGGCGGGGTCATCTCCACGCTGCTCGACAGTGCCGCGGCCTGCTCCCTGCACTCGACACTTCCCGTGGGTGTCGGCTACACCTCGCTCGACCTCAACGTGAAGTTCCTGCGGGCCGTCACCCTGAAGTCCGGACGGCTGGCCTGCAAGGGAAGCGTGCTGCAGAAGGGCCGCCGGACCGCGCTGACCGAGGCGCGCCTGACCGACTCGGCCGGGCGCCTCGTCGCCCATGCCACGTCCAGCTGCATGATCTTCGAGGCGCCCGCCGCCTGAGCTACACCGCCAGGAGCCGCCGCACCGACTCGTCGCGCAGATCGTCGGCCGGGCCGGAGCGGACCACCTCACCGGCGTCGAGGATCACGAACCGGTCCGCCAGCCGCAGGGCCAGCTCCAGATATTGCTCGACCAGCAGGATGCCGAGCCCGGCGGCATGCAGCTGCCGGATCGCCTCCTCGATCTCGAGCACGATCGACGGCTGGATGCCCTCGGTCGGCTCGTCCAGCAACAACATCCGCGGCTCGGTGACCAGCGCCCGGGCGATCGCCAGCTGCTGCTGCTGGCCGCCGGAGAGGAAACCGGCACGTCGTTTGAGCAGCCCGCGCAGCGCCGGGAAGAGGTCGAAGGCCTCGTCGACCACACCCGCCCGCCGGTTGCCCGCGGTCTCCCGGGCCACCTGCAGATTTTCCGCGACGGTCAGCTGCGGGAACGTCTCGTGCCCCTGTGGCACGTAGCCGAGTCCCAGCCGGACACGCTCGTGCACCTTCAGTTTGGTGATGTCCCGCCCGTCGAAGGTGACCGTGCCTGACCGGGCTGGCAGCACACCCATCACCGCCTTCAGCAGGGTGGTCTTGCCGACACCGTTGCGGCCCATCAGGCAGACGAGCGAGGCCGCCGGCGCCTCGAGACCGACACCGAAGAGCACCTGGGCGCGGCCGTAGGACACGTGCAGATCGCGTACCTCGAGCATGTCAGGCCGCCTCCTTGTCGAGCTCTTCGCGGGTCCGTCCGAGATAGACCTCCTGAACGCGGGGATCGGCCTGCACCTCGGCCACCGTCCCCTCGCACAGCATCCGGCCCTCGTGCAGCACGGTGACCGTGCTGGCAAAACGGCGCAGGAAGTCCATGTCGTGCTCGACGACCAGCACGGTGTGGTCGCGGGCCACCGACTGCAGCAGCTCGCCGGTGCGTTCGCGTTCGTCGCGGCTCATCCCGGCGACAGGCTCGTCGAGCAGCAGCAGCCGCGGCCGCTGGACCACGAGCATGCCGATCTCCAGCCACTGCCGCTGACCGTGCGACAGCACCCCGGCGGGCCTGTCCGCGAGGTCGCCCAGCCCGATGGTGTCCAGCGCCGACGCGACATCGTCCGAGACCCCGTGGCGGCGGCGCAGCAGGGCGGGCATCCGGCGCCGGAAACCCGCGGCCAGGTCCAGGTTGTCGAGGACGGTCAGTTCTTCGAACACCACCGAGGTCTGGAACGTACGGCCGACTCCCGCGCGCACGATCTGGAACTCGCGCTTGCCGACGAGGGCCTCTCCCCCGAACGTCACCGTGCCGGAGGCCGGCTTGGTCAGACCGGTGATCACGTCGATCAGCGTGGTCTTGCCCGCGCCGTTCGGTCCGATGAGAAACCGCAGCTCGCCGTGGTCGAGCGTGAAGTCGAGATCGGTGATGGCGTGGAACCCCGAAAAGACGACGTTCAGCCCCCTGACCTCCAACAGGGCGCTCATGCCCTCACCTCCGCTGGCGCTCCGGCGATGCCATGAGTCCGAGGCGGCATTGATGATTCGGTCGCAAGCTCCCTCATGCGCGTACCTCCTCGGGGGTGAGGGTGACCGGGACGGGAACCGGCGGGGGCGGACGGCGGCGGGCGGCCACGGCGTCGCGGAGCTGGTTGGCCAGGCCGGCCAGGCCGCGTGGCGCCCAGAGCATGACGGCGACGAAGAGCGCGCCCTGCACGTAGAGCCAGCCGTCGGGCCAGGACTCGCTGAAGATCGTCTTGGCGTAGCCGAAGAGCAGCGCACCGCCCACCGCACCCGCGAGCGAGTAACGGCCGCCGATCGCGACACCGATCAGCAGTTCCAGCGAGGCGATGACGCCGAGGTTGGCTGGGGTGAGCAGGCCGACGACGGGCACGAAGAGCGCACCCGCGATGCCGGCCAGCCCGGCCGAGACCGCGAAGGCCAGCGTCTTGACCAGGGCGGGGTCGTAGCCGAGGAACCGCACCCGATCCTCGCCGTCGCGGATCGCGACCAGCAACTGCCCGTATCGGCTGCGGGTGAGCTGACGCACGGCCAGATAGGACAGTCCGAGCACCACCACGATGACGAAGTACAGGATCCGGCGGTCCGCGTCGTCGTAGAGGTCGAGGCCGAAGAACAGCTGGAAGTTGGTCAGGCCGTTGGTGCCACCGGTCAGACCCTGCTGACCGACGAGCAGGATCACGAACGCCGCGGCCAGCGCCTGCGACAGCACCGCGAAGTAGGCGCCGCGGACCCGCTGCCGGAAGATCAGCAGACCGAGCAGCAGCGCCACGGTGACCGGCAGGACGACGACCATGACCAGCGCAAAAACGGGGTTGGCAAAGGGTTTCCAGAGCAGCGGCAACTGCTCGACACCGCTCCACGACATGAAGTCGGGCAGCTGACCCGGGCCGGCCTCGACCAGCTTGAGGTGCATGCCCATGGCGTAACCGCCGAGACCGAAGAACACCCCCTGGCCCAGCGTCAGCATGCCGCCGCGTCCCCAGGCCAGCGCGATGCCGACCGCGACGATCGCGTAACACAGGTACTTGGCCAGCAGGTCGAGCCGGAACGGGGTGAACAGCAGCGGCGCCACGAACAGCAGCAGGGCCACCGCGACGAACGCGGCGCGTTTCGACCAGGTCAGCGTCATGTCAGGGCCCGCGATCGCAGCACGAACATGCCCTGCGGCCGGAACTGCAGGAATCCGATGATCACGGCGAAGACCACCACCTTGGCGAAGCTGGCACCGTTCGCGGTCCAGAACTCGACGAAGCTGTTGAGCACACCCAGCGCGAACGCCGCGATGACCGCGCCGCGCAGCTGACCGAGACCCCCGGCCACCACGACCAGGAACGCGTCCACGATGTACGCGCTGCCCAGCGTCGGCCCGACCGGACCGATCAGGGTCAGCGCCACCCCGGCAACCCCGGCGAGCCCGGAGCCGATGAAGAAGGTGGCCTGGTCGACACGCCCGGTCGCGACACCGCTGACCGCCGCGAGCTGCCTGTTCTGCATCACGGCCCGCATCCGGCGGCCCTGCTTGAGCTTGCTCAGGTAGAGCGAGATCAGCACGACACACCCCACGGCCAGGACCAGGATGAAGATCCTGTTGTACGGCATCCGCACACCACCCAGGTCGAGGCCGCCGGTGAGCCACCCCGGCGCGGTGACCTGCACGTTCGGCGCCCCGAAGATGTCCCGGGCGACCTGTTGCAGGATCAGGCTCAGCCCGAACGTCAGCAGCAGCGTGTCGAGGGGCCGGCCGTAGAAACGGCGGATGAAGAGGCGTTCCAGGATCAGCCCGAGCACCCCGCCGACGGCGAAGGCCACGGGCAGCGCCACCACCACGGCCTGCGAACCGAAGACCGGCTGCAGGACGTAGGCGGTGTACGCACCGGCCATGATGAACTCACCGTGCGCCATGTTGATGACGCCCATCTGGCCGAACGTGAAAGTCAGGCCCAGCGAGGCGAGCAGCAGCACAGCGCCGATGCTCGCCCCGATGACCAACTGGTTCAGAGTGCCCATGGGGGACTCAGGAAGAGAGTCCGGCGGCCCACGGGTACCCCTTGAGGTACGGGTCCGGTTTCACGGGTTCACCGGAGTTCCACACCTCCTTGATCTGACCGTCCGGCTGGATCAGGCCGATCCGGGCGGTCTTGAAGACGTGCTGGTTCTCGCCGTCGATCGTGACCTTGCCCTCGGGCAGGTCGAGGGCGATCCCACCGGCCGCCTTCTTCACCGCCTCGACCTCGACGCTGCCGGCCTTGGTCGCCGCGGCCGCCCAGAGCTTGACCGCGTTGTACCCGGCCTCCATCGGGTCGGACGTGACCTTGGTGGCGCCGTACTTCGCCTTGTACGCCTCGACGAACTTGGTGTTCGTCGCGCCCTCGGTGGTCTGGTAGTAGTTCCAGGCGACCAGGTGACCGGCGATGTTCGCCGGCCCGATGCCCGCGACCTCCTCCTCCGCGACGCTGACCGACACCGTCGGCATCGTCTTGTCGGTGAAGCCACCACTGCGGAGCTGCTTGAAGAACGCGACGTTGCTGTCGCCGTTGAGCGTGTTGAAGACGACGTCGGGCTTGGCCTGGCCGAGCTTGTTGACGATCGTCGAATACTCGGTGTTGCCGAGCGGGGTGTACTCCTCGCCGACCACGGTCATGCCGTTCGCCGCCGCGTACGCCTTGATGATCTTGTTGGCCGTACGCGGGAAGACGTAGTCGCTGCCGACCAGGAAGACCGACTTCTTGCCCTGCTCCTTGAGGTAGTCCAGGGCCGGGACGATCTGCTGGTTGGTGGTGGCACCCGTGTAGAAGATGTACGGCGAGCTCTCCAGCCCCTCGTACTGCACGGGGTACCAGAGCAGGGCCTTGTTGCGCTCGAAGACCGGGAGCATCGCCTTGCGGCTGGCCGAGGTCCACCCGCCGAACGTGGTGGCGACCTTGTCCTCGTTGATCAGTTTCTGGGCCTTCTCGGCGAAGGTCGGCCAGTCCGAGGCGCCGTCCTCGACGACGGGTTCGAGCTTCTTGCCGAGCACACCACCGGCGGCGTTGACCTCCTCGATGGCGAGCAGTTCGGAATCGCGGACGGTCACCTCACTGATGGCCATCGTGCCGCTGAGGGAGTGCAGGATGCCGACCTTGATGGTGTCGCCCGAGGAGCCGCCCGCTTCCGACGGATCGTCGGCGCAGCCGGCCAGCAGGAGGGTCGTGGAGACAAACGCTATGGAGAGAGTCTTGGTCCATCTGAACGGTGACATGGGGACTGTCCCTTCGCCCGCGGGGGGTGGTGCCCCGAAAGCTAGGAACAGCGAGTTTCACTGGCTGTATCGACGCATGTCCAATGCGTTAACGAGACCCCACAGGCCACACAGGATCTTTGTGACTACCCTGAAACGATGAGTGCTGGACTTCTCATCCCCGGCGGCCGTGGCACCGTCCTCATCGCCCCGCTCGACCTGGGCTGGGAGGCGCTGAACGACCGCGGCGCGGTGATCGAGGAGATCGCCTGGGACATGCCGGAGTCGCTGCTGGACGCCGGACCGGAACCGTTCGTCCGGGCGCACACGGCCGTTGCCCTGCACCGGCTCTCCGTGAAGGCCCCGGGTGAGCGGCCGGTGCTGATCGCCAAGTCGCTCGGCACCTACGCGGCGGCGCTGGCGGCCGAGCGCGAGCTCCCGGCGATCTGGCTGACACCGCTTCTCCACGTGCCGTCCATCGTGGACGCGATCACCCGCAATCCCGCACCCCAGCTGCTCATCGGCGGGACTGCCGACCAGACCTGGGTGCCCGAGGCGGCGCGGGCCACCGGCCGGCCGGCCCTGGTGATCGAGGACGCGAACCACTCCCTGCGAGCGCCCGGCCCGCTGCGCCGTTTCACCGACGACCTCGGCCGCGTCGGCACCGCCATCGAGGAGTTCCTCGACGCTCTCTAACGCTGCGCGGCCGGGCGCACGACGATGTCGTTGACGTCGACCTCGTCCGGCTGCTCGACGGCGAAGGCGATGGCCCGGGCGATCGCCTCCGGCGGGATCGCGAACCGGTCCCGCTGAACCGCCAGCCGGTCGCGGACCTCCGGGTCGGCGGTGTGGTCGACGAAATCGGTGCGGACGAAGCCGGGCGACACCGTGGTCACCCGGACGTCGCCACCGGACTCCTGGCGCAAGCCCTCGGAGATCGTGCGCACGGCGTTCTTCGTGCCGGCGTAGACCGCCATGGTCGGCGTGATGGTCAGGCCCGACGTCGACAGCGTGTGGACGAAGTGGCCGGTGCCCTGCTTGCGGAAGACCGGCAGCGCCGCCGCGATGCCGTAGAGGACACCCTTGATGTTGATGTCGACGAGGTCCTCCCACTCCTCGACCCGCAGGTCGTCGAGGAGTGCCGTCGCGCCGTACCCCGCGTTGCTGATCAGCACGTCGAGGCGGCCGAAACGCTCGCCGGCCAGCGCCACCAGGTCGGCGACGTCCTGCCGGCGGCGCACGTCCGTCACGGCGTAGGCGGCCTGGCCTCCGGCCGCGGTGATGCGTTCGGCCAGCGCCGCCAGCCGTTCCTCGCGGCGGCCCGCCAGCACGACCTTGGCTCCGCGCTCGGCGAGCAGCAGTGCCGTGGCCTCGCCGATCCCGCTGCCGGCACCGGTGATGGCGATGACCTTGTCACGGATTCCCGTCATGTTCCCGTCCCCTGCTAGATTAAGCGGACAGGTGTCCGCATCACCTCCGACGTTAGCGGACACGTGTCCACTTACGCAACGGCAGGGAGCTCACGAATGGTCCGATCGGACGCTGAGCAGAACAAGGCGCGGATCCTCGAGGTCGCCAGTGCGGCGCTCGCGACGTCCAGCGACGCGACCCTGCAGTCGATCGCCAAGCTGTCGGGGGTCGGTCAGGGCACGCTCTACCGGCACTTCCCCACCCGGGAAGCGCTGCTGCTGGCGGTCTACCGCAAGGACGTCGAGGCGCTCATCGACGCCGCGCCGCGGCTGCTGGCCGCGCACCCGCCGCGGGAGGCACTCCGGCACTGGCTCGATCAGCTGGCGGCCTACGGCCGGGTCAAGCACGGTGTCGCCGAGGCGGTGCACGCCGCGACCCGCGCCGACCTCTCGGCCGAGTACTACGACAAGGTCACCGCGGTGATCACCCTGCTGCTCGACGCCGGCCGGACCACCGGGGTGATCCGGCCGGACATCAACGCCGACGAGCTGTTACTGCTGGTCGGTTTTCTCTGGCGCCTGGAGAACGAGAACTGGGAGAAGCGGGCCGCACATCTCCTCGACCTCGTCATGGACAGCCTGCGACCCTGAACGCCCCGGGTGAGCGGGCACGCAGCCGGCAATCGGCGGGAGCGACGGTCAGCACCATGCACTCGGGCACGACATCTTGGTCGGGCTTGGATCAGGCCTTTGACACGACCGGGATCAGATCCTCTGCGGGCGGGGCCCAGGTGGCCGCGTCGGCCTCCACCTGGTCGCCGGAGCGGATGTCCTTGATGGTGTCCGGCTCGCCGTCGGCGCCCGGGAACCACACGAACGGGATCCCGCGGCGCTCGGCGAAGCGGATCTGCTTGCCGAACTTCGCCGCGGCCGGGGCGACCTCGGTGCTGATGCCACGCCGGCGCAGGGCCTGAGCGATCCGGTCGCAGGCCGGGCGCAGCTCCTCGGCCGGCAGCGCCACCACCACACCCGTCGGAACGCTGCGGGAGATCGTCAGCGCGTTGTGGCCGAAGAGCAGGCCGAGCATCCGGGAGACACCGATCGAGATGCCGACACCCGGGAAGCGCTCGTTGCCGGAGGTCGCAAGGTTTTCGTAGCGTCCGCCGGAGCAGATCGAGCCGAAGCGCTCGTAACCCTGCAGCTGCGTCTCGTAGACCGTGCCGGTGTAGTAGTCGAGGCCGCGGGCGATCTTCAGCTCGGCCCGGATGAGACCCGGCGCGTACTCGGTGCCGGCGTCGACGACACGGACGAGCTCCTCCAGGCCCTCGTCGAGCAGGTCGTTGGTGACACCGAGGGCGCGGACCTGGTCCACGAAGGACGCGTCGCCGGTCGAGATCGCCGCCAGCTTCAGGCACGCCGCGGCCTGCGCATCGGTCGCACCGGCCGTCTCGACGAGCAGCGCCGCCACCTTCTCGGGGCCGATCTTGTCGAGCTTGTCGACCGTCCGCAGCACCTGGTCCGGGTCCTCCAGGCCGAGACCCCGGTAGAAGCCCTCGCACACCTTGCGGTTGTTGACCAGGATCGTCGCCTTCGGGATCGGCAGCGACGCGAAGGCGTCACCGATCACCAGCGGCATCTCGGTGTCGTAGTGGAACGGCAGGTTGTCGCGGTCGACCACGTCGATGTCGGCCTGCAGGAACTCGCGGTAGCGCCCCTCCTGCGGCCGCTCGCCCCGCCACACCTTCTGGATCTGGTAGCGGCGGAACGGGAACTGCAGCTTGCCGGAATTTTCCAGCACGAAGCGCGCGAACGGCACGGTCAGGTCGAAGTGCAGGCCGAGCGAGTCGTCGGTCCGTGCCCCCGGGTCCTCCTGGAGGCGGCGCAGGACGTAGACCTCCTTGGAGGTCTCACCCTTGCGCAGCAACTGGTCCAGCGGCTCGACGGCACGGGTCTCCAGCGGCGCGTAACCGTAGAGCTCGAACGTGGCGCGGATCCGCTCGACGACGTTCTGCTCGATCATCCGCTGGGCGGGCAGCCACTCCGGGAAACCGGAGAGAGGCGTGGGCTTGCTCATGGTCGTTCTCCTTGCGCGCGAGGAAAGTCTCAGAGACCCCGGCCGGGCGCAGCGGTCAGCTCCCGCAGGTACGGGTTCGAGACGCGCTCGCGGCCGATGGTGGTTTCGGGTCCGTGGCCGGGCAGGACGACGGTGTCGTCGGCCAGCGGCAGGATCTTGTCCCGCAGGCTGGTCATCATCGTGTCCGTGCTGCCGCCCGGCAGGTCGGTGCGGCCGATCGAACCCGCGAAGAGCACGTCACCCGAGAGGCAGATCTGCTCCGCCTCCCACGACGAGCCCCCGCCGGGCAGCCGGAAGAGCACCGACCCGCCGGTATGGCCCGGCGCATGGTCGACGGTGACCTCCAGCCCCGCGAGGCTCAGCGTGGCCCCGTCGGTCAGCTCCGCGACGTCCTCGGGCTCGGTGTACGGCAGCCGGCCGCCGAACATGGCGTTCAGGTCCATGCTCAGTCCCTTGGCCGGATCGGCGAGCATCTCCAGATCGGCCGGGTGCACATAGGCAGTGATGCCCCGCGCACCGCAGACGGGCGCGACGGAGAACGTGTGGTCGAGGTGCCCGTGCGTCAGCAGCACGGCGGCCGGGTGCAGGCGGTGCTGCGCGAGCACCTCGTCGAGCTGGTCGAGCACGCCGATGCCCGGGTCGACGATCAGGCACTGCTCGCCCGGACCCGCGGCCACCACGTAACAGTTGGTGCCGAAGGCCTCGGCCGGAAAGCCGGTGACGAGCACTCCGCACCCCTCTCTAGCGGTCCATCTCCCCCGCAAAGCCTAGCGGGACGCACCGTACACACCGTGACGGAACCTCGCACACCACATTCCCAGCGGTTACCCGTACACTCTTGCGGGCGTGTGGCGTGGCGCACTGGACAAGAGTTTAAGGAAGGGGAGCACTCGGTGGCTTCCAGTAGGGACCGGGCGCGGAAACTGGCGCGGGAGAAGCTCGATCGGCAGCAGGCGCGCCGGGCGGGTCAGCAGCGCCGGCGACGGCAGATCCAGGCCGGACTGGGTGCTGCCTTGGCGCTCGTCCTGATCGTGGCCGGCGTGGCGTGGCTCGGTGGTGCGTTCGACAACGACGAGCCCGTCGACACGACCGCCACCGATCAGTGCGCGTGGACCCCGCAGAACGCCGAGTCGAACCCCGACCTCAAGGACGTGGGTGAGCCGCCGACGTCGGGCCTGCCGACCGAGGGCACGCGGCCGATGACGATCACCACCGATCAGGGTGAGCCGATCGTCGTCAGCCTCGACCTCGAGCAGGCGCCGTGCAGCGCGGCCGACCTGACCTACCTGGCGTCGAAGAAGTTCTACGACAACACGACCTGCCACGAGATCACCACCGAGGGTGCGATCCGTTGTGGTGACCCCAGCGGAACGGGGCAGGGCGGCCCGGCGTACAGCCTCTACAACGAGAACACCCCGCTGGCGCCGACCCCGAGCGCCTCGGCGAGCCCCTCGCCCGCCGCGCCGCTCTACCCCCGGGGCACGGTGGCGCTGATCGGCAATCCGCCGGGTGCCAACGGCAGCCAGTTCCTGATCTTCTTCAAGGATTTCACCCCGAAGACGGAACCCCAGTACCCGATCGTCGGAACGGTCACCGGGGGCCTGGCGACCGTCACGAAGCTCGGCAAGATCGCCACCGTGGCGAACACCGCGGGCGACAAGGTCACCCCGAAGGACAAGATCACCATCAAGAGCCTCACCGTCGGCGAGCCCGGTGCCGCGCCCGCCGCTGTCCCTTCGGCGTCCAGCCAGTCCTGAGCTTTCCGGACCAGACTCGTACCGACAGATCCCCTCACCGCACCGAGGCATACAGGAGGAACACCGTGTCGTCGATCAAGGACCGGCAGCGCGCGGCGGCGCGGGCCCGGCTGGAGAAGGAAATGGCCGAGCGTGCCAGTTCCGCGCGCAAGCGCCGGCAGCGTCAGGCCATCATCGGCTCGGCACTCGCGATCGTCGTGATCGCCGGCGCCGCGGTGTGGATCGTCGCCGCGCTCGGCGGTGACGACGACAAGAAGCCGGCCGACGCCGCTGCGGCCCCGCCCGCCGGCACCGTCGCCTGCACCTGGATCCCGGAGGACGGCAGCACCGGATCCAAGGTCAAGGACGTCGGCACTCCCCCGCCGAACGCCCCGAACGTCGGCAAGGCCACCATGACCATGGACACCAACCTCGGCGCGATCTCCGCCGACGTGGACCTGGCCAAGGCGCCCTGCACCGGCGAGGCCTTCACCTTCCTCGCGAGCAAGAAGTTCTGGGACAACACCAAGTGCCACCGCCTCACGACCGAGGGCATCAAGGTGCTGCAGTGCGGCGACCCGAGCGCGACCGGCAAGGGCTGGCGCCAGAGCGACGGCTCCGGTGGGCCGAGCTTCCGCTACGCGGAGGAGAACCTCCCCACGAACGCCAAGCCGGCGTACCCGAAGGGCACCATCGCGATGGCGAAGACGTCGGCGCCCAGCAGCACGGGCAGCCAGTTCTTCATCGTCTACGAGGACACCGACCTCCCGGCCGACTACACCGTCCTCGGCACCATCACCAAGGGCCTCGACATCGTCGAGGGTGTGGCCAAGGCGGGCAGCGACGACGCCAACGGCAAGGGTGACGGTCACCCCAAGAAGGAGATCGACATCAAGACGCTGACGATGGCCAAGGCCTGATCGAGCGCTGAGGAAAGGGCGGGCCGGTGACGGCCCGCCCTTTTTTATGCCCCTGAGGTGACGCGGTACGCGTCGAAGACACCGTCCACCTTGCGCACTGCGGCAACCAGGTGCCCCAGGTGCTTCGGGTCGGCCATCTCGAAGGTGAAGCGGCTGACCGCCACCCGGTCGCGGGTCGTGGTGACCGTCGCGGACAGGATGTTGACGCGCTCCTCGGAGAGCACCCGCGTCACGTCGGCGAGCAGCTTGTGCCGGTCGAGCGCCTCGACCTGGATCGCCACCAGGAACGTCGACGCGGACGTCGGCTTCCAGCTGACCTCGACGACCCGCTCGCTCTGCTCCCGCAGATCCTCGGCGTTGGCGCAGTCCTCGCGGTGCACGCTGACACCACCGGAACGCGTCACAAAGCCGAACACGGCGTCACCCGGCACCGGTGTGCAGCAGCGGGCCAGTTTTACCCAGACGTCGCTGACGTCCTTGACGACCACACCGGGATCCTGGGCGGTGCTGCGGTTGCGCGGCGGCCGGGTCGCGACGGCGGTCTCGGCGATGTCCTCGACCGCGCCCTCCTCACCACCGAACCCGGCGACGAGCTTCTGGACGACCGACTGCGCGGACACGGTGTTCTCACCGACGGCCGCATAGAGCGACGCTACGTCGGCCAGATGGAGGTCGCGGGCGATGGTCGTCAGGTTGTCGCTCGTCAGCATGCGCTGCAGGGGCAGACCCTGCTTGCGCATCGCCTTGACGATCGCCTCCTTGCCGTCCTCGATCGCTTCCTCGCGGCGTTCCTTGTTGAAGTACTGCCGGATCTTGGTGCGGGCGCGGGGACTCTTGACGAAGCCGAGCCAGTCCTGCGTCGGGCCGGCCGTGGCGGACTTCGACGTGAATATCTCGATGACGTCGCCGTTGGACAGTGTCGACTCGAGCGGCACGAGCTTGCCGTTGACGCGGGCGCCGATCGTCTTGTGACCGACCTCGGTGTGCACGGCGTAGGCGAAGTCCACCGGCGTCGAACCGGTCGGCAGCGGGATGACGTCGCCCTTGGGGGTGAAGACGTACACCTCCTGGCTGGACAGGTCGAAGCGCAGCGCGTCCAGGAACTCGCTGGGGTCGCTCGCCTCGCGCTGCCAGTCGAGCAGCTGGCGCAGCCACGTCATCTCGTCGATGTGCGCCGGCGGGCCGACGATCGTCGCGCCCTTCTGCTCCTTGTACTTCCAGTGGGCGGCGATGCCGAACTCCGCCGTGCGGTGCATGGCGAAGGTGCGGATCTGCATCTCGACCGGCTTGCCGGTCGGGCCGATGACCGTCGTGTGCAACGACTGGTACATGTTGAACTTCGGCATCGCGATGTAGTCCTTGAACCGGCCCGGCACCGGCTGCCAGTTCGCGTGGATGACGCCCAGCGCGGCGTAGCAGTCGCGGACCGTGTCGACCAGGATGCGCACGCCGACCAGGTCGTAGATGTCGTTGAAGTCCCGGCCCCGGACGATCATCTTCTGGTAGATCGAGTAGAGGTGCTTCGGGCGTCCGGTGGTCTCCGCCTTGATCTTCGCCGACTTGAGGTCGAGCTGGACCCGCTGGGTGACCTGACGCAGCAGCGCCTCGCGCTGCGGCTGGTGCTCACCGATCAGGCGGTTGATCTCCTCGAACCGCTTCGGGAACAGCGTCCCGAAGGCCAGGTCCTCGAGCTCCCACTTGATGGTGTTCATACCGAGGCGGTGCGCCAGCGGCGCGAGGATCTCCAGCGTCTCCTTGGCCTTCTGCTCCTGCTTGGCGCGGGGCAGGAAGGTCAGGGTGCGCATGTTGTGCAGCCGGTCGGCCAGCTTGATGACCAGCACCCGGGGGTCCTTGGCCATCGCGACGACCATCTTGCGGATCGTCTCCGCCTTGGCCGCGTCGCCGAGTTTCACCCGGTCGAGCTTGGTGACACCGTCGACGAGCAGGGCGACCTCGCCGCCGAAGTCGGCCTTCATCTGCTCGAGGCCGTAATCGGTGTCCTCGATCGTGTCGTGCAGCAGGGCCGCGACCAGCGTCGTGGTGTCCATGCCCAGGTTGGCCAGGATCGTGGCGACCGCGAGCGGGTGCGTGATGTAGGGATCACCCGACTTGCGGTACTGCCCCGAATGCCAGCGCGCGGCGACGTCGAAGGCGCGTTGCAGCGCCCGCCCGTCAGCCTTGGGGTGGCTGGCCCGGTGGGTCGCGATCAGCGGCTCGAGAACCTCGCTGACCTGCGTGCTCTGCCAGGGCGCGTTGAAGCGGGCCAGCCGCGCCCGGACGCGTCGGCCGGTGGGCGCACTGGCCAGGCCGAAACCACTGGCCGGCTCGTCCCCCGGGGAGAGCGGCTGAGTGGACTCGAGGTCGTGGAGATCCTCGGCGGCCTGCTCGTTTCCGCCGGCTGGATCCACCGTGCCCTCCGCCTGCGGGGCGACGTCGCTGGACACCGGCCTCCTCACACCATCGCCTGGGATCTTTCCGGTCATCGTCGGCCGGTCGGGTCCGATACTCACCTCACTGGAAACGTCATCCTACCCGCCTGCTCTTCCCCGATGGCCGGGCCTGACGTCCGGAAAGCGTGCCACCACGACCGGCAGATCAGGATCAAACGGTCAGGAGCGCATGGACGGTACGCGGGGCGAGCCGCTGACGCCCGTCGAGGAACCCCAACTCCATCAGCACGGTGAAACCGGCGATCGTGCCACCGGCCCGTTCGACCAGCTCGAGAGCCGCACCCGCCGTGCCACCGGTGGCCAGGACGTCGTCCACCACGAGCACCCGCTGACCCGCCACGAACGCATCCTCGTGGACCTCGAGGGTCGCCTCGCCGTACTCCAGCTCGTACGAGGCCGAGTGTGTCTTGCGGGGCAGTTTGCCGGCCTTACGCACCGGTACGACACCCTTGCCGGTCGCGTAGGCGATCGCCGCGGCGACCACAAATCCGCGCGCCTCGACACCGGCGACGACGTCGAACGACTCCGGGCCGTGATAGGCCACGATCTCGTCGATGACCTGCCGGAACACCGGCCCGTCGGCGAACAGCGGCATCAGGTCCTTGAAGACGATGCCGGGCTTGGGGAAGTCCGGCACGTCCAGGACACGGCTGGCCACGAGCTCGGAGGCACGGGCGTTCTGAGTCTCAGTCACATCGAACAGCCTAGACACGGCGACGGCCCGCCACCGACGCGGTGGCGGGCCGTTCCCGGCGTTGCGAGGTCAGCGGCGCTTCTGGCCACCGCTGGGGCGGTTGCCCGCGCCACCACCACGGGTGTTGCTGCGCTTGGCGGCCGGGCGGACACCCGGACGCGGCGTGGAACCGGCCAGGGCCGGAACCTCGTCGGACGGGGTCGCGTTCGGCGTGCGGGTGCGCTCGCCGCGGGCCACGTCGCCGGAGCGGGCCGAGGATCGCCGGGCGAGCACGCGGGCCGTGTGCGACTTGATGCGTGGCTCCCGGTCCTTGAGCGCCGCCAGCATCGGCGACGCGAAGAGGATCGAGGAGACGACGCCGAGGCCCATGCCGACGAAGAGCACCAGGCCGAGGTCCTTCAGCGAGCCCGCGCCGAGCAGACCGGCGCCGATGAAGAGCAGACCACCGACCGGCAGCAGCGCCACCAGACCGGTGTTGATCGAGCGCATCAGCGTCTGGTTGACCGCGAGGTTGGTGGCCTCGCTGTAGGTCTGGGACGCCCCCGCGGTGATGCCGCGGGTGTTTTCCTGCACCTTGTCGAACACCACGACCACGTCGTAGAGCGAGAAGCCGAGGATCGTCAGGAAGCCGATCACCGTCGACGGTGTCACCTCGAAGCCGACCAGCGAATAGACGCCGGCCGTCAGCACCAGGTCGAGCAACAGCGAGGCGACCGCCGCCACCGCCATCCGCCATTCGAAGCGGACGATCAGATAGCCGAGCACCAGCACCAGGAAGATGCCGAGGCCGAGCAGCGCCTGCTGGGTCACCTGGGTGCCCCACGCGGCCGAGACCCGGTCGTCGCTGATGTCCTCGGCCGGCACCTTCAGGTCGGCGACCAGGGCGCTCTTGATCGCGCTGGCCTGATCCTGGCTGAGGGCCGCCGTCCGCACGGTGTACGTGGCGTCCGGGCCGTTGCCGACCCGCTGGGCGGCACCGATGTTGGCTTCCTCGGTGGCGCCGGCGGACTCGACCGCCCGCGCCACGGCGCTCTGCGCTTCTTCCTGGGTGCCGACCGAGGCCGGGATGACGAACTGCGTGCCACCGGCGAACTCGATGCCGAGGTGGAACTGCCGGAAGACGAAGCTGCCGATGGCGATCAGCACCAGTGCACCGGCGATCGCGAACCACATCTTGCGGCGGCCGACGATGTTCAGGTTCGCCTCACCGCGGTAGAGGCGATCGGCAAAGCCCTTGCTGGCCATGTCAGGCCTCCTTGACATCGGTCGAGACACGCTTCATGGCGCGGCCGAGGCCGCTGACGCGCGGCGACATGAACGCCCTCGTGTTCGCGAACATCGTCATGATCGGATGCCGGAACAGGAACACCACGACGAGGTCGAGGATCGTCGAGAGGCCCAGCGCGAAGGCGAAGCCCTTCACCGCGCCGATCGACACGATGTAGAGCACCACCGCGGCCATGATCGTGATGGTGTTCGCCGAGATGATGGTACGCCGGGCGCGGACCCAGGCCCGGGGGACGGCACTGCGCGCACTGCGCCCCTCGTGGATCTCGTCCTTGAGTCTCTCGAAGTAGATGACGAACGAGTCCGCCGCGACGCCTAGCGAGACGATGAAACCGGCGATGCCTGCCAACGTCAGCGTGAAGCCCGTCGTGCGGCCGAGGACGACCAGCGCGCCGAAGGTCAGCAGACCCGACAGGATCAGGCTCAGGAAGATGACCGTGCCGAGCAGGCGGTAGTAGAAGAACGCGTAGATCGCGACCAGGCCCATGCCGATCGCGGCGGCGAGCAGACCGGCCTCGAGCTGCTGCTTGCCCAGCGTCGCGGAGACGGACTGGGTGGCGGCGGGCTCGAAGGTGACGGGCAGCGCGCCGTACTTGATCTGGTCGGCGAGCTCCTTCGCGGTGACCGCGTTAAACTGGCCGGTGATCTGCGACTGGCCGGTCAGCACACCCTGGATCTCCGGGGCCGAGATGACCGTCTTGTCGAGCACGACCGCCACGAGGCAGTGGGTCGCACCCGTCGAGAGCGCCTGCGCGGCGGCGACACAGGAGTCGTCGGCGGCGGGCTGGAACGCCTCACGGGTGAGGGCGGTCCACTTGGCCTGGCCCTCGCTCGTGAAGTCGAGCGAGACGACCCACTGGCCCTGCTGCTGGTCGAGCTGCGGGGTCGCGGTGTCGATGTCCTTACCGATGACCTTGGCGGCGTCGAGGTACATCTTCGCGCCGCTCTGGCAGGCCACGACCTTCTGGTCGATCGCGTCGATGGCGCCGTTCGGCCGCTTGTCGAGCTGCTCGGCGCAGCCGATCGTCGGCACGTTGAACTGCATCTCCGGCGTGAGGGCGTTGACCTCGGGGCCGGTGAGCGTGCCGAACGCCTTGAACGGGATGCCCGCCGTCGGGTCGGTCTGCAGGTCGACCGGGTCCTTCAGCTTCTCCGCCGCGGCCCAGGCCGCCGCGCCGACCTTCTTCTCGATGGCCGCGCGCTGCTCCTTGATGTCGGCCGTGACCGGAGCCGGGGCCGCCGCGGAGGCGGACGGCGCGGGAGCCGGTGCGCTCGGAGTGGCGCTCGGGCTCGGGGCCTTCTCGCCGCCACCCTGACCGCCGGTGGAGGCGGACGGCTTCGCGGTGGCCTTCGCACCCGTGCTCGAGCTCGGCTTCGGCGCGGCACTGCCGCTCGGAACCGCGCTGGCGCTCGGGTTGGCGGTCGGCGGGTTGGCCGCCACGGCGGCGTTGTCGCCGGTCGCCTTGAGGACCTTGCGGAAGCGCATCTGCGCCGCCTGGCCGACGTTCTTCAGCTGGTCGTCGGCCTCACCGGCGACGGAGACCACGATGTTGCGGTTGCCCTCGACGACAACCTCGGCCTCGGCGACACCGAGCGCGTTGACCCGCTGGTCGATGATCTTGCGGGCCTCCTCCATGCTCGTCTGCGGCGGCGGCTGGCCGTTGGACGCGAGCGAGGCGACGTAGGTCGCCTGCGTGCCGCCGACGAGGTCGAGCCCGAGTTTCGGCTGCAACCGGTCGGTGACGCTGCCCTTGGCACCCGCGCCGAAGAACACGAGCGCATAGAGGATGACGAAGAGGAGACCGAGCACGGCGAGCTGCCGCCCGGGATGCATCTGTCCCTGTGGTGGTCGTGCCACGACTGTCGATCTCCTCGTGCTTACGGCCGGCGGGAGCGCGCGGCGCTGGGGATTGTGCGGGGGCAGGGTGTCTCGGGCCGGAATTGGGGATCCGGCCGATTTGCCCGGCGACGATTATTCACAACAACGAGCCGCCCGGCTGCCCCGCCCCGCGGCCTGTGCTGCTTTTTACGATCGCGGCCCACCTCGGTGGCGGGCCGCGACCATCACATCATCAGTCGTTGGACTTGCGGGTCTCGACGACCGGGCTCTCGATCGGGTCGTCGGCGACGGGTGCCGCGACGGGCTCCTCGACCACCGTGGCCTCCTGCTTCACGATTTTCGCGATGGCCGGGCGGGCGTAGCGGGCGTTGACCCCGGGGGAGATCTCGACCGTCACGACGTCGTCGTCGACCGAGACCACGGTCGCGTGCAGGCCGCCGATGGTCACGATCTGGTCGCCGGCACCCAGCGAGGACTGCATCTGCTGGGCCTCACGGCGCCGCTTCTGCTGCGGACGGATCATCATGAAATACATGACGCCGAAGAGCAGGACGATCAGAAGCAGCGGCATGAAGCTGCCACCGCCCTGCGCTTGAGCTGCGATAGACACGAAGACGACCTTCCATGGGGCCTCCGGCGCGGCTCAAAGCACACGACGGGGCGATATACACATCCCGTTCGAACGGCGGCGAGTCTAATCCCTCTAGCTGAGAAGTCTGTGAGCGGCACACGTCACGTTCACATTACGGAGAGGTTTCTGCGTCCCGGGCGAACAGGTCGGGCTGGTTCGGCAACGCACCCCGGCCCTCCGGGGGCTTCTTCCCCAGGTGGCGCCAGCCGGCGTCGGTCGCGACACGCCCGCGTGGCGTCCGCGCCAGCAGACCCGCCCGGACGAGGAACGGCTCGCACATCTCCTCCACGGTGTCGGACTGCTCCCCCACCGCGACGGCCAGCGTCGAAAGACCCACCGGACCGCCCCGGAACGACTCGATCAGCGCCCGCAGCACCGCCCGGTCCAGCCGGTCCAGCCCCAGCTGATCGACGTCGTAGACCGTCAGCGCCGCCTTGGCCGTCGCCTCGTCGACGATGCCGTTGCCACGCACCTCGGCGTAGTCCCGCACCCGCCGCAGCAGGCGGTTGGCGATACGCGGTGTCCCCCGCGACCGCCCGGCGATCTCCGCGGCCCCCTCGGGCGTGATCGGCACCCCGAGAATCCGCGCCGACCGGTGCAGCAGCGCGTCGAGATCGGCCGGTGAATAGAAGTCCAGATGCGCCACGAACCCGAACCGGTCACGCATCGGACCGGACAGCAGACCGGCCCGCGTGGTCGCCCCGACCAGCGTGAACGGCTCGACGTCGAGCGGGATCGCCGTGGCACCGGGTCCCTTCCCGACGATCACGTCCACCCGGAAGTCCTCCATCGCGCTGTAGAGCAGCTCCTCCGCCGGCTTGGCGATGCGATGGATCTCGTCGATGAAAAGCACGTCGCCCTCGGCCAGCCCGGTGAGGATCGCGGCAAGATCACCCGACCGCTCGATCACCGGCCCGCTGGTGGTCCGGATCCCCGTCCCCAGCTCGGCCGACACGATGTTGGCCAGGGTCGTCTTACCGAGCCCGGGCGGCCCCGACAGCAGGATGTGGTCGGGCGGCGTCCCCCGGCCCATCGCACCCTTGAGCAGCAACTCCAGCTGGTCCCGGACCCGGTGCTGCGCGATGAAGTCGGCCAGCCGCCGCGGCCGGACACTCGCCTCGGCGTCCAGCTCCTCGTCACCGGCGAAGGGAGAGACCAGGTCGTCGGTCATCGGGTGCGGCCCAGCAGCCGGATCGCCTGCCGCAACAGCACGGGCACGGCGGGAACCTCACCGTCGATCGTCTCGGCGACGGCGGCCACGGCCTGGTCGGCCTGCTGCTGCGACCAGCCGAGCGCGATCACACCCTGCCGCACCTGGTCCTGCCAGCCACCGCTGAGCGCGCCGGCCACTCCGTCCGTACCGGTGGAAACCGCACCGATCCGGTCCCGCAGCTCGAGGACCATCCGCTCGGCCCCCTTCTTCCCGATCCCGGGCACCCGCGTCAGCGTGGCAGTGTCCCCACTGGAGATCGCCCGCCGCACCACCTCGGGCTGATGCACGGCCAGAACGGCCTGCGCCAGCCGCGGCCCGACCCCACTGGCCGTCTGCAGAAGTTCGAAGAGGTGCTTCTCGTCGTCGTCGGCAAAACCGTAGAGCGTGAGCGAATCCTCCCGCACGATCATGCTCGTCGACAGCCGCGCCTCGACCCCGGCCTTGAGCCCGGCCAGCGTCCCGGGCGCACACTGCACCTGCAGCCCCACCCCACCGACCTCGATGACGGCACTGTCATTGGCGATCGCGGCAACCACGCCGCGCACGCTGGCGATCATCGTCGGATCCCTTTCTTTCGCCCAGAGGCAGCGGCCAGTGCAGCAGCCTGCATGCGAGCGCGCGTCCCCCCACGCCAGATATGGCAGATCGCCAGAGCGAGCGCATCGGCGGCATCCGCCGGCCGCGGCGGCGCATCCAGACCCAGCAACCGCGTGACCATGCTGGTGACCTGCGCCTTGTCCGCCGTCCCGGACCCCGTCACCGCCGCCTTGACCTCACTCGGCGTGTAGGTCTGCACCGGCAACCCGGCCCGCGACCCCGCCAAAATGGCAATAGCACTCGCCTGCGCGGTCCCCATCACACTCCGCACATTGTGCTGACTGAAAACCCGCTCGACAGCAACACTGTCCGGCTTGTGCTCCGCAACAAGCTCCCCGAGCGACTTGTCCAGATGCAACAACCGCAACGCGATGTCCTCGTCCGGCTCCGAATAGACGACGTAGTAGCCGATCAGCTTCCCCGGCCGCCCCGGAACCCCCTCGACCACCCCGACCCCACACCGCGTCAACCCGGGATCGATCCCCAGCACCCGCACAGAGGGGCCTCCGTTCCCGCGACTCGGACGTGTGTTCGACACCCTATTACCTGGCGTCGCGGTGGTCTCATCCGACACTCGCCCGGGTTCCGGCCGTCTACGGTCGATCCCTTCCTTGCCACGGTCCGTGCATGTCCCTGATCGTCGCTCCCGCGGAGACCGGGCCCGACCGGCCAATCGCCTGGCGGCTCATGAACAGCCGCCCGCACCCTGCCAGCTCCGTGCACGGAACAACCAACCCGCCACCCACCCAGCTGCTGCCAGCGAGCAGCGCGTGTGGGGGTAGCAGACGGCCTGGTGCTGGGAGGGAACAGCACTGCCGGGCCGGGAGCACCCCAGGGTGGGAGCAGTTCACGATCGGAGCACCTCGAGTCGAAGCACCTCCGGGAGGAAGCACCCCGGTGGGAGCACCCCGGGCCGAGGCGCCTCCCGGTGGGAGCACCTCCTGGTGGGAGCACCTCCCGGCGGGAGCAACTCCCGGCGGGAGCAACTCCCGGTGGAAGCACCTCCCGGCGGGAGCACCCCTTGCCAAAGCGCCTCCAGGTGGGAGCACCTCCCGGTGGGAGCACCCCTTGCCAAAGCGCCTCCAGGTGGGAGCACCTCCCGGCGGGAGCACCTCCCGGCGGGAGCACCTCCTGGTGGAAGCACCTCCCGCCGGCTGGGACGACCTGCACGAGCCCGGCAGCGGCCTTGACGAAGCCAGCGCGCAGAGCCTGCTCGAGGCCGCCCGGTGGAAGCACCTGCCGGCGGGAGCACCCCGGGTCGAAGCGCTCCTGGTGGGAGCACCTCCCTGGTGGGAGCACCCGGGCGGGAGCGCCTTCAGATGGGAGCACCTCCAGTTCGAAGCACCCGGGTCGAAGCACTGGGTGGGAACACCTCGGGCGGGAGCTCCTCAAGGTCGGAGCACTGGGTAGAAGCGCCTTGGAGCGGGAGCACCTCGCAGCGGGAGCACCTCCAAGTCGGAGGGCTTTGGGTGGGGCACGTCGGGGTGGAAGAGCTTGGGCTGGGACTTCGGGCTGGGAAGCACCTCGGGTGGGCGGTGGTCTTGGTGGATGGGTTGCGTGGGGGCGCGGGGGCGCCGACCATGGGGTGGGAGGTCACTGTGGCTTACCTGATTCCGCCGATGGAGGACGAGCCGCCCGCCGACTTCATCGCGTTCGTTGCGGGGCGGCTGGGTGCGTTGCGCGACGAGGCGGCACGGCTGGTGGGCGGTGAACGCTTTGCGGCCGAGGTCTACATGGAAGTTCTGACCGACCTCGCCGGCCACTGGCGCCGCGTCTGCTGGCGCAGCCGGCTCAGCCACCGCGACGCCGCCACCGAATACCTCAACCGGCGTCTTCACACCCGCAGCCGCCAGTGGCGCGAGGACCAGATCTACCCGGTCGAGGTGACCGTCTCCCACCACGATCCCTGGTCGACACCGATCGACGGCTCGCAAATCTCCCTCGACGAGATGACGGTCTCCCACCGTGGCCGCTCGTCGACACCGGACGACGGTGCGCGAATCTTTCTCGACCCGGAACCTCTGCGGCCGACGCCCGTCGAGACCGCACGCTACGCACGTCCCCGGACCGATCCGGCGCAACCACCAGGCCCGCCGCCGTCACACACTTCGGATCACCACATCTCGACAGTTGTGCGAATGCCGGCCCCGGTGCAGCCCTCCGGCCCACCAACGCCATCGACGGCCGACCCCGCCGGGACCGTGGAAGCATCGCCGCAGGAACGTTCCCTCACTCCGACCGCGTGGGGGCAAGCAAATCTGGTGGAGGCAGCGACAGCGCAGGGGCGGCAACATCCCGGGGAAGCGACGACGAGACGTCCCCTCACCGCGGCTGCGGCGGCTGCGCAGTGGCAGGGGCATTCGGTCAACGACGAGACTGTTGCGCAGCGGCTGGCACCGCTGTTGCCGTCAACGGCGAGGGCCGAGGTGCGGGTTGTGGCCGAAGCCGAGATCGCCTGGGTTCACGCCTACCGCCGCTACGTGTGGCGCCGCTACGCCCGGCTGGGCGGCACGTTTGTGCTGGTGCTCGGCTCTTTTGTCCAATTCATGTCGCAGGTCTCGGCACCGACCTGAGGTTTGCCCCGAGCACGGACCTGGCAGGGTGCGGGTGGCCGTTCATGAGCCGCCAGGCGATTGGCCGCCCGCGCCCGGTCTCGGCGGGAGCGACGATCAGAACCATGCAACCAGGCACGACATGCCCTGGATCTTGATCTCGGAAGACAGAAAACCGCCCGGCCCACACGGACCGGGCGGTTCTCAAGGATGGATCACGCGTCGATGGCCGCGAGGATTTCGTCGCTGATGTCGGCATTGGCGAAGATGTTCTGGACGTCGTCGCAGTCCTCGAGGACGTCGATGAGCTTGAGGACCTTGCGGGCCGCTTCTTCGTCGACCGGGACGGTCATGCTCGGGACCAGGGAGGACTCGGCCGAGTCGTAGTCGAGGCCGGCGTCCTGCAGGGCCGTGCGGACCGCGACCAGGTCGGTGGGCTCGCTGACGATCTCGAAGGCTTCGCCGAGGTCGTTGATCTCTTCGGCGCCGGCGTCGAGGACGGCCAGCATGAGGTCGTCCTCGCTGACGCCGTCGCTCTTGGGGACGATGATGACGCCCTTGCGGTTGAAGAGGTACGAGACCGAGCCGGCGTCGGCGAACGTGCCGCCGTTGCGGGTCAGGGCGGTGCGGACCTCGGTCGCCGCGCGGTTGCGGTTGTCGGTGAGGCACTCGATGAGGAGGGCGACGCCGTTGGGGCCGTAGCCCTCGTACATGATCGTCTGCCAGTCGGCGCCGCCGGCTTCGAGGCCGGAGCCGCGCTTGACGGCGTTGGCGATGTTGTCGTTGGGGACGGAGCTCTTCTTCGCCTTCTGGATGGCGTCGTAGAGGGTGGGGTTACCGGTGGGGTCCCCGCCGCCGATGCGCGCCGCGACCTCGACGTTCTTGATCAGCTTGGCGAACATCTTGCCGCGCTTGGCGTCGATGACGGCCTTCTTGTGCTTGGTCGTCGCCCACTTGGAGTGGCCGGACATGCTTCAACCTCCGTGTTGACCGCTTTATCGAGCGTCGTCTGCGGCCCGGCGGACCAGCTCGACGAAGTACCGGTGGACGCGGAGGTCGCCGGTGAGCTCCGGGTGGAAAGCCGTGGCGAGCAGGTTCCCCTGCCGGACGGCGACAATCCTACCGGCGGCGGGTCCCGACGTGACGCGGCCCATGACCTGCACGTCGTCGCCGACCTCCTCGACCCACGGGGCGCGGATGAAGACGGCGTGGAAATCGTCGCCGGGAATGTCCTCGATCTGGACGTCGGCCTCGAACGAGTCGACCTGCCGGCCGAACGCGTTGCGCCGGACGGTCATGTCGATGCCGGCGAAGGACTCCTGGTCGGGGCGTCCGTCGAGGACCGTCCCGGCCAGCATGATCATGCCGGCGCAGGAGCCGTAGACGGGCAGGCCTCCGGCGATGCGTTTGCGGATCGGCTCGAGCAGGCCGAACGTGATGGCCAGGTTGCTCATGGTGGTCGACTCGCCGCCGGGGATGACAAGCGCGTCGACGGCGTCGAGCTCCTCGGGCCGGCGGATCGGCCGGGCCACGGCGTCACTCTCCGCGAGCGCGCCGAGGTGTTCCCGGACGTCGCCCTGCAACGCGAGCACGCCGATGACGGGATCTTTCACGGTTTCTCACCTTACGGTCCGGCATGGCAACGGCCCGGGCGCCTCACGAGGGCCCGGGCCGCGGTGAACGGATTACCAGCCGCGCTCGGCGAGGCGGTGCGGCTGCGGGATCTCGTCGACGTTGATGCCGACCATGGCCTCGCCGAGACCACGCGAGACCTTGGCGATGACGTCGGGGTCGTCGTGGAAGGTGACGGCCTTGACGATCGCGGCGGCGCGCTGGGCAGGGTTGCCGGACTTGAAGATGCCGGAACCGACGAACACACCCTCGGCGCCGAGCTGCATCATCATCGCGGCGTCGGCGGGGGTGGCGATACCGCCTGCGGTGAAGGTGACGACCGGCAGCTTGCCGGCCGCGGCGACCTCCTTGACCAGGTCGTACGGCGCCTGCAGCTCCTTGGCCGCGACGAACAGCTCGTCCTCGGGCAGCGACGTGAGCCGGCGGATCTCGCCGCGGATGGTGCGCATGTGCGTGGTCGCGTTGGAGACGTCGCCGGTGCCGGCCTCACCCTTCGAGCGGATCATGGCCGCGCCCTCGGTGATGCGGCGCAGGGCCTCGCCGAGGTTGGTCGCACCGCAGACGAAGGGCACGGTGAAGGCCCACTTGTCGATGTGGTTGGCGTAGTCGGCCGGGGTCAGGACCTCGGACTCGTCGACGTAGTCGACACCGAGCGACTGCAGCACCTGGGCCTCGACGAAGTGGCCGATGCGGGCCTTGGCCATGACGGGGATCGAGACGGCCGCGATGATGCCGTCGATCATGTCGGGGTCGCTCATCCGGGAGACGCCACCCTGCGCGCGGATGTCGGCGGGGACACGCTCGAGTGCCATGACCGCGACAGCTCCGGCGTCCTCCGCGATCTTGGCCTGGTCGGGCGTGACCACATCCATGATCACACCGCCTTTGAGCATCTCGGCCATTCCACGCTTGACGCGTGCGGTCCCGGTGACAGAGGTGGGGCTGGACACGATGACTCCTCAGGGTGATGGGCTCGGGGGAATTTTAGGCGGGGAGAAGGGTGCCGCCGATGGCCAATCGACCCCAGGGTGGACTGCTTGTTCCCCTTCAACCGGCCATCCGGTCAGGAACAGGACGAAAGATCAGCTTCATGTCGTAGCTGGGTGGGTGGTGCTGACCGTCGCTCCCGCCGATTGCCGGCTGCGTGCGTACTCACCCTGGGACAAACAAAAGGCCGCCCCCTGAAGGGGCGGCCTCGGTAGAACCATGCTCAGGCGAGCAGCGACGGGATGTTCTCGAAGAGCTGCGTCGTGTACGTGACCATCTCGTGCAGCATCCAGTTACCCGAGAACAGGATCGCCGCGCCGACGCCCACGGCCTTCGGGACGAAGGACAGCGTCGCCTCCTGGATCTGGGTGACGGACTGGAACAGCGAGATCGCAAAGCCGATCAGCAGCGCCGTGATCAGCACCGGGGCACACATCTTGGCGGAGATGGTCATCGCCTGCAGGCCCAGCTCGACAATCTTCGTGTCCGTCATGCCATCCTCTTCGGGCCCCGCACAAACCCTGGGAGTGCACAACGGGCGCGCCACGGTTGCCGTTCGGTTCAGGCCGGCGGAACCCTCAAGTCGAGGCTTGGGCCGGGACCGGCGGCTCCGGCGCCGGGCGCTGCGCCACCGCCAGCGGCTCCCGCAGCGTCGGGTCGACGATCTCGAAGTAGCGGGGTCGTTCGTAACCGCGGGCCATGCGCAGGAGGCGGACCAGCGGGCGCCGGCGGGCGGTCAGGGCGTCGCGGACCAGGTCGGTGTGCACCTGCCGGGCCAGCGCGACGCGGCGGCTCGTGGCCACCAGCGTGCGGGTCGCGGCCTCCGCCGGGTTGAGGTGCACCGCCTGGAGCTGGCGGGTCAGGTCGTTCTCGGCGATCTCCCGCTCGTCCTGCTCGGCGTCGAGGGCCAGCCGGGCCGACGCGTAGAGCTCGACGAACCCGGTGTCCTCCGCGACGACCGCCGCGGCTGCCGCCCGGCGCAGGAGGTGGGCGTCCAGGGCCCGGCCGGCCGAGGCCGCGCGGACGTGGACCCGCTCGACCCGGTGGGACGTCCAGGCCAGGTACGCCGACAGCACAGCCGCCACCGCAAGCGCTATCAGGACCCACCTCATGCGGGGGATCGTAGTGCGGTTCTGTGTCGGAGAGTCACGTCCCGGAGCGTGGTTCGGCCCACTCTTCGTCAAATACGCGACCGTCCGTGGCCTCGATGGCCGTGGCATACACCTCGAGTACACGCTTGGCTACGCTGGGCCAATCAAACGCCTGGACGGCCACCCGGGCGCAGGCTGCCAGCTCCGCCCGCCGCCGCGGGTCGTCGAGGAGTTCGCCGAGCAGCCCGGTCAATGCCCCGGCGTCGCCGGTCGGGAAGAGCGCTCCGGCCCGGCCACCGTCGAGGACACGGCGGAAGGCGTCCAGGTCACTCGCTGCGATCGCCGCACCGGCCGCCATCGCCTCGGTGAGGATCATGCCGAAGCTCTCGCCGCCGGTGTTCGGCGCCACGTAGATGTCGACGCTGCGCAGCATCCTTGCCTTGTCGGCCTCGCTGACCAGCCCCAGGAACTCGACCCGGTCGTGCAGCTCTTTCGGGATGTCGTCGTAGAGGTCGGACCGGTCGCCGGGGCCGGCCACCAGCAGGCGCAGGCCGGGGCGTTCGCGGGCGAGCGTGACAAACGCGGTCCGCAGCAGCTCGAAGCCCTTGCGGGACTCGGTGAAGCGGCCCAGGAAGCCCAGCGTCCCGCCCTCACCCGGCCGGCCCGGCAGCGCCTCCGCGTGCGAGAACTTGGCCACCGCGACACCGTTCGGGATCTCGACCGCTCCCCCGCCCAGATGCTCGACCTGCACCTTGCGGGCCAGCTCACTGACGGCGATGCGGGCGGTGATCTTCTCGACGACCAGCTGCAGGAGTCCCCCGGCCGCCGACAGGGCCCGGGACCGGATCATCGCGGTGTGGAAGGTGGCCACCACCGGCCCGCGCGCGGAGAGCACCGCCAGCAGCGACAGGCTCAGCGTGAGCGGCTCGTGGACGTGCAGGACGTCGAACTTGCCGCGGGCCAGCCAGCGCCGCACCCGCGCGGTGGAGATCGGGCCGAACGCGATCCGGGCGACCGACCCGTTGTACGGCAGCGGCACCGCGCGCCCGGCCGCCACGACGTACGGCGGGAGCTCGGAGTCCTCGTCGGCGGGGGCCAGCACGCTGACCTCGTGGCCGAGCCCGATCAGCGCCTCGGCGAGGTCGACGATGTGGTTCTGGACGCCGCCGGGCACGTCGAACGAGTACGGCGAGACGATCCCGATCCGCACGCCGGCCCCGCCCTCAGACCCGGGTGCTCTGGTCGAGCCACAGTTTCTGCAGCATGTGCCAGTCCTGGGGGTGCTCGGCGATGCCGAGGGCAAACGCGTCGGCCAGCCGCTGGGTCGTCAGCTTGACCCGCACGTCCAGTGCACCCTCGGACTTCTCCGGCAGCTCGATGCGGCGGATCCGGCCGACCGTGCGGCTGGGCTCGAACCACAGGTCGGCGGCGTAGAGCGGGGCACCGGTGCGCAGCGCCAGCATCGCCGGGCCGCCCGGCATCCGGGTGCGGCCGCCGAAGAACTGCACCTCGATGCCGCGGGAGGACAGGTCACGGTCGGCCAGCAGCGCTACGGCGTACCCCTGGGTGGCTCTTTCGGCGAGGACGTCCAGCGGCGGGCGCTGACCGCCGGTCAGCGGGAGCACCTCCATGCCGAGCTTCTCCCGGTAGGCCACGAAGCGCTCGAAGACCGACTCGGGTTTGAGGCGCTCGGCCACCGTGACCAGCGGCCAGCCCTGCGCGGTCACCCAGGCGGCCGCGGCGTCCCAGTTGCCGACGTGCGGCAGCGCCAGGATCGCGCCATTGCCCTCCTTGAGCACGGCGTTGAACTCGTCGGCGTCGAACAGGTGAAAGTCGGTGAGGAAGTCCTCGCGGCTCTGCGACGGCAGCCGGAAGGCCTCCATCCAGTAGCGGGCGTAGGACCGGAGACCCGCTTTGACCAGGGCGTCGAGCCCGGCCTCGGGCAGGTCCGGCCCCACGACCGTGCGGAGGTTGCGGCGCAGGCGCTGGACACTCGGACCGTTGCCCTTGAACGACCGGTCGGCGCCGGCGTTGAAGATCGCACGGGCGGCCGGCAGCGGCAGCATCCGGACCACCCGCCAGCCCGCGGCGTACCCCAGGTCGGTCAGCTGATCACGCCGGGAGCTCACGCGGGACCGTCCGCGACCGGCACGACGTCGGACTTCGCGGCGTGGATCAGGCGCTGCAGGACGGTGACCAGCGACAACGCGGCGAGGACCCAGAGCGCGGCGGGCAGGCCCCACTCCAGGCCGGCGGCGCCGAGCAGGCCGCCGACACCCACGATGAGCAGCCGCTCGAGGCGCTCGGCGATGCCGACGTCGGCGTCCAGGCCCAGGCTCTGGGCGCGGGCCTTCACGTAGGAGACGACCTGGCCCAGTGCGAGGGACAGCAGCGCGGCGACCACACCGCCGTACGGGTTGCCCAGGCCGGCCAGGTAGTAGACGACGGCGCCGAACACCGCGGCGTCGGCGATCCGGTCCATCGACGAGTCGAGGAGGGCGCCGAACTTGCCGGACGGGCCCCGCATGCGGGCCATCGTCCCGTCGAGGGCGTCGGTGAGCGCAAACGCGGTGACGACCACCGTGCCCCAGAAGAGTTCACCCCGGGCACCGAAACCGAGCGCACCGATCACGACGCCCACGGTGCCGGCGACGGTGACCATGTTCGGGGTGACGCCGATGCGGAGCAGGAATCGGGCGGCGGGGTGGAGGACGTACGACACGAGTGCGCGCGCGGGCACGCTGACGATCTTTGCCATGGCCGTCCCACCATAACGGCGACCGACCGTGAGTCCTACGGCGTGCGTCACGCGTCGCCGGATCGTCATGAAACGGCGGTCGGGGATTACAAAGGGTTGCGGCGGCGACTGCGCTGGGTGTCAGATCCAAGGACGGGGACGTAGGGGCGCCCACCCGGGTCCGGTGGGACACCGGAGCTGACGGAAGAATGGGCCGCCGACCGGCTGCCGACAGGAGGGCGTCACCCATGACGCAGAAGACCCAGGAGAAAGGGCTCACCGCTCCGGTGGTGACGGAGCCCGGCAGGGTACGCAACGTGGTGCTGGTGGGCCACTCCGGCGCGGGCAAGACGACGCTGATCGAGGCGCTGCTCGCCGCGACCGGCACGATCTCCCGCGCGGGCACCGTGGCGGACGGCACCACGGTGACCGACCACGATCCCGCCGCCGTCCGCCAGCAGCGGTCCGTGGCGCTGTCCTGCGCCCCGGTGGTGCACGACGGAGTGAAGATCAACCTGCTCGACACCCCGGGCTACGCCGACTTCGTGGGCGAGCTGCGCGCCGGTCTGCGCGCCGCCGACGCCGCCGTTTTTGTCGTCTCGGCGGTCGACGGCGTGGACTCGGCCACCGTCGCGCTCTGGGAGGAGTGCGCCGCCATCGGCCTGCCGCGGGCCGTGACGATCACCCGGCTGGACCATCCGCGCGCCGATTACGAGGGCACCCTGCAGGAGTGCCAGGAGGCGTTCGGCGAGAACGTCATGCCGATCTACCAGCCCATGCTCGGTGACGACGGCGAGTCGATCGCCGGCCTGCTGGGCCTGGTCACGCTCAAGGTTCTCGACTACTCGCAGGGTTATCCGCCGCGGGCCGGCGAGGCCGAGCGGGAGCATCTGACGCCGATCAAGGACGACCGGGACCTGCTCATCGAGGGGATCATCGCCGAGAGCGAGGACGAGACCCTGATGGACCGGTACGTCGCCGGCGAGCTGATCAGCACCGACACGCTCGTGCCCGACCTGGAGAAGGCCGTCGCCCGGGGCAACTTCTATCCGGTGATCCCGGTCTGCGCCGCGACCGGTGTCGGCCTGGACGCCCTGCTCGACGGCATCGTCAACGGCGCGCCGTCCCCGCTGGAGCACGACCTGCCCGTGGTCACCGGTGTCGACGGCAGCCCGCTCCCGCCGCTGACCTGCGACCCGGACGGCCCGCTGGTCGCCGAGGTCGTCAAGACCACGATCGACCGCCACGTCGGCCGGGTGTCGCTGGTCCGGGTCTTCTCCGGCACGCTGCGCCCGGAGCTGACCGTGCACGTCTCCGGGCACGGTCTTGCCGAGCGTGGCCACGCCGACCACGACGCGGACGAGCGCATCGCCCACGTTTACTCCCCGCTCGGCTCGCAGCTGCGCGAGGTGGCGTCGTGCATCGCCGGTGACATCTGCGCGATCACCAAGTCCGGCAGTGCCGAGACCGGTGACACGCTCTCCGGCAAGGACCAGCCGCTGCTGATGGAGCCGTGGACGATGCCCGAACCGCTGCTGCCCATCGCGGTGGTGGCGAAGTCCCGTTCCGACGAGGACGCCCTGGCCAAGAACCTGGCCCGGCTCGTCGCGGGTGACCCCACGCTGCGGCTGGAACGCAACCCGGACACCCACCAGCTGGTGCTCTGGTGCATGGGTGAGTCCCACGCCGACGTCGTCCTCGACCGGCTCCGCGCCGGGGGTGTCGAGCTGGACACCGAGCCGGTGAAGGTCTCTCTGCGCGAGACCTTCGGCGCGACGGCCACCGGTCACGGCCGGCACGTGAAGCAGTCCGGCGGCCACGGCCAGTACGCCGTCTGCTCGATCGAGGTCGAGCCGCTGCCGCGTGGTTCCGGCTTCGAGTTCGTGGACAAGGTCGTCGGCGGCGCGGTGCCGCACAACTACATCCCGTCGGTGGAGAAGGGTGTCCGGGCGCAGCTCGAGAAGGGCATCGTCGCCGGTTATCCCGTCGTCGACCTGCGGGTGACGCTCGTGGACGGCAAGGCGCACAGTGTCGACTCCTCCGACGCCGCGTTCCAGACCGCCGGGGCGCTGGCGCTGCGGACGGCGGCCGAGCAGGGCCGGGTGGCGCTGCTCGAGCCCGTCGACGAGATCGTGGTGCGGGTGCCGGACACCTACGTCGGTGCCGTGATGAGCGATCTGTCCGGCCGCCGCGGGCGCCCGCTGGGCACCGAGGCGGACGAGGACGGCGAGCACAGCCTGGTCCGGGCCGAGGTGCCCGCCACCGAGCTGGTCCGTTACGCGGTCGAGCTGCGGGCTCTGACGTCCGGCACCGGGACGTTCAGCCGGGTGTACGCCCGGCACGAGCCGATGCCCGCCCACCTGGCCGACGCGGTCCGCAAGGAGCACGCCGCCCGGTGACTCAGACGGCCGGCGCCATCGGGTAGGACGGCAGCTCGATGGCGTTGGCCGCCACGTGCAGCGGCTGCGTCACCTTCTCGACGATCTGCCGCTTGAGCGGGTGGTACTTCAGCGTCCGCATGCCGTAGTTGCGGAACGCCAGGGCGAAGCGGCCGCCCGGGACCATGTCACCGGCCATCTTGCGGCCGAAGGCGAGGTTCTTCTCCACGAACGGCCGGAGCAGCGTCTCGTAGCGGTCGAAGGCGGTCCGGTGGTCACCACCGGCCGCCGCGAGCTCGCCGGCCAGCGCGTACGCCCCGACCAGGGCCATGCTCGTGCCCTGCCCGGCCGCCGGGGACGGGCAGTGCGCCGCGTCGCCGAGCAGCACGACCCGCCCGGCGGACCAGCGGGGCAGCTCGATCTGGCTCAGTGAGTCGAGGTAGACGTTCTCCGAGGCGCGCATGGCCGCCAGGAAGTCCGGCACCCGCCAGCCGAGCCCGGTGAACTGCTCCGCGAAACTCTCCCGGTCGAGCACCGGCGAGGGCGAGCCGCAGACCAGGCCGACCTTGGCCGGGGCCGACGGGCCGGTGCTGTAGGCGAAGACCATCCGGCCGGGCTCGGTGTAGAAGACCTCCTCGCGGTCCAGCCCCAGGCCGTTCGGCACGTCGAAGATCGAGATGTGGCCGCCCAGGTAGCGCAGCGGCACCTCCCCCATGACCTTGCGCCGGGTGGCCGAGTGCACCCCGTCGGCCCCGACGACCAGTGCGAACCGGCGGGCGGCGCCGCTCTCGAAGATGACGTCCACACCGTCGGGGCCCTCGGTCATCGAGGCGATGGCGTCGCCGAAGACGTACTCGACGTCGGCGGCCGTGGCGTCGTACAGGATCCGGGTCAGGTCGGTGCGCATGACCTCGAGGTCGTCGTTGCGGCGGCCCATCAGCAGGTCGGCGTCGAGCCGGGCGATCCGGCCGCCGTCGCGCTTGACGTAGGTGACGTGCCGCATGCCGGTGTCGACGGCCCGGGCCGCCTCGAAGACGCCCATGCGCTTGAGCACCTCGATCGCGGCGCCGCGGATGTCCACCTTGTAACCGCCGTCGCGCAGGACCGGGGCCCGCTCGACGACCGTCGGCACAAAACCGTGCCGGTGCAGCTGGTGTGCCAGGGCGGGACCGGCCATGCCGGCGCCGGAGATGAGGACCTCTCGCTGTGTCATGCGAGTTACTATACAAACGTCTTACACGTTTGTATAGAACTTAGGATGTCAGCCATGGGACACCGGGAAGACCTGCTGGCCGGCGCCAAACGCTGCCTCTACGACAAGGGGTACGCGCGCACCACGGCCCGGGACATCGTCGCGGCGTCCGGCACCAACCTCGGCTCGATCGGCTACCACTACGGCTCGACCGCGGGCCTGATGAACGCCGCGATGCTGAGCGCCATCGAGGACTGGGGCGACGCGATCGGCGAGGCCCTGTCGGCCGAGATCACCGACGAGTCCGACGACCCGATGGTCCGCTACTGGCGGCGGGTCATCGGCACCATCGGCACCCACCGGGAGCTGTGGCTGGCCTCCATCGAGGCGATGCTGCAGAGCGAGCACGCCCCCGAGCTCAAGGCCCAGATCGCCGCCGGTCTCGAGCAGGGCCGCAGCGGCCTGGCCGCCGTGCTCCTGGGCCGCGAGGAGGACTCCCTCGACGAGCGGACGATCCGGTCGGTGGGCTCGGTGTCGCTGGCGCTGATGTCCGGCGTCATGACCCAGTGGCTGACGGACCCCGAGCACGCCCCGTCGGCCGAGCAGATCGCCGAGGGAGTCCGTGCGCTAAGTCTCAGCCCGGCGCTCCCGCCGTCGATGAACAACCCGTGGCCTCCCGACGCCGTGCCGAGCCGCGCGCCCTGACCTCCTGGCGCGTGCTGCTCGCTGTTGTCGTCGTGCTGACCGCGACGGTGGTGGCCGGGGTCGCGGCACTGCAGGAGCAGATCAGGACCCGCACGCTGGACAGCGCGGTGCAGGGTGTCGTGATCATCAGCTCGCTGGTCATCGACCGCAGCCTCACCCTGAACGACCTCGTCGACGAGCTGCACCCGGCCAACCGGGCCCAGCTCGACACCGACCTCGTCCTGCTCCGGCAGCGGGGCGAGGTGCGCGGCCTGATGATCTGGTCGCTGACCGACGGCCGCCTGGTCTACGCCGACCCGGACTACCTGCTGGCCGGCCGGCTGACCGACGCCCGGCGCCGGTCCGTCCCGCTCGACCACCCGACCGCCGGCAACGCCACCGACCCGGCCACCGGTGAGCACCTGCTCGAGGTCAACTACCCGTACGACGCGAACGGTGACGGCATCGTCGACGGCCTCGCCGTGATGCTGCTGCCGCGGCGTGACGTGGACAGCTCGATCGCCCGGGCCACCCGGCTGCTCTACGGCGGCGGCCTGGTCGTGCTCGTGATCGCGCTGGCCGCCGTGCTGCAGGTGCGCCGCCGCCAGTCCGCCCAGGACCACGCCGCGGTGCACGACCCGCTGACCGGCCTGGGCAACCGCGAGAAGCTGCGCCGGGTGGCGGCACCCGCGCTCACCGCCGCCTCCGAACGGCATCCCGCCGCCCTGCTGCTGCTCGACCTCAACGGTTTCAAGGGCATCAACGACTCCCTCGGGCACCACGCCGGCGACCAGGTGCTCACCGCGGTCGCCCGCCGGCTCGAGCAGATCTGCCCGGGCGCCGGGACGGTCATCCGGCTGGGCGGCGACGAGTTCGCCGTGCTGCTGCCGAGGACCGGGTCCGAGCAGGCGCTCGCCGTCGCGGCCGCCGCCCGTGAGGCCGTCTCCCGTCCGGTGGTCATCGAGGGCCTGGCCGTCGAGGTCGGCGCGAGCATCGGCGTTGCGACCGCACCCGTCCACGGGCGTGAGCTGAGCGCCGTGCTCCAGCAGGCCGACATCGCCATGTACCGCGCCAAGAAGGCCGGCGGCGGTGTGCTGCTCCACGACGAGACCGCCGGGACGGACGAGACCGGCAGCCGGCACGTGACCCAGCTGGCGCAGCTGCGCCAGGCGCTCGAGGACGGCCTGCTCGAGCTGTACTACCAGCCGACGTTCGCGGCCACGGGCGAGGTCCGCGACCTGGAGGCGCTGCTGCGCTGGAACCACCCGCAGTACGGCCTGCTGGCCGCGGCGGACTTCCTGGTCGCGGTCGAGCAGACCGCCATGATCAAGCCGCTGACCGCCTGGATGCTGCGGACGGCGACCGCACAGGGCGCCGCCTGGTACGCCGCCGGTCACCGCACCCGCATCGTCGTCAACCTCGCCGCGCAGAGCCTGCTCGACGACACCCTGCCCGCACTGGTGATCGAGACGGCGGCCGCCGCCGGTCTCCCGCTCGAGGCGATCAGCCTGGAGTTCAGCGAGGCCACCGTCGCGCTGGACCCGCCGCGGGCCGCCACCGCGCTGGCCCGGCTGGCCGCCGCCGGCATCGCGGTCGGCCTCGACAACGTCGGCGCCGGCACGACCCACTGGCTCACCGTCGCGCGGGCGCCGCTGACCCGGCTCAAGCTCGACCGTGAGCTGGTCCGCCTGCTGCCCGGCAACCTCGCCGCCGAACGCATCGTGGGCGGCCTCATCCGCATCGCCGGTGATCTCGGTATGACCAGCGTGGCCGTGGGCGTCGAGACGCCCGGCACCGTGCACCGCCTCACCGAGCTGGGCTGCGACGAGCTGCAGGGTTTTGCCCTGTGCCGTCCGCTGCCGGCCGGTGAGGTCTCCGCCTGGCTCTCCGACCACTCTTCGATCGAGGTGGCATGACGATGACCCGAGTCCGCAGGCTGTTCGCCGCACTGGGCTGCGCCGCACTGCTCTCCGGGGCCGCCGCGTGCGGCACCCCCGGAGCGGCGGGCGACGGCAAGATCACGCTGACCGTCGACGACTTCGGCAACTTCGGCTACAAGACGCTGCTGCGGGAGTACGAGGCGGCGCACCCCGGCATCCGGGTCGTCGAACGCGTCAGCGAGTTCACCGCGCACCACCAGCAGCTGACGCAGCGTCTCGACGCCGGCGAGGGCACCGGTGACGTCGTGGCCGTCGAGGAGGGGTACGTCGTCGAGTTCCGCAACCGCGCCGGTGACTTCGTCAACCTGCTCGACCTCGGTGCGGGCGCTCAGCGTACGAACTGGCTGCCCTGGAAGTGGGACGCCACCCTGAGCGCCGACGGGACCGGGCAGCTCGGACTCGGCACCGACGTCGGCGGCCTGGCCATGTGTTACCGCCCCGACCTGTTCAAGGCGGCCGGCCTGCCCAGCGACCGCAAGGCGGTGGCGAAGCTGTGGCCGACGTGGCAGGCGTACATCGCGGCGGGTCACCGGTTCCAGGACGCCGATCTGGCCGCGAGCTGGACCGACTCGGCCAGCAACATCTTCAACCAGATCCTGGCCCAGGAACCCGTGGGCTACTACAACCGCGACGAGGAACTGGTCATCGACACCAGCCCCGGCGTCCGCCACGCCTGGGACCTGACGAACGACATGATCGAGGCCGGTGAGTCCGCCAAGTACGTCGCGTTCAACCCGCAGTGGCTGGCGGCTCTGCAGGGTGGCCGGTTCGCCACGCTGACCTGCCCGGCATGGGTGCTCGGCTGGATCCAGCAGAACGCTCCCGCCACCCGCGGGCAGTGGGACGTCACCGCGGTGCCCGGCGGCGCCGGCAACTGGGGCGGCTCCTGGCTGACCGTGCCGAAGCAGAGTGCGCACCCGCGGGAGGCGTACGAGCTGGCGTCCTGGCTGACCGCGCCCGAGCAGCAGCTGCGCATCTTCACCGAGACCGGCAACCTGCCCTCGACCCCGAAGCTCTACAGCGACCCGGCGGTCCGCAGCTTCCGGAACCCGTTCTTCTCCGACGCCCCGGTCGGCGAGATCTTCGCCTCGGCCGTGACCGCCAAACCGGCGCAGTACCTCGGGCTGCACAACGCCGAGGTCCGCAAGGTCATGGAGCAGAAGCTGAGCAAGGTGGAGATCGGCAAACTCGCCCCGGAACAGGCCTGGCAGGAGGCGCTCGCCGAGGCCGAGGCGATCGACTAGACGGTCTCGGACCAGGACTTCCGGAGCAGGTCCCGGGTGTCGCCGAGCAGTTGCGGCAGCACCTTGGTCCGGCCGATCACCGGCATGAAGTTGCCGTCGCCACCCCAGCGCGGCACCACGTGCTGGTGCAGGTGCGCGGCGATCCCGGCACCGGCCACCGCACCCTGGTTCATGCCCAGGTTGAAACCGTGCGGGCTGCTCACCTGCCGGATCACCCGCATCGCCCGCCGGGTGAACGCGGCCACCTCGACCGTCTCCTCCTCGGTCAGGTCGGTGTAGTCGGCGACGTGCCTGTACGGGCACACCAGCAGGTGCCCGGGGTTGTACGGGTACAGGTTGAGCACCGCGAAGACGAGCTCACCACGGGCCACCACCAGGCTCTCGCCCTCGGGCAGGCCGGGCGCGACGCAGAACGGGCACCCGCCGGGTTTCTCGTACCCGCCCTCGGGCCGGTCCTCCCCCGAGATGTACGCCATCCGGTGCGGTGTCCAGAGACGGTCCAGCCCGTCCGGTTCCCCGACGTCACTCACGCTCCCACCCTAGTCAGCGCGGCGCTCCCGTGCCCGGTGCGCACCAGACATCGACATCCGTCATAGAGTGCACGGATGCGTGGGACCCATACGCGAGGCCGTCGCGGCACCTGGATCGCCGCTCTGTCGGTGGCCGTCCTCGTCGCCTGCACGGCGGCGGTGATCATCGGCGCGAACCAGTGGCGCAGCGACGAGCCGGTCGCCGCACCGGCGGCACCCGTCGATCCCGGCCGCCGGCCCTGGCAGGTGACGCTGGACCTCGACACCAAGGCGGGTTACGTGATCTCCGCCGGTGTCTCCGACGGCGCGCGGCAGGGCCTGACCGTGCAAAATCTGGCCTTCAGCGGCAAGCCCGACGGTGTCTACGGCGGCGAGGTGACCGCGTTCCCGCCCGGCACCCTCGACGAGCAGCAGCTGACCGTCGGTGAACGCGTGAACGACGCCTGGTACGTCCCCGACTTCACCTTCGCCGAGCACACGGCCCGGGACGGCAAACCGTGGCAGGCGCCCGCGGTCGGCCGCCCGGACCCGTCCGGCGTGTGGGTCGTCGTCTACGCCGACCCGGCCCGCAGCGTCGGCGAGGCCGCGATCGGCCGGGACGACCTGCTCCGCCTCGCCGCGGCTGTCCGCGTCGGCCCGGCCCGCGATCTGCGCCTGCCGCTCAGCCTGGGCGCCGGGCTCCCGGCCGGGCTGGACCTGACCTACGTGCGCGCCACCGACCAGCAGCTCGACCGGCAGCCACCGACCCTCGGTCTCAGCCGCGCCACCCGCGAGCCGTCGGGGGCCGGCCTCTACGCCCGCCCACCGGGCGGCCTCGACGTCATCATCACCACCGAGCCCCGCAACGGCGACTGGGACAAACGCCGCCCAGCTCTGACCGGCCCGACGACGGCGGGTGGCCTGCAGGCCTGGTACGAACAGGGCAAGCGCCTCACCGTCGAGGCCGAACGCTGTGTTGTCACCATCGAATCGGCGCTGACGCGTGCGGAGCTCGAGAAGCTCGTCGACCGCATGACCATCGGCGACTGCGCCGACCCGGAATCGTGGATCCCGCCGCTGAGCTGACACAGCACATCCGGGGTGCCCCGCGTCCTTCCTGGTGAGGAACATCAACGGGAAGGACCGGGATGCGGTTCGAAGACTTCGCGGCGGCTCGGCTGCCGGCGCTGGTGCGCTACGCGAGGCTGCTCAGCGGGGATCAGGAACAGGCCCGCGACATCGTCCAGGACGTGCTGGCCCGCGCCCTGGTCCGGTGGGCGCGCATCGATCGCGCCGACGACCAGTACGCCTACGTACGCCGCATGGTCACCAACGAGTACCTGTCCTGGCGCCGCCGGCGGAAGCTGCCCACGGTGCCGCTCGACCTCGCGCCGGAGCCGAGTGCAGGCCGCCCCGCGGAGCACAGCGACGAGCTGTGGCGGTTGCTCGCCGGCCTGCCGCGGCAGCAACGGGCCGTTCTTGTCCTGCGCTACTACGAGGGGCTGACCGACCACGAGATCGCCGAGGTGCTGGGCTGCCGCCCGAGCACGGTCCGCGGTTATGCCAGCCGCGCCCTCGCCACCCTGCGCATCGAGCTGCGCACCGCGCCGGAGCACGAAGGAGCCCTGCCGTGACCACGATCGAGGACCTGCGCGAGACGTTCGACAACCACGCCGGTGGGCCCGTCGAAACCGGCCTGATCGAGGCCGCCCGGACCGGCGCCGCCCGGATCCGCCGCCGGCGCCGGATCGCCGGGACCGCTGCGGCGGCGGCGCTGGTCGCCGCCGTCGCCGTGGTGGTGCCCCTCTCGGCGGCGCGGTTGCGGGCCGAGCCGCAGCCGGCTGCCCCGGCGCCGTACCGGGCCCCCGACGAGAGCACGCTGACCATGGTCGGCACTCCGGGCTTCTTCGTGCTCAACCACGGGATCGATGCCACCCGGCAGTTTCTCGTCGTGCGCGGTTCCGGCCCGGAGATCACCGACTTCGGCGGCACGGTCACCGTGCACGATCCGGGCAGCTTCGACCCCGCCGTCCTGCTCGCCGGCGAGCGGGTCACGGTCGCCGGTCACCCGGCGTTCCACGTCGAGGACCTCGCCGGCACCGTCCCCGGCCCGATGACGGTGACGGGATCTCTCCGGCCCGGTGTCGGCTGGCAGGACGCCTCGGGCGCCTGGGTCGTCGTGTCCGACGCGCGCAACCGCGAAGCGCTGGTCCGGCTGGGCGCGACGGTCCGGCTGGGACCACCCCGCAAGATCACCGCCCCGGTACGCTTCGAGCACCGCCCGGGCGGTCTGCCGGTCAGCTACGTGTCGAACAACGACACCGGGAACGCGCCGGGTGGCTACCAGTTCAGCTCCACCGTCGGCTTCTCGCCGGCCCGGCCACCGTTCGCGACGGACGACCGGGTGAGCGGCCTGCCGGTGAGCGTCCTGGCGGTGCCGAAGACCAGTCGCAGCTGGACGGAGCTGCTGGTCGAGCCCGGCCCGGACTGGCGGACCATCGGCGGGCACAGGACCCGGTTCCTGCCGGACAGCCAAAGACAGGATCCGGGCGCGCACCTGCTGATCGACGCGGGCACGTGCGGGGTGCGTCTCGAGGTCGCCAACCTGGCCCGGACCGGCTACGACGAGATGGTCCGCACGGTCGAGGGCATGACGATCGCGGACTGCACCGACACCACGACGTGGCTGCCGGTCACACCCTGACAAAAGCGCCGGGGGTACGCGTACCCCCGGCGCTCTTTGCTGGTCAGGCCGCGGACGGCCCGGTGTTGATCCGGGAGCGCACGACCTCGACGACGTGGGCGACGGCCTCGTCGAGCGGGACGCCGTTGCGCTGCGAGCCGTCGCGGTAGCGGAACGAGACGGTCCCGCCGTTCACGTCGTCGTCGCCGGCGATCGCCATGAACGGGATCTTCTGCTGCTGGGCGGTACGGATCTTCTTCTGCATCCGGTCGTCGGAGTAGTCGACCTCGGCGCGGATGCCTTCCTTCTTGAGCCGGGCCACGAACTCGCCCAGGTAGTCGGCGTGGTCGTCACGGATCGGGATGCCGACCAGCTGGACCGGCGCGAGCCAGGCCGGGAACGCGCCCGCGTAGTGCTCGGTCAGCACGCCGAAGAAGCGCTCGATCGAGCCGAACAGCGCCCGGTGGATCATGATCGGCCGCTTGCGGGTGCCGTCAGCGGCCGAATATTCGAGCTCGAAGCGCTCCGGCAGGTTGAAGTCGAGCTGGATGGTCGACATCTGCCAGGTGCGGCCGATGGCGTCCTTGGCCTGGACGCTGATCTTCGGGCCGTAGAACGCCGCGCCGCCCGGGTCGGGGACGAGCTCCAGGCCGGACTCCTGCGCGACCCGGCGCAGGGTCTCGGTGGCCTTCTCCCAGTTCTCGTCGGTGCCGACGGACTTCTCGGGGTTGCGGGTGGACAGCTCCAGGTAGAAGTCGTCCAGGCCGTAGTCCTTGAGCAGCTGCAGCACGAAGGTCAGCAGGGAGGTCAGCTCGGCCTCCATCTGGTCCTCCGCGCAGAAGATGTGCGCGTCGTCCTGGGTCATGCCGCGGACCCGGGTGAGGCCGTGGATGACACCGGACTTCTCGTAGCGGTAGACCGTGCCGAACTCGAACATCCGCAGCGGCAGCTCGCGATAGGACCGCCCGCGCGACCGGAAGATCAGGTCGTGGAAGGGGCAGTTCATCGGCTTGAGGTAGTAGTTCGCGCCCTCCATCTCCATGGGCGGGAACATGCCGTCGGCGTACCAGTCGAGGTGCCCGGAGGTCTCGAAGAGGTTGGCCTTGGTGATGTGCGGGGTGTTGACGAACGAGTAGTCGGCTTCCTCGTGCTTCTGCCGCGAGTAGTTCTCCATCTCGCGGCGGATGATGCCGCCCTTCGGGTGGAAGACCGGCAGGCCGGACCCCAGCTCGTCGGGGAAGGAGAACAGGTCGAGGTCGGCGCCCAGCTTGCGGTGGTCGCGGCGGGCGGCCTCCTCGAGCAGCTTCAGGTACGCCTTCAGCTCGTCGCGGGTCGGCCAGGCGGTGCCGTAGACCCGCTGCAGCTGCGGGTTCTTCTCACTGCCCCGCCAGTACGCCGCGGCGCTGCGCATCAGCTTGAAGGCGCCGATCAGCCGGGTCGTCGGCAGGTGCGGCCCGCGGCACAGGTCGCCCCAGACGCGCTTGCCGTCCTTGTCGATGTTGTCGTAATGGGTCAGCTCACCCGCGCCGACCTCCATCACCTCGGCGTCGTCGACCTCACCCTTGATGTCGACGAGCTCCAGCTTGAACGGCTCGGCCGCCAGCTCCACCTTGGCCTCGTCCAGCGAGCCGTACTCGCGGCGGCGGAAGGTCTGGCCGGACTTGACGATCTCCTGCATCCGCTTCTCGAGCTTCGCCAGGTCCTCGGGCACGAACGGCTTGGCCACGTCGAAGTCGTAGTAGAAGCCGTTCTCGATCGGCGGGCCGATGCCGAGCTTCGCTTCCGGGAAGATGTCCTGGACGGCCTGGGCGAGCACGTGCGCGGTCGAGTGCCGCAGCACGTTGAGCCCGTCGGGCGAGTCCAGCGGCACCGGGGTGACCTCGGTGTCGAGCTCCGGCGCCCAGTCCAGGTCGCGCAGGCGGCCTGATGGGTCGCGGACGACGACGATCGCTTTCGGACCGGCGGCGGGCAGGCCGGCGGCGGCCACCGCGTCGGCCGCCGTGGTCCCGGCCGGGACGACTAGGGCGTCGGCCACGACAGGGGTACGGGGTGCAGACACGGTGATCTCCATTCATCAAAAAGCCGATTCGCTGAGAATGCTAGTAGAACCATTTGCTCACCCTTCGCGCGACGCGGCCACCCATTTCGGCAGCGGCTCGCGTGCGGCCAGCCAGGCCGCGGGAATGCCATCGACCCCGGTGTACGCGGCCACGATCCCCCCGGCCATCGCCGCGGTGGTGTCCACGTCCCCACCACCCGCGACGCACGCGGTGATCGCGGCCGGATAGTTGTCCAGATGCTGCGCGGCGACCCAGATCGCAAACGGTACGGAGTCCTGCGCCATGGCCCGTGAGCCGGTGCCCAGCTCGTAGGCGGCCTCGGCGGCGTCCTTGATGCGGACGGCCCGGCGCAGTCCGTCCTGGACGTGGCCGGGCGTGACCAGACCGGCCACCGCGGCCAGCAGCTGGCCCGCCGGCGGTCGGTGACCGTCGAGCCGGGCAGCAGCGGCCATCGCGGCAGCCACGGCCACGGCGACACCGCCGGCGATCCCCTCGGGGTGAGCGTGGGTGACCTCGGCCGCCCGGACCGCTTGCGCGGCAGCGTGGGCGAGGGAGTCGGCATGCCAGGCACCGAGCGGCGCCGCGCGCATGGCGGCGCCGTTGCCGGCCGAGCCCTGCCCGTCGAAGGCCGCGGCGGCCGCGATCGGCCAGGGTGTGCCCTCGCGGATCTGCCGGAGCATGACCACGGCACCGGGCCCGTAGCCGCGGTAGGCGTCGAACTGCTCCGAGAGCAGGTCGGCAAATCGGTCACGGTCGAAGGAGAGCTCGTCACTGCCCGTCAGGACGGCGACGAGGCAGCAGGCTTCCTCGGTGTCGTCGGTCCAGGGCCAGGGCGGTGTGGGCAGATCACCGCGGGCCAGGTCCGCGGCGGCGTTGCCGGGGACAAAATACTGTGCGCCGAGCGCGTCACCCACGGAAAGACCGGCAAGACTGTCGGTGGCCAGGGCGAGGCGGGATTCTGGGAAGAGTGTGAAGGTCATCGGTCCCCGCAGCATACCGCTCGCCTTTTTGGTCACTCTCCGTGCTGGAAACAATCCTCTCAATGACAAATTCGGTCTGGCTTGCCAAGGGCAGTACCTTCTCAGCATGGCCACGGTGTTGCTCGTCGAAGACGATCACGTCGTGCGCGGCGCGATGCTCCGGTCACTGGCTGATCGGGGGCACGCCGTGCACGCCGTCGGCACAGCCCTGGACGCCCTGCGCCGGGTGGCCGCGGAGACGCCCGATCTGGTGGTGCTCGACCTGGGCCTGCCCGACCTCGACGGCTCGGACGCGCTGCGGATGCTGCGCGGCATCACCGACGTCCCGATCATCATCGCGACGGCGCGTGACGACGAGCAGACGGTCGTGCGCCTGCTCCGCGCCGGCGCCGACGACTACATGGTCAAGCCGTTCACCGGCGCCCACCTGGACGCGCGCATCACCACGGTGCTGCGCCGCGTCGGCCGGGCCAGCCGCACCGCGCAGCCCGCCGTGCACGAGGTCGGCGAGCTGCGGGTCGACATCGGCGAGCGCAGCGCGCTCCTTGCCGGCGAGGCCCTGGCACTGACCCGCAAGGAATTCGATCTGCTGGCCTATCTGGCAGCCCGCCCGGGCCGGGTCGTGTCCCGTCGTGAGCTGTTGGAGGAGGTATGGCGACAGCCGTCGGTAGGCGAGGATCAGACGATCGACGTCCACCTGTATTGGCTCCGTCGGAAACTGGGCGAGTCCGCGGCGAAACCTCGCTACCTGCGCACCGTGCGGGGGGTCGGATTCCGGTTGGTGGCGCCGGACTGAGGGCACGGCTGGCTTACGTCAGCGCTGCCACCACCGCCATCGCCGCTCTCGCTTTCCTGGTCCCCCTGGGCTGGGAGTTGCGGGAGGACCACCGTGACAAGGCCATCTCCGCTGCCGAGCAGCGCAGTGCCAAGGTCGCGGGCGCCATCGTCTCGGGCGCCAACAAGAAGGCGCTGGATGCCACGGTCGCGGCGGCCGGCGAAGGACTGCTGGTGCACCCGCCCGGCAACACCGGGAACACCCGGGCCGGCGCCGACGACGTCCTCGACGCCGCCAAGGGCACCGAACCCGTCGTTGTCGACGTCACGGGTGGACTGGTCCTGCTGGAGCCGGCCCGCGCCGGATCCGCCTCCGCCTCTGCCGACAAGACCTCGGTCGTCGAGGTCTTCGTCAGCGACGAGGCACTGAGCGAGGGCACCTCCCGCGACTGGTGGATCCTTCTCGGCATCATGCTGGGCCTGGTCATCGGCTCGGTGATCGTGGTCGACCGGCTGGCCCGCGGCGCGGTCGCGTCGGTGCGCAACCTCGTGCACGCCGCGATGGCCGTCGGCGGCGGTGACCTGGGCGTCCGGATCCAGCCGTCGGGCCCGCGCGAGCTGGCCGAGGCCGGGTACGCCTTCAATCGCATGGCCGACCGGCTGGTCACCTCGCGCACCAGCGAGCGTGAGCTGGTCGCCGACCTGTCGCACCGGCTGCGGACACCGCTGACGGTGCTGCGGCTGGACGCCGAGGCGCTCGACCCGGACGACACCCACATCGGGGAGTTCTCGGCCGCCGAGCTCGATCGGCGGCGGGGCATCCGGCGCATCCGCCAGGCCATCGTCACCCTCGAGGGTGAGGTCGACCAGCTGATCAACACCACCCGGCAGGCCGTCGCCGCGCAGGTGGCCGCGCCCGAGGAGGGTGTGTGCGACGCGAGCGAGGTGGTGCGGGACCGCATGGTCTTCTGGTCGGCGCTGGCCGGCGACCAGGACCGGCAGTACCGCGTGGTCGGCGCGCACCTGCGCATCCCGGTGCCGGTGGCCCGGGCCGAGCTGGCCGCGGCGCTCGACGCCGTGCTGGGCAACGTCTTCCGCTACACCCCGCAGGGCACGGCATTCGAGGTCGGCATCACCCGCCGTGACGGATGGGTGGCAGTTCGTGTGGACGACGCGGGACCGGGCATCGACGACCCGGAGAAGGCTCTGCGCCGCGGCGAGAGCGAAATGGGCTCGACGGGCCTGGGCCTGGACATCGCACGGCGGGCGGCGCAGGCCACCGGCGGTTCGGTGAGCCTGGACCGGGCCGCGATGGGCGGTGCCAGCGTGGTGATGTTGCTGGCCGACGCCGAGGCGTCACCGAAACAGGCGAGCCGCTTCGGGCTCGTCGGCCGGCTGGCCCGGGAACGCGATCCGGTGAAGCGCAAGTGGCCGCATCAACGCACGGACGAGTCGTGAAAAACGGCCGCAGCGCACCGCAGACCGCGAAACAACCCGGACGGTACAACGATTGCTTAGATCTGTATTAAAGGCGTTCCCCTGGCGCCGCCGGGCTGGCACGCTCAATGCCGATCCCATCCGGCTTTCCGGTCCCCGCACCGCAGCAACTCCCCACACCGGGGACCGGGACAGCCACCTCGCGGTGGGAGGTGGTCACCCCATAACCCCCTCCCACCGCGCCCCCGCAGCACGAGGAGATGGTTTGTCCACCCACCGCCGGCCCGCGCCCCGGGCGGAGCCGCTGCCGGTCAAACGGCGCGCGGTCCCCGAGCGTGGACGACGCCGGGCGTCGCCCCGACCGCACCGGCTGCTGCCGGTGCTGCTCGGCGTGGCCGTGCTGGGCATCGGCGGGGTGGTGGGGCCGAGTGTCGTCGGCGGCGCGTGGAGCCCGGACGACAAGGGTCAGGACCGCGAACGCATCACCTATGCCTCGCTGCCGGACGACGACCCCGGCCAGGGGCTGGTCTACGACGGCCTCGTGCCGGCCTCCGCCGACTCGCTGTGCGCGGGCATCTACGAGCTCGACGAGGAGACCTGCACGCACGGCCCCGACCCGGCGCCCGCCGGGCTGAAGGTGAGCCGGGACGTGCCGCCGGTGACCGCGAAGGTGCCGGAGCCCGAGGAGCCGAGGCGTGAGGCGGCCGCGGTGCCGCCCGACGCCGAGATCGTGCGCGACCAGGGCGGCAGCTCGTTGTCGCCCGGCGCACCCGCACTGATCCCGGACGCCGCGCCCGGCGAGGCCGACTTCATCATGGGCACCCACGACGTCGCCTGCGAGGGCGACGGCCGCACCGGCAAGCGCGTCCAGGTGCTCTACCTGCACGAGTTCGGCACGCCCAGCCGGTACACCGACTTCCTCGGCTCGATGCGCACCTGGTCGGCGGGCGTCGACCAGATCTTCGACGCGAGCGCCGCCGAGACCGGTGGCTCCCGGCACGTCCGCTTCGTGACGACCCCGCAGTGCCGGGTCGACGTGGCCGAGGTGCAGGTGCCCGAGGCGGCCCTGGAGTCGTTCACCGGCAACATCGACGCGCTGCAGACGCTCGGTTACAACCGCACCGACCGCAAATACCTGATCTTCGCGGACTCGAACGTGTACTGCGGCATCGGCACGTTCGTCGCCGACAACCGCCCGGGGCTGGGCAACCGCAACAACGGCGGTCCGTCGTACGGCCGGGTCGACGCGGGGTGCTGGAGCTCGGTGGTGGCCGCCCTCGAGGTGACCCAGATGTTCGGTGCGCTGCTGCAGGACTCGCCGAACTCCACGGGTTCCGGCAGCTGCACCGACGACTACGACCTGCTGTGCGCCAAGGACCGCTCGGGCACGGCGCTGCGGACCGTCTGCCCCAAGAAGCACGAGAACCGCCTCGACTGCGGGCACGACGACTACTTCAACACCAACCCGTCACCGGGCAGTTACCTCACAAAGAGCTGGAACGTCGCCCAGAGCGAGTTCCTGCTGCGCGGCGACGGCGGCGACGACCTGCCGGACGCCCCGAACGCTCCGCCGGCCGAGCCGGACGCGACGCCGAGGGCCACACCGTCCACCGAGGCCGCAGAGGTGCCCGCGCCGGGTCCCACCGGCGGCAACGAGTCCGACGGCGGCGGTGACGCCGTGGCGCCGCCCGGTCCGGACGCGACCGAGCCGGCGGCCCCGCCGACCACCGGCGCGCCCGCTGCCGACCCGACCGGCGAGCCGACCGCACCCGTGCCGACGCAACAGGCGGCGGCCCCGGCAGTGCAGGCTGTCCTGGAGGTCCGCGAGCCCACCAGCACCTCCGTCCGGCTCACCTGGAGCGCCGCGTCCCCCAAGGCGACGTACGAGGTGGAGGTCGACGGGGTCAAGATCGCGACCACGGTCGCGACCCGGGCCCGGCTGATCGGCCTGCGACCGGACGCCAAATATCAGGTGACCATCCGCAGCACGGCGACCGGCTACGTCGCCAAGGGCACGGCGCAGTCCGCGCCGGCGGCCCGGCCGGCCGCGAACGCCTGGTTCGTCCTGACGAACTCACTGACCGGCGGTGCGGCCGACCTGTACGCCGCCCGGACCGCGAACGGCACGCCGGTGACACTCGGCGGCGTGGACGGCGACTCGCAGCAACAGTGGAAGCTGGTCCCGGCCGGGGGCACCTCGTTCTCCCTGCAGTCGCGGGCCACCGGCAAGTGTGTGGTGCCGCTCGACGGCAACCCGGTGGCGGGCGCGCCACTCGTGCAGGGCGACTGCACGCGGGCCGACAGCGGCCGCTGGTCGCTGTTCGCCACCGATCACGGATTCAGCTTGCGAACGACCGCCGGTGGCCTGGTCGCCGGTGTGGGCAGCCAGCGTTTCGGCGCGGCCCGGCTGCTCGTCCTGCAGCAGCCGGACAAGGCCCGGCACCAGAGTTGGACAGCGGTTCCCGGCTGAGGCCCGGGCGAGGGGAGTGACGATGCTGGACACGGACGTACAAACGGACCCGGAAGTCGAACCCGACGACGGCCCGCGCCAGGTCAACTGGCGACGGGTCGTGCGGGCGGTGACGATCCTGACCCTGGGCATCGTCGCCGTACTGGCGATCTGGCAGGAGCCGCTCTAGCTGGTGGCGGCGTACTCGTCGATCTCGGCCAGCAGGGCGGACTTGCCGCCGGCCGGCAGGAACGACGCCTGGACGGCTGCGCGGGCCAGGCCGGCCACGCCGGGCTTGTCGAGGTCGAGCAGCCGGGCGGCGACGGCGTACTCCTCCTCGAGGGTGGTGCCGAACATCGGCGGATCGTCGGAGTTGATCGTCACCGGCACACCGGCGGCGACCAGCACCGGCAGCGGGTGCTCCTCGATCCTCTCCACGGCCCGGGTCCGCACGTTCGACGTCGGGCAGACCTCGAGCGGGATCCGGTTGTCGGCCAGGTAGGCCATCAGCTGCGGGTCCCGGGCGGCGGAGATGCCGTGCCCGATGCGTTCGGCGCCCAGGTCGCGCAGCGCGTCCCAGATGGTCTCCGGGCCGGTGGTCTCCCCCGCGTGCGGGACGCTGTGCAGCCCGGCGGCGCGGGCCTTGTCGAAGTACGGCTTGAACTGCGGCCGCGGCACACCCACCTCGGGGCCGCCGAGCCCGAAGCTGATCAACCCGGCGGGCCGCTCCTCGAGGGCGATCCGCAGGGTCTCCTCGGCGGCGGCCAGCCCGGCCTCACCGGGAATGTCGAAGCACCAGCGCAGGTCGATCCCGAAGTCGGCGGCCGCACCCGTGCGGGCGTCCTCGATGGCCGCGCAGAACGCCGGCGCCGGGATCCCCCGTCGCACGTGGGAGTACGGCGTGATGGTCAGCTCGGCGTACCGGACCTGCTGACGGGCCAGCTCGCGGGCCACCTCGTAGGTCAGCGTGCGGACGTCCTCGTCGTCGCGGATCAGGTCGACGACGCTCAGGTAGACCTCGATGAAGTGGCCGAAGTCGCGGAAGGCGAAGTAGTCGGCGAGCGCGGCCGGGTCGGCGGGCACCGGGCTCGCACCCTCGTGCCGGGCCGCCAGCTCGGCGACGATGCGCGGCGAGGCGGAGCCGACGTGGTGCACGTGCAGCTCGGCCTTGGGCAACCCGGCGATGAACGAGGTCAGGTCGGTCAACTTCTCTCCCCCTGTGCGGTGGTCGCCACCACGAAGATCCGGCGGAACGGGAACGCCACGAACCCGTTCCGGGCAGGGTATTCCGCCGCCAGACGGGCACCGAGGGCGGCCCGGAAGTCCTGCCACCGCGTGTCGTCCAGGGCGGCCCGCACCGGGCGCAGCGCCGTGCCTTCCATCCACCTCAGCACGGGGTGGTCCTCCCCGGCCACCGGCAGCAGGTGCACGTAGGTCGTCTCCCAGGCGTCGACCGCGGCACCGGCGTCGGCCAGCAGGCCGGCGTAACCCACCGGGTCGTCCACCGGCGCCTCGCGGACGAGCTCACCGACCGTTTCCGCGTACGCGGAGCTGCGGGCGACCTCGCGCAGGGCGCGGTGAGAGGGGGCGCCGAAGTTGCCCGGGACCTGCATGGCGAACCACGCGCCGGGCGGCAGCGCCCGCACCCAGCGGCTGATCAGCTGCTGGTGGCCCGGCACCCACTGCAGGGCCGCGTTGGTGACGACCACGTCCGTGCCGGGGCCCGGCTCCCAGTCGCGCAGGTCGGCGACGGTGAACTCCACGGGCGCGCCGAGGTCCCGCGCCTTCGTGATCATCTCGGGTGAGGAGTCGACACCGGTGACACGTGCGCCGGGCCAGCGCTCGGCGAGGCTCGCGGTCAGCTCGCCGGGACCGCAGCCGAGATCGGTCACGGCGCGGGGCTCCGTGGCGCCGATGCGGTTGGTCAGGTCGAAGAACGGGCGTGAACGCTCGGCGCCGAAGCGGTGGTAGACAGCGGGATCCCACATCTCACTTCTCCAAACCGTACGTACGTCTTTTTTGCACCGTACCACCGGACGGATAGGGTCACGGGGTGGAGAATCGCAGCTTCGGCCGGATGGGCCGCACCGTCGGCGTGATCGGACTCGGCGCCTGGCAACTCGGCGCCGACTGGGGAAGCGTCAGTGAGGAGGACGCCCACGCCACGCTGGCCGCGGCGGTCGACTCCGGCGTGACCTTCATCGACACCGCCGACGTCTACGGCGACGGCCGCAGCGAGCAGGTCATCGGGCAGTTCATCAAGGACCGGCCGCACCTGACCGTGGCGACCAAGATGGGCCGGCGGGTGCCGCAGGAGCCCGGCAACTACACGCTCGACAACTTCCGGGCGTGGACCGACCGCTCGCGCACCAACCTCGGCGTCGAAACCCTCGACCTGGTGCAGCTGCACTGCCCGCCGACCCCGGTGTTCTCGACGGAGGCGGTCTACGACGCCCTCGACACGCTGGTGCAGGAGAAGCGCATCGCGGCCTACGGCGTGAGTGTCGAGAAGGTCGACGAGGCCCTGGCGGCCATCGCCCGGCCGGGCACCGCCAGCGTCCAGATCATCCTGAACGCGCTGCGGCTCAAGCCCCTCGAGCAGGTGCTGCCCGCCGCCGCGGCCGCCGGTGTCGGCATCATCGCCCGGGTGCCGCTGGCCAGTGGGCTGCTGTCCGGCCGTTACGACGAGCACACGACGTTCGGCGCCGACGACCACCGCAACTACAACCGCCACGGCGAGGCCTTCGACGTCGGCGAGACGTTCTCGGGCGTCGACTTCGAGACCGGCCTCGAGGCCGTACGCCGGCTCAAGCCGCACGTGCCGGCGGGCGCGACCATGGCGCAGTTCGCGCTGCGCTGGATCCTCGACCAGAGCGGCGTCACCGTGGTCATCCCCGGTGCCCGCAACCCGGAGCAGGCTCAGGGCAACGCCTCCGCGGCCGCCCTCGCGCCGCTCGACGCCGAGGCCCACGCCGCCGTCCGGTCGGTCTACGACGAGCTGATCAGGCCCCAGGTCCATGACCGCTGGTGAAGGAGTGCCCATGAAGGGCTGGCCGTGGCTGACCGGGGGCGCGCTCGCCCTCGTGATCGGCGTGCTGTGGACCGCGCAGGGTTTCGACCTGCTCGGTGGCAGCGTCATGAGCGGCGTGACGATCTGGGCCGTGATCGGGCCGGTCGTCGCCGTGGCCGGCCTGGCGCTCATCGTCGTCGGCGTCCGGGCCCGCGCCCGGAGCAAGCAGTAGCGGAACAGAAGAACCCCGCACCCCTGAACAGGGGATGCGGGGTTGTTCAAGCCGATCTCCGCCAGGCGATCGACAGCCGGCGTCGCCGCCGGCAGGTTGGCATCAGAGCGGGCGAACCTGTTCCGCCTGCGGGCCCTTCTGGCCCTGGGCGATCTCGAACTCGACCCGCTGGTTCTCTTCCAGAGTGCGGTAACCGCTGCTCTGGATGGCCGAGAAGTGGACGAACACGTCAGCACCCCCGCCGTCGACGGTGATGAAGCCGAAGCCCTTGTCTGCGTTGAACCACTTCACGGTTCCTTGCGCCATGCTGAACTCTCCTTCTGAAAATGCCGGCCCGGTGATGCGGGGCCGATGGTCGTTTTCGAGCAGCGGCACCGCGAGGGGCGGCTTTTCAGAAGGACGAACCCCTGAACCACGTACACAAAAACTGGCCACACTGTACCCGAAAAAGTAGCCCGAAAGCTGCCCCCCGGGAGAATCCCGTCGACGCCCACGGAACCGGAAAAGGCCTCCGCTAGCGCTCAGGGAGCGCCGGAGGCCTTGACCGGGGTCTATGCGTTGCGGTCGATCAGTCCGGCCACTCGCCGGTGAAACGACGGACGCCGACAGCGCCTCCGCGATCGACGAGCGCCCGCACCGCGGCGAAGATGGCACCCTGCAGTGCCGCCGCGGCGAGGATCTCTCCCCAGCCACGGTCCTCGTCGGTCGCGTTCGGGGCGTCGTCGTCACCGGAGGCGAGCTTCCAGATCTCCTTGAAGACAAAACCGGCGATGGCACCGGCACCGAGGCCCAGCGCGAGCCCGACCGGCTTGTACGCCACCTTCTGGAGCTTGCTGCTCACTTACGCCTCCCCCGCACGATCAGGATGATGCCGACCAGGGCCACACCGGCCGCGAGCACAGCGGCGAACGGGACCGGGTTGCGCCGGACCTGCACCCGGGCCTCCTGGACCTTGTCCAGCGCGCCGGACTCACGAGCCTTGTCGCCGGCCGTCGCCGCGGTCTCACGAACCTTGTCGAGGGCCGGGGCGACCTTGTCACCGGCCTGGCCGGTGGCGGTGCGCACCTTCTCGGACGCCACACCCACGGCGGCGGCAGCGGCTCCGCGGACCTTCTCGGTCGCGTCGTGCACCTGCGCCCGGGCCTTCTGCTTGGTCTGCTCGACCTGCTCCTTGGCCCGCGCCTTGACGTCCGCCTTGGCCGCGAGGGCCTGGACGGTCTCGCCGAGCTCCGCGCGGGTCTGCTTGATCTCCTCGCGGAGGGCAGCCACGTCGGGCTTGCCCCCGGAGGATCCGTTCTTGTTGTCGCTCATGCCCGGCTCCTGGTCTTGATCGCGTGCTTGACCTCATCGACGTCCGCCTTCGCGCTGGCGATGGCGGCCGACGGCTCCGGCGGGACAGCCTGGGTGACCTGCTTCTTGCCGAGCAGCGCCAGGACCCCGGCCGTGGCGAACAGCACCACGGTGATAATCAGGGCGGCGAGCCACAGCGGCAGGAACAGATCGAGAACGATGATCAGCGTGGCGAACAGTGCCCCGACGCCGTACAGCGCGAGCACCCCTCCTCCGCCGAACAGACCCACACCGATGCCGGCGTGCTTACCCTTCTCCGTGAGCTCCGCCTTTGCGAGCGCGATCTCATCCTTCACCAGACGAGAGAGCTGCTCGCTCGCCTTCTGTACCAATTCCGAGGTGGACTGGTCGGTCGCCGGACGGACCGGGCTACCGTTCAGGACATCGGCCATGGTGTCCTCCTTTCCCAATGAAGGCTTGTATGCCCTGCACAGGGCCGGATCAATCCTCGCGTACGAAGACCAGAATTACTGCCGCATACCGGACGCAGAGGCGACAACAGGCTCCTCCGGGCCACCAAAAGTGGCCGCACGTTCGTTGCCGTCGCCGATTCCGCTGAAGACCCGGGCGTCGTCGGAGGCCTCGGGCTCGATCCCCGGCCGTGACCCGGACCGCGCGGGCAGGATGCGGCTGCTCTCGCCCACCTCGGCGCGCACCCGGGGCAGCGACTCGCGGCGGTGCTCGAAGACCCAGGCGACCAGGCGTTCGCGCACGAGGCAGCGCAGGTCCCACAGCGAGCCCGCGTCATCGGCGCTGACCAGGGCCCGCAGCCGGATCATGCCGCCGACCGCGTCGGTCACCTGCAGCACGCAGACACGGCCGTTCCACAACTCCGTGCCCTCGCACACCGCGCGCAACTCCGCGCGCATCGGCTCGATCGGCGCGGACCAGTCCACGTCGATCTCGGCCGTGCCGAGCACCGCTGAGCCCGTACGCGTCCAGTTCTGGAAGGGTTTGGTGGTGAAGTAGGACGTGGGGAGGATGAGCCGCCGGTCGTCCCAGATCTGCACCGCGACGTAGGTGAGGGTGAGCTCCTCGATGCGGCCCCACTCCCCCTCGACGACCACCACGTCGTCGATGCGCACGGCGTCGCTGAAGGCGAGCTGGAGACCGGCGATCAGGTTGCCCAGCGTGCTCTGCGCGGCCAGCGCGGCGATGACCGAGACGAGTCCGGCCGACGCGAGCAAGCTGGCACCGAGCGCACGGACGCCGGGGAAGGTCATCAGCATCACGCCGAGGGTGACCACGACGATGACGGCGACGGTGACCCGGCGCAGCATCACCACCTGGGTCTTGAGCCGGCGGGCCTTGAGGTTGTCGGCGACGTCGACCCGCCACCGGGCCAGGGCCGCGTCCTCGAGGACGAGCAGCAGGGCGCCGATGAGCCAGGCGACGGAAGCTATCACCAGGATCACCAGGGCGTGCAGAACGCCGGTGCGGCCCGGGAAGTCGCCGGCGAAGCCCCGCAGGGCCTGCTGCACGGCGAACACGATCATGGTGGCGAGGAACGGTTTGTGTGCCGTCGTCGCCAGGTCGTCCAGCAGGGTCGATCGGCGGCCGAGACGCCTGAGGATCCAGTGCACCACCTCGACGAGCACGAGCGCTGAGCCCGCCGCGACGACAACGGCGAGCAGGGCGGTCATAACGCTGGTCACGGTTTCCCTCTCCTGGTTCAGGGGTCGTTGCCAGCGATCTACCTTGCCCTGCCCGCCGGTTCGTGGAACCTGATTGCGGAAGGTCGGACTTTGCTCTGCGTCACACCTTGCGGTAGCGCGCCTGCGAGAAGCAGTAGACGCCGAAGCAGGCGATGCCCAGCGCGACCAGGGCCAGCAGCCACGGGCCGAACGGCTGGTCCACCAGCAGCTTCAGCGCGGCGTCGAGGCCACGGGCCTTCTCGGGGTCGTACGTCACGGCCGCGGCGACGATGAGGCCACCGGCGATGGCGTAGGCGACACCCTTGGCGGAGTAGCCGGCAACACCGAGGCGACGGGTGGTCTTGCGGACGGTCGCGTTCATCTGCTGCGTGTTGAGCTTCTGCTCGAACTTCTTGGTGATGCCGTAGACCAGCAGGCCGATGCCGACGCCGATCACCACGAGGCCGATGAAGCCGACGAGCCAGCGGCCGCCGCTGTTGTCCATCAGGCTGGACGCGCCCTTCTGCTGGCTGTCGCCGGTCGAGGCGTTCGAGCCCTGCAGCACCTTGATCCCGGTCCAGGCGAACGACAGGTAGATGATCGCGCGGGCGCCGGAGACAACCCGCTCGGCGATCGCCTCCTTGCCCTGCTGACCGCTCTCGCCGATCGCGGCCTCGAACGCCTGCCAGATGGCCAGAGCGATCATGCCGATGACGGCGATGACCACCAGCGCCTTGCCGAACGGCTTGGTGGCGAGCTCCTGGAGCGCGCCGGACTGGTCGCTCTCGGCCGAGCTGCCGAACGCGACCTGGAGGGCGAGCCAGGCGAAGAGGAGGTGGATGACGCCGTACATGACGAAGCCACCACGGGCGAGATATTCGAGCGGCTTGCTGTCGGCGGCACGGGAGGCCGAGCTGCGGGCTTGCTGGGTGGCTGACATGCCGCCTTCTTTGACCTGCAGCAAACTTTTTGAAACCTGCTGCCCGTGCCGGCCGATCGTGCTAGCGAGACACGACAAAGCCGACGTTGTCGGCGGTGACACTGTCCAGGGTGACCTGGAGGCCGGCGACGTCCACGGCCTGCTGGCCCTTGGTGAGCTGGATCTGCTCCCCGGCCACCTCGAGAGTCACCGTGTTGGCGTCGGCGCTGACGAACTTGGCCTCCACGCCGAGGACGCTGGCACTGGCACTGGTGCTGCGCTCGAGAGTGACGGTGCACTGGTCGAGTCCACAGCTGACGTTGTCGCTGCTGCATCCGGCGAGGAGGGCCAGACCCAGAGCGGCCGAGGTGAACAGGGCGGCGATACGCGGTGCTGCGGTGTTCATCACCCGATCAAGAGTACGGGCTGTCCGCCAACCTAGGCTGGGACGCATGGACGTCACCGTGCAGGACAACCCGGCCCGCCACCGCTTCGAGATCCTCGTCGACGGCGAGGTGGCCGGTTTTGCCGACTACCGCGTCCGGGACGAGGCCGTGGTCGTCGTGCACAGCGAGGTCGACCGGGCGTACAGGGGTCAGGGCCTGGGCGGCACGCTGGCCGGACAGACCCTGGACGCCCTGCGGGAGCGCGGCGTGAAGGTCGTCCCCGCGTGCCCGTTCTTCGCGAAGTACGTCGCGGAGCACCCGGAGTACGACGACCTCGTCGCGAACTGAACCGTCAGGCGGCGAGCGCCTGCGACGCCAGGTGCGGCACCGAGGTGCCGGCGATGATCTCGGCCGCCGCCTGACCGCAGGCCCGCGTGGCGCCATAGGTCGCGAGGTGCAGGCCGCCGCTGACGACGACCGGCACACCCATCTCGACCACGATCGCGTCGGGACGCACGGCCAGGGTGCGCTCGAGCGCGTCCGCGATCCACGGGTGCCGGTGCACGTCCCGCACCACGAGCACCAGCGGGCGGGCGCCGGCACCGGCGAGGATCGGGGCGACCGGGTCGGTCACGCCGGCCAGGTCGTCGGCGGAGAGCCGGACCGACGTGGTCCCCGGCAGCAGGGTGTTCAGCGGTGCGCCCACACCCCAGGGCGTCTCGGCGCCGATGGCGATGTTGCGCGGCGGGGCGAACTCGACCACGTGCGGCGGGAGGGTCAGCGGCAGGTCCGGGGCGTCCGCGGTGGCGGTCACGCGGACCGCACGGCGGGCGGCGGCCTGGCCGACGACGGATCCACCGATCACGGCGACCTCGTGCGCGTCCGATCCGGCGGCGTCGGCCACGGCGCGGGCGCCGATCGAGGTCTGCGTCTCCAGCGTCCAGGCGGCCAGCTTGCGGACCCGGGCCGCGGCGTCGCGCAGCCGCGCCTCCGGCAGCTCGCCACTGCGGACGGCGGCGACGATGGCATCCCGCAGGCGGAGCGCGGTCTGCTCGTCGGCGTGGTCGCCGCCGACACAGATGGCGTCGGCGCCGGCGGCCAGGGCGCGCACGGTGGCGCCCTCGAGGCCGTAGGCGCGGCGGACGCCCTGCATCTCGATGCCGTCGGTGACGATCAGGCCCTCGAAGCCCAGCTCCTCGCGGAGCAGCCCGGTCAGGATCCGCCGGCTCAGCGTCGCGGGCAGGTCCGGGTCGTACGCGGGCACGAGCAGGTGACCGGTCATGACCGACTGCACGCCCGCGGCGATGGCGGCCCGGAACGGCACCAGCTCGACCTCGTCCAGCCACTCGCGGCTGCGGTCGATCAGGGGCACGTCGTGGTGCGAGTCGACGGCGGTGTCGCCGTGACCCGGGAAGTGCTTGGCGCAGGCGGCGACGCCGGACTCCTGAAGGCCCCGGATCCACGCCGCGCCGTGCCGGGCCACGAGGCCGGGTTCGGCGCCGAACGCGCGGACGCCGATCACCGGGTTGTCGGGGTTGCTGTTGACGTCGGTGTCCGGCGCGTAGTCCAGCGTGATGCCGGCGTGGGCCAGCTCCAGGCCGAGGTCGCGGGCGACGGCGGAGGTCAGGTCGGTGTCGTCGATCGCGCCGAGGCCGAGGTTGCCGGGCCGGGAGCTGCCGTGCCGCGACTCGAAGCGGGTGACGTCACCGGCCTCCTCGTCGATGGCCACGATGACGTCCGGCCGTTCGGCGCGCAGTTGGGCGGTCAGCGCCGCGACCTGCGCGGGCGACTCGACGTTGCGGGCGAACAGCGCAACGCCGCCCAGCCCCTCACCCAGCCGGCGCCGGACCCAGTCGGGCACCGTGGTGCCGACAAAGCCGGGCTGTAGAACTGTCGCGGCCAGATCTGGCAATTCGCCATGATTCGGCATAAGTCGGCGTACCTCCGGTGACGACAAATACGCGCTCAGCGAGCACGTCCCCCAACGTGATCGACCGGCGACCGTCATGGGCGCGGCGACGACCTATGGTCACCCAGTTCCTGCCTATAGTCAACAAACCTTTCTATTAAGCCCACTTAAAGTATTCGTCCGCTTGCTCGGCTCGGTAGGCTTTCCTCCGTGCACAGTCACGTGGTCTCCCCGGTCCTGGCCGCTTCCGGAGTGGACTGGTCGGAGGTGCACGCCGTGCGCCTCCTCGGCATCGCGCTGGGCGCGTTGATCCTGCTCTGGGCCATCCGCCGGATGTTCGGCGGCAAATAACCGGGGTACTCCGATTGCCATGCGAATCGGATATTTTCTCTCCAGCGAGGAGTACACCCCGGCCGAGCTGCTCGAGCAGGCCAAGGGCGCCGAGCGGGCCGGCTTCTCGGGGCTCTGGATCTCGGACCACTACCACCCCTGGGTGGACGCGCAGGGCCAGAGCGCCTTCGTCTGGTCCACCATCGGGGCGCTCAGCCAGGTCTGCTCCCTGCCGATCACCACGGCCGTCACCTGCCCGACCGTCCGGATCCACCCGGCCGTGATCGCGCAGGCCGCCGCCACCAGCGCGGTGCTGACCGGGGGAAAGTTCCGGCTCGGCCTCGGCACCGGTGAAGCACTCAACGAGCACATCTTCGGTGACGCCTGGCCGGAAGCCGACGTCCGCCTCGAGATGCTCGAGGAGGCCGTCGAGATCATGCGCGAGCTGTGGAAGGGCGGCGTCGTCTCGCACCGCGGCAAGCACTACACCGTCGAGAACGCCCGGGTCTACACACTGCCGGAGAAGCCGGTCGAGATCCTGATCTCCGGCTTCGGCCCGAAGGCCACCTCCGTCGCGGCGCGGATCGGTGAGGGGTACGTCAGCACGATGCCCGACGGCGACCTCGTGCGGCAGTTCCGCTCGACCGGCGGTGGCGACCGCACGTGCCAGGCCGGTTTCAAGGCCGCCTTCGCCGCCACCGAGGAGGAGGGCGCGCGGATCGCGTACGAGAAGTGGCCGAACGCCGGCGTGCCCGGTGAGCTCTCCCAGGTCCTGCCCTCGCCGAAGCACTTCGAGCAGGCCGCGCAGCTCGTCACGCAGGACCAGGTCAAGGAGGCGTTCGTGTGCGGCAACGACCCGGCCGCCCACCTGGAGATGATCGAGAAGTACGCCGCCGCCGGCTTCGACGAGGTCTACGTGGCCAACACCGGACCGAACTGGCAGGGCCTCTTCGATCTGTACGCCGAGCACGTCCTCCCGAAGACGTCGTAGGCGTTTGCCGACGGCACCGGTGGGGCACAATGGCCGCTCGATGAAGCTACCCATCTATGGCCACCGCCTGCGCAAGGTCGCTCGCCGGCATTTCGGCTGGCCCTCGCTGCGACCGGGCCAGTTCAAGCCCATGCGGGCCGTGCTGCGCCGCCACGACGCGCTGGTCGTGCTGCCCACCGGTGCCGGCAAGTCGGCGATCTACCAGATCCCGGCGGTGCTGCTGCCGGGGCCGACGGTGGTGATCTCCCCGCTGCTCGCCCTGCAGCAGGACCAGATCGCCGCGCTCAACGAACGCGACGACCCCGCGGTCCGGGCGGTCCGGGTCAGCTCCGCCGAGACGCCGAACCAGCAGAAGGAGGCGATCCGCGAGATCGCCGAGGGCCGGGCGGAGTTTCTGTTCATCACGCCGGAGCAGCTGAGCAATCCGGAGCGGATGGCCGAGGTCCGCGCGCTGCGGCCCGGCCTGGTCGCGATCGACGAGGCGCACTGCATCAGCGCCTGGGGTCACGACTTCCGTCCCGATTACCTGTCGCTGGGCCATCTGATCAAGGGCATCGGGCGGCCGCCGGTGCTGGCGCTGACCGCGACGGCGTCACCGCCGGTCCGCGACGACATCATCGCGCGGCTGCACCTCAACAAGCCCGAGATCCACGTCTCCGAGCTGGACCGTCGCAACCTCTTCCTCGAGGTGGCGTACTGCCCCGACGAGGCCTACCGGTGGCGCCGGCTCACCGCGCTGATCGACGAGTCACCGCGCCCGGGCATCATCTACGTGGCCACCCGCCGGGCGGCCGAGGAGCTGGCCGAGCGGCTCACCCAGGCCGGCTACAGCGCCGACTTCTATCACGGTGGCATGGCCTCCGGCGCTCGCGAGAAGGCCCACGAGGACTTCTCCGCCGACAAGGTCGACATCATGGTCGCCACGTCGGCGTTCGGGATGGGGATCGACAAGGCGAACATTCGCTGGGTCGCGCACGTCGCCCTGCCGGACTCCCCGGACAGCTATTTCCAGGAGATCGGCCGGATGGGCCGCGACGGCGAGCCGGGCCGCGCCCTGCTGCTCTGGCGGGCCGAGGACGAGGCGATCCAGCGCTTCTTCAACGGTGGCAGCCCCGACCTGGTGGAGATCCGCGAGCTGGCCGCCGCGCTGCGGGAGGGCCCGATCACCAAGACGGCGCTCAAGGACAGGACCGGTCTGGGGCCACGCAAGCTCGGTCAGTTGCTCGCCCTGCTCGAACAGGTGGGCGCCGCGGTGGCGGGCTCCGGCAACAAGTGGACCGTTCCCGTCTTCGCACCGCTGCCGGCCGCCGCGGCCGAGGCCGCGGTCGCGGAGTACGAACGCCAGCAGGTCGTGCAGCGCTCCCGCAACGACATGATGCGCGCGTTCGCACAGACGAACGCGTGTCGTAGCCAGACACTGCTGGCCTACTTCGGCGAGGATCTCGCCGAACGCTGCGGCCACTGCGACAACTGCGCCGAAGGCGTGGCGGAAGTGATCGAGGAAGAAACCGGTGACGAGCCGTTCCCCGTGCACAGCACGGTCCGGCACGCCGAATGGGGTCCCGGCATGGTGATGGGGTACGAGGAGGAGCGTATGACGGTGCTCTTCGAAGAGGTCGGATACAAGACCCTCTCCGTGCCGGTCGTCCAGGAGAACGCACTGCTGGTCGCCGAGAAGAAGAAGTGAGGATTTCGTGACGGACGTACCGCTGTACGCCAAGTTCGGATTCACCGATGCCGAGTGGGGGCTGCTCGTCGGCCTGCCTCAGTCGGTGCTGACCGCCGCGAGCGTCGTGACCCACGACAGTGCACGCAAGACCCGGGCCGAGACGGCCGCCGGCCTGGACCAGATCTCCGACGCCCGCGCGTCGGCGAGTCAGCTGGTCACGGCGATCGCCAAGGCCGTGCTCGACCAGACCGGCGACCCGGACCGCGGTGAGGAGATGACCGCGATCGAGCCGGCCGACCCGGTCGGGTACGCCCAGGACGTGCTCACCCGGGCCGCCGAGGCCAACGCCCTGCTGGCCGCCAAGGCCGACGCGGCGGACGCCACGACCTACAAGCACTGGCTGGTGGAGATCGCCGAGAGTGTGGTCGGTGCCGCGTCGACCGGCGGTGTGCTCGGCATCGGCGGCGACGTCGTGACCGACAACGAGCGGGCCTTCCGCGACGACCTCGCGAAGAACCTGGCGGACTGACGCCGATGGCTGCGCCGGGGGCTCAGGTCACCGGCGCAGCCACTCGTCACGGCTGATCTCGTAGACGTCCACCGGCTGCTTCGTGGCCGGCACGGTCGTCCGCCGATCGAAGCTCATACCCAGTTTTTCCATCACGCGTCCCGAGCGTCCGTTGTCGGCGTGCCGGATGCTCACCAGCCGGTCGAGGCCGCAGTCGGCGAAGCCGAAGCGCATGGCCTCCCGCGCACCTTCCGTGGCCAGCCCCGAGCCCCAGTACGCCCGGCGCAGCCGCCAGCCGATCTCGACAGCGGGCAGCACCTCGGGCAGGAACTCGGGCACCGCCATCCCGACCCAGCCGGCGAGGTCCCCGGTGTCACGCAGTTCCGCCGCGAAGAGGCCGTAGCCGTTCTTCTCGAAGTTCGCCTCCGCCCGCGCCAGGAACGCCTCGGACTCGCCGCGGTCCTGCACCGTGCCGTCGCGGATGTACCGCATGACCTCGGGGTCCGCGTTCATCTCCGCGAGGGCGTCGAGGTCGGCCGGGCGCCAGCGGCGCAGGATCAGGCGTTCGGTGGTCAGCTCGGTCATGGGCACCATCCTCGCCCAGGTGGGATGCTCGGGGGCATGGTGGTCGACGAGTCCGCGTGGGCGCGACCGGCGGCGGCGCTGCGGCCGTACGTCGCGCACTATTCGGGCTGGCGGCAGGACGGTGCGCCGATGGTCACGCACCGCGGGCTGCCGTCGCCGTACCTGACGCTGGTCCTGACCCTCGACGATCCGCTGGTCGTGCATGCGCACCCCGACCGCCGCCAGTCCCCCGGCCGGTACGACGCGCTGCTCGGCGGGCTGCACCTGTCCCCGGCCCTGATCGCCCACGGTGGCCGGCAGGCCGGGGTGCAGGTCGCCGTGCATCCGCTCGGCTGCCGGGCGCTGTTCGGGCTGCCCGCGGGCGAGCTGTCCGGCCTCGATCTCGACCTGGCCGACCTGCTGACGGATGTCGAGCAGATCCGTGAGCGGCTCCGGGCCGCCGGGACGTGGCCGGAACGCTTCGCGGCGCTGGACGCCAGCCTGCTCGCGCTGGCCCGCCGCCGGCACGCCGAGGTGCACCCCGACGTGGCGCACGCGTTCGGCCGGCTGCTCACGACAGGCGGCCGTCTCCCGGTGCGCACACTCGCGGACGAGGTCGGGTGGAGTCCCCGCCACCTCACCGACCGGTTCCGCGTCGAGACCGGGCTCGGCCTCAAGGAGGCGGCCCGGGTGGTCCGCTTCGACCGGGCCCGCCGCCGCCTCACCCCGCGGACGCGGCTGGCGGACCTCGCCGCCGACTCCGGCTACTACGACCAGGCCCATCTGACCAGGGAGTTCCGGGCCCTGGCGGGCTGTTCGCCGTCACGCTGGCTCGCCGACGAGTTCACTTTTGTCCAAGACCAACACGCGTCGCGCGGCGAGGATGGTTCCCATGGCTGAGACAACTGAGCAACCACCGCCCCCGCAGGTATGGCCGACGCTGCGGGCCCGCGACGCCCGCGCCCTGATCAAGTTCCTCGTCGACGCGTTCGGCTTCACGGAGACCGCCGTCTACGGCGAGGGTGACCACGTCGCCCACGCCGAGCTCGCCTGGCCCCTGGGCGGCGGCATCATGCTGGGCTCGCACCGCGACGACCCGGACGACGCATGGGCACTGCGGCCGGGCACCTTCGGCGCGTACGTGGTCACCGACGACCCGGACGGCCTCCACGACCGTGCGGTCAAGGCCGGGGCGACGATCACCAAGGGACTGGCCGAGACCGACTACGGCTCCCGCGACTTCGCCGCCCGTGACCCCGAGGGCAACCTGTGGTCCTTCGGCACCTACCGCGGCGAGCCGGTCTCCAGGGCGTAACGCAGCACCACCGCACCGCCGTCGAACCGCCGGCTCTCCAGCAGCCGCAAGGACCGGGCGACGGCGGTGTGGTCGAAGAGCCGGGGGCCTTCACCCAGCACCACCGGGTGCACCGCGAGCAGCAGCTCGTCGACGACACCCTGATCGAGCAGCGGGCCGAGCGTCGCCGGGCCCGCGGAGAGCACGACGGTCCCGTCCAGCTCCCGCAGCCCGGCCGCCAGGTCACCGGAGAGCGCGCCCGGGCGCGACCGTGAGAAGACAACCTTGCGCAGCCCGGCGAGGATCTGCGCGAACTCGAGATCGGCCGGGCCCAGCTCGCTGACGTCCGCCGGCACCTCACCCCGCGCGACGGTCTCCCACCACGGCACGATCGCGTCGTACATGACCCGGCTCATCGCCCAGGTCTGCGCCCGCCGGAAGAACCCGTTGACGTACGCGGACTCCTCCTCGCCCCACGGGAAAGGCTCCCAGAACTGACCGTCCGCCCCGGCGATCCGCCCGTCGAGGGTGGTCTGCATGTGCAGGACGATGCTGCGCGTCTTCACCCTCCCAGGAGACCACGTTCGAAAGCTGCGGCCACTGCCGCCGCGCGGTCCCGGACACCGAGCTTCGCGTACGCGTGCAGCAGGTGAGTTTTCACCGTGGCCTCGCTGATGAACAGCCGGCCGGCGGTTTCCCGGTTGCTGCAGCCCTGGGCGATCAGGCCCAGCACCTCGAGCTCCCGCTGGCTCAGGGGTTCACGGGCCGGTGACCGCAGCTCTCCCATCAGGCGGCTCGCGACGGCCGGGGACAGCACGGATTCACCCCGGTGGGCGGCCGACACGGCCCGGAACAACTCCTCGCGGGGTGTGTCCTTGAGCAGATATCCGGTGGCGCCCGCCTTGATCGCCGGCAGCACGTCACTGTCGGTGTCGTACGTGGTCAGGACCAGCACCCGGGCCTCGAAGCCCTGCTCGCGCAGCGCGCGGATGGTGGTCACACCGTCCATGCCCGGCATGCGCAGGTCCATGAGGACCACGTCGGGCCGGACCCGGCGGGCGACGGCCAGGGCCTCGGTGCCGTCGGCGGCCTCACCCAGGACCTCGAAGCGTTCGTCGCCGGCGAACATGCCACGCAGCCCGTCGCGGACGACGGGGTGGTCGTCGACGATCAGCAGGCCGATCATGCGGCGACCGCCACGTGGATGGCGGGCACGCACGCCGAGATCGCCGTGCCCCCGCCGGGTTCCGACTCGACGGCCAGGGTGCCGGAGATGCGCTGGACACGTTCGCGCATGGCGGTGAGACCGTAGCCGCCTTCGTACTCGTCGGTCCGGCTCTGCGCCGGGTCGAAGCCGGCGCCGTCGTCGCGGACGTCCAGGGTCACGAGATCCTCCATGTAGGACAGGGTCAGCGCCACCCGGTCGGCAGCGGCGTGCCGGGCCACGTTGGCCAGCGCCTCCTGGGCCGTGCGCAGCAACGTCGCCTCGATCTCGGGGAGCAGGGGCAGTGCGGTGCCCGTGGTGATCAGCTCGGCGAAGACGCCGTTGACCTCGGACCAGCCGTCGACCACCTCGGCGAGGGCCTCCGGCAGGGCCGTACCGGTGAGCTGCTGCGGGCGGAGCGCCTGCACCGAACGCCGGGCCTCGGTGAGACTGTCGCGGGCCAGCTGCCGGGCCGTGTCGAGGTGCCGCCGGCGTTCGGTCTCCCGGTCGCCGGCCTGGTCGGCCGCCTCCAGCTGGGTGACGATGCCGGTCAGGCCCTGGGCCAGGACGTCGTGGATCTCCCCGGCCATGCGCTGCCGCTCGTCGAGGACACCGGCCTCGCGGGCCTGGACGAGCAGCTGGGCGTGCAGACCGGCGTTCTCGGTGAGGGCCGCGGCCAGCTTGTCGTTGGCCTCGGTCAGCTCGCGCAGCATCTCCGCCCGCCGGGCCGCGTGGTCGCTGGTGGCCACGGCCAGGAACGTCATGGTCACCGCGATGCCGACGTTGAAGAGCAGCACCAGCAGGAACGACGGCCAGTTCTTCGCCTCCGCGAGGGTCGGATAACCGCCGACCTGCGAGACCGCCGTGAAACACGCGACGCCGCCCGCGCCCGCCAGCCGCCACCGGCCGCGCAGCGTGTAGATCGTGAGCAGGTAACCGGTCCAGGCGAAGAACCCGAAGAGCGGGTTGCACCAGATCAGCACGCCGATCAGCACCAGCAGACCGGCGAAGAACGTGGCCATCAGCCGGGGCCGGTCACTCCACTCCGGATGCAGGGTGACCATCCACAGGATCCAGCCTGCGGTCACCGCCGCGACGGTCAGCGTGACCGGCAGCGGCTGGGCCGGCAGGTCGAGATCCCGCGCCACGATCACCAGTACGGTCGACCCGATCAACGCCAGGTAGGGCATCAGCAGCAGCCGCCGGTCGGCCCGGTGCCGCCAGATCTCGAGCCGGCTCGCGTCGGACATCGCTCTCCTCACTCCCAGCGGAAGGTACGGGCGGCAGCCACCCCGAAGACCAGCATGTACGCCACGAGCACCGTAAGCGACACCCAGGACGGCCACTGTCCGCTCATCGCCTCCTGCACCGCCCGCTCACCGGCACCCAGCGGGGTGAAGTCGGCGATCGTCTTGAGCAGACCCGGGAAGACCTCCCGCGGTAACCACAGCCCGGCGAAGAACATCGCGGGGAAGAGCACCAGCGTGCCGATGGTGTTGGCCGCCTTGCCGCTGGACGCGAGCGCGGCGATGAAAAGACCGATCGTGAAGGTGGCGCCGGCGGTGAGCAGGAACGCGACGGCGAACCCGAAACCCTGGCGCGGCAGCGGGACGTCGAAGATCACCCGGGCCAGGACCAGGACGATCACCGCGGAGGCGATCGCGCCGAGCAGGCTCATCACCAGCTGGGCGCCGAGCAGGGTGGTGGGCCGGGCCGGCGTGGTGGCCAGGCGGCGCAGGATGCCGCGTTCGCGGTAGGTGGCGAGCACCAGCGGCGCCGACTGCAGCCCGAGGGTGGCCAGGGTCAGGATGATCGCGATGGCGACGTACAGGTCGATGACCCGGGCGCCACCGATGTCGGGGTTCGGCTCCCGGAACGCCGGGACGCAGCCCAGGATGATTACCAGGATCGACGGGAACAGCAGCACCCAGAAGACCTGCATCGGCTCCCGCAGGAAGAGCCGCAGCTCCGACGCGGTGAACTTGGCGAAGACGCGCATCAGTTCTCCTCCCCCGCGGCGCGGCCGGTCAGAGCGACGAACGCGTCGTCCAGACTGGCCTGCTCGATGCGCAGGTCGTTGGCGATGATCTGGTGGGCGGCCAGCGTCGCGGTGACGGCGTGCAGGAGGTTGCCCTCGCCGATCACCTCCAGCTGGGATCCCTGCGTGCGGACCTCACGGACCTCGGCGAGCGCGGTCAGCAGGGCCGTGTCGAAGGCCACCGACGGGCGGAAGCGGATCCGCTGCTCGGCCTGCACCCCGGCGATCAGCCCGGCGGGGGTGTCGAGCGCGACGACCCGGCCGGCGTCGATCAGGGCCACGCGGTCGCAGAGCCGCTCGGCCTCCTCCATGAAATGCGTGACCAGCAGCACCGTGACACCGCGGTCGCGGATCGACTCGACCAGTTCCCAGGTGTCGCGGCGGGCCTGCGGGTCGAGACCGGTGGTGAGCTCGTCCAGGATGGCGATCCGCGGGTTGCCGATCAGGGCGAGCGCGATGGACAGACGCTGCTTCTGCCCGCCCGAAAGCTGCCCGAAGCGGGTGCCCAGCTTGGCGGTCAGGCCCAGCTCGCCGGCGAGCCGCTGCCAGTCGGCGGGCTCGGGGTAGAACACCGAGTAGAGCTCCAGCGCCTCCCGTACCGTCATCTTCTCGGGAAGTTGACTCTCCTGGAGTTGCACGCCGATCAGCTTGCGCAGCTCGGGATCGTGCGGGGCGCGGTCCAGCACGGTGATGGTGCCGTCGTCCGGGGTGCGCAGCCCGGCGATGCACTCGACGGTGGTGGTCTTGCCGGCACCGTTCGGGCCGAGGATGCCGAAGATCTCGCCACCCTCGACGGCGAAGGAGACATCCTGGACCGCGACCGTGTCCCCGTAGCGTTTCTGGAGGCGACTGACGTCGATTACTGTCATGCCTCCAGGGTCACAGTGGACACCCCGGTGCCGGATCGACCAGCTCGCGACATCACCGATCAACCGATCGGTGGATGGGGGGCTACGCCACGGCTTCAGCCTCGGTCGGCTTCCGCCCCGCAACAGCGGAGTAGACCGAACCGAGCTGCGACGCGACACGCTTCCACGAGTACGCCTGACGGGCCCGGTCGAGCGCCGCCGTGGCGTACGCGAACCGGCGTACCTTGTCGTTGACCAGACGTCGCAACGCACCGCCCAGGGCGCGCGGATCGCGGGCCGGCACGAGGTCTCCGGTGAGACCGTCGACGACGGTCTCGCTGATCCCGCCGATGGCGGTACCGATCACGGGGACACCGCAGGCCATCGCCTCCAGCGCGGCCGGCTCGAACTGGTCCTGCCAGGGGGCCGCGACGAGCAGGTCGGCCGAGCGGTACCACCGGGGCATGTCCTTGCCCGGGACCGAGCCGACGATCCGGACCCGGTCGGCGACCTGGTAGTGCTCGGCGAGGGCCCGCAGCCGCTTGGCCTGCGGGTCGGCGGCGAGCTGATCGGCGGACGGGCCGCCGATCACGACGTACTCGGCGCCCGGCACGTAACGCATGGCCTGGATGACGTCGCCGAAGCCCTTACGCTCGACGAGCCGGCCGACGGAGAGGATGCGGGTCCGCTCCGGGTCACGCTCGGCCGAAGGGCCGTCCGGGGTGAACCGGACGCTGTCGACACCGGCCGGGACGACGGTCAGACGCGCCCGCGGAACCCCGATGCGCACCAGCCCGCGGACCTCGTCCTGGCTCTGCGCGACCACCCGGTCGACGGCACGGCCGAGGGCACGCTCGTAACCGGCGCGCGAGGGGCCGCTCTCGGCCGGTCCGGCGACACCGAGCTCGTGGAACGACTGGACGACCGGGATGCCGACCTGACGCGCCGCCGTGACCGCGGCCAGGCCGCTGGTCCAGAAGTGGGCGTGGGCGACCTCGGGCAGCCAGTCGCTGTCGCGCCACTCGGTGCGCAGCCACTGCGCGAAGTCACCCATGTGGGACAGCAACTGCGCGGGCGGCAGGGCCATGGCCGGCCCGGCGGGGACGTGCACGACACACACGCCCTCACCCATCTTGACGATCGCGGGCAGCTTGGGATCGTCGCGGCGGGTGTAGACCCGCACGTCGTGGCCCAGGCCGGCCAGCGCGGTGGACAGTTCGGCGACATGACGCTGCTGCGCGCCGGCGGCGTCACCGGCGGGCAGTGGGCTCGCGTGCTCGGAGATCATCGCGATGCGCACTGGGTCCTCCTCCGACAGCTTGATTCCGGGAGAAGACCGGAGTTGAGGCTGCGATACGCGGCGAGTCATGCCCGTCACCCGGAAGCGTAAACATGTCGGTGCCGGGTATGACTTGCCCGTGGCTATCGTGCAGCGTACCGTTCCCGCCCGCCCGGAACAGGTCTTCGCCGTCCTCGCGGACGGATGGACCTACAGCGACTGGGTTGTCGGGACCGTTCATATCAGGGATGTCGATCCGCATTGGCCTCAGGTGGGCGCAAAACTGCACCACAAAGCCGGTCCGTGGCCTTTGTCACTGCACGACAGCTCGACGGTTCTGGCCGTCGAGCAGAACAGGATGCTGACCTTGACGGCGGGCCTGTGGCCGCTCGGCTCCGCGCGTGTCGAAGTGACCCTGGAGCCCGTCGGCGCGAGCGCAACCCGGGTCACCCTCAAGGAGGACTTCGAGGCCGGCCCCCTGCTCTTCGTCCGCAACAAGATCAACGATCTGGTCCTGCACCGCCGCAACATCGAATCCCTGCGCCGCCTGTCCGACATCGCGACCCGGGCGCCCAAGGAGGCCAAGTCGTGAGCCAGGTCGTCGTCATCGCCGGCGCCAGTGCCGGCATCGGCAGGGCCGTCACCGCGGCGTACGCCGCCCGCGGCGCCAAACTCGCCCTGATCGCCCGTGGCCGTGCCGGCCTCGAAGGCGCCTCCCTGGAGGCCCGGGCGGCCGGAGCAGCTGACGTCCGCACCTTCCAGGTCGACGTGTCGGACGCGGAAGCCGTGCAACGCGTCGCGGACGAGGTGGCCGGCGAATGGGGTGGCATCGACGTCTGGATCAACGACGCGATGGTCTCCGTCTTCGCCCCCGCCTGGGAGATCACCCCGTCCGAGTACCGCCGCGTCACCGAGGTCAACTACCTGGGCACCGTGTACGGCACCCTGGCCGCCCTGTCCCACATGCGCCGCGCGGGCCACGGCGCCATCGTGCAGATCGGCTCCGCTCTGGCCTACCGCGGCATCCCCCTGCAGGCGCCCTACTGCGCGTCGAAGCACGCGATCCAGGGCTTCAACGACTCCCTGCGCGCCGAACTGCTGCACGACGGCAACCGCGTGAAGCTGTCGATGGTCCAGCTGCCGGCCGTGAACACCCCGCAGTTCTCCTGGGTCCGTACCCGCCTGCCCCGCCACCCGCAGCCGGTCCCGCCGATCTACCAGCCCGAGGTTGTCGCCCGGGCCGTCCTGTGGATCGCCGACCACGGCAAACGCGAGATCAACGTCGGTGGCCCCACCCTGAAGACCCGCCTCGGCAACATCGCGGCGCCGGGCTTCCTCGACCGCCTGCTGTCCTCCGACAAGCGGGGCTACCAGGGCCAGCAGACCGCCGAGAAGATCGACCCGGCGACCTGGGTCGACAACCTCGACAAACCGGGTGACGAAGAGCGCGACCACGGCGCCCACGGCGTCTTCGACGACCAGTCCCGGACGAGCTCGTTCGCCCTCTGGGCCGCCATGCACAAACCCTTGGTCACCGGCGTGGTCGGCGCCGGCCTGGGGCTCGCCTCGGCGGCACTGCTCAACCGCCGCCGATAGCCGGCGACGCTCCCCGCCGACGGTCGGAGCACTGCTCACGGCCGTCGGCGGCGCCGGCTCCACGTCAGCGGCGCCGGCTCCGCACGTCGGCGGCCTCAGCTCCGGACCTCAGCGGTAGATGGCGTCGTGCGCCGCGTTGATCACGGCCTGGTAGGCCCGGCCGGTCAGGGCCCTGTCGCGGGCCAGGGCCGCACGGGCCGCGTTCGCTCCCGGCGCCCCGTGGACGCCGCCGCCCGGGTGGGCCGAAGCGCTGGCCAGGAAGAGGCGTTCCACCGGGGTGTCGGGCCGGCCCAGGCCCGGGATCGGGCGGAGGAACAGTTGCTGGAAGGCCGCCGCCGTGCCACCGCCGAGTGCGCCGCCCACCAGCGACGGGTTCTCCCGCTCGAGGTCGGCCGGTGAGAAGACGTTGCGGCCGACGACCATGCGGCCGAAGCCCGGGGCGTGCTCTTCCATGACCGCTTCCATGCGTTCCACGTGGGCGGCGATGTCTTCCGGGGACCAGTGCTTGCGGTGCGGCAGGTGGGTGTACGCCCACGCCGACTCCGTGCCCTCCGGCGAGTGGGACGGGTCGGCCGTGGTCATCTGGCCCATGAGCAGGAACGGGTGCGGTGGCATCTCGTCCGTGGCGAGGTGTGCGGCGTACCGGGTGAGGCCGTTGAGGTCGGCGCCCAGATGGACCGTTCCGGCGGTCGCGGCGGCCGGGTTCTTCCAGGGGATCTTGCCGTTGACCGCCCAGTCGACCTTGACCGTGGCGCCGTCCCAGCGGAAGAACTCGAGGTCCTCGGTGAAGCGGGACGGGAGCCAGCGTTCACCGACGAGGTCGAGGTACAGCGTGGGGGCCGGGATGTCCGCCAGCACCGCGCGGCGGGCGCGCCAGTTGCGGCCGTCGGCTGTGCGTACGCCCATGGCCTTGCCCTGGGCGACCAGGATGCGCGACACCGGGGTGTCGTAGGTGATCCGGCCGCCGCGCTCCTCGAGACGGCGGACGAGGGCGGCGGTGATCTGCTGGGCGCCGCCGACCGGGACCGGCCAGCCGTACTCCTGGCCGAGCATCGCCAGCAGCCAGCCGTAGACACCGCCGCCGGCTTCTTCCGGGGACAGGTCGGTGTGCAGGGTGCACCCGGCGAGCGCCAGCTTCGCGCCTTCACCCTCGAACAGCTCCGAGCCGAGCTCGCGGACAGAGAGGACCAGGCGGCGGGCCAGCCGCAGGGAGCCCGCCACGCGGAGCTGACGGGCCAGGCCGAGGCCGGAGCGTACCGGGGGGAACGGCTGGAAAAGCACCTTGAGCATGTGCGGGGAGACGCTGCTCCAGTCGTCGTACGCGTGGCGCCAGCGTTCGCCGTCGCCGGGCGCGAACTGTTCCATCGACGCCATCGTCGTCTCGAGGTCGCGGTTGATCGTGGCGGCACGGCCGTCCGGGAGCAGATGGGTCAGCACGTCCGGGGAGTGGGTCCAGGCCAGGCCCTGGTCCTGCAGCTCCAGGTTCTTCATCACCGGCGAGGCGTAGCCCAGCGGATAGAACGAGCTGAACAGGTCGCTCAGATAGCCCGGCGCCGTGACATAACCGGACCGGACCGCACCGCCGGGCTGCGGGGTGGCCTCGAGGACCTCCACGCTCCAGCCCGCGTCCGCCAGCAGGTTCGCCGCGACCAGGCCGTTGTGCCCGGCCCCGATGACAATCGCATCCGCACGTTCCACCGTGACCAGCCACCTCTCGTCGCGCTCGGCCCTACCCTGCCGAGTTTGTCGCAAACACGCCGCGGGTAGTGGCACTGCGCACTGCGTGACAAAGGGAGCGACATGACAGCCGCCACGACCGCGGTGCCGAGCCGCGTCCGGCAATTGCACTGGTCCACCTGGCGCGGCGTGCTGTGGCGGAGCGGGAAGGGTTTCCTCGACGACGACTGCGGTGACCTGGCGGCCGCCCTGACCTACAACGCCGTCCTGGCCATCTTCCCCGTCGGGATCGTTGTTGTCGCGCTGGTGAACCTCGTGACGGACGGGCGGACAGCCGTCGACACCGTCATCGGCATACTCAAGGATCTTGGTGCTGGGTCGGTGGTGGCCGACGAGAACCTCACCTCGGTGCTCGACGCGATCATCGTGCAGCAGAGCTCGGCCAAGGTGCTGCTGAGCTTCGGTCTCCTCGGCGCCCTGTGGTCGGCGTCCAACTTCGTCGGTGTTTTCACGCGCGCCTCGAACCGCGTCTACGGCGTACGCGAAGGGCGTCCGTTCTGGAAGTTGCGCCCCTTGCAGATCCTGGTGAGCGCGGTCGCCCTGCTGCTGATGGCCGCGGTGGCCGCCGGCCTGGTGATCAGCGGCCCGCTGGTCGACGCCGTCGGCAACGCGCTGCACGCCGGTGACACCGCCCGGCTCGCCTGGTCGATCGGCCGCTGGCCGGTGCTCGTGCTGATCCTGATGCTGCTGCTGTCGCTGCTGTTCTGGATCGCCCCGAACGTGAAGCAGCCGCGGTTCCGCTGGATCACCCTCGGCGGTTTTGTCGCCCTGCTCGTCTGGGCCCTCGCCTCGTTCGGCTTCGGGCTCTACGTCGCCAACTTCGCCTCCTACGACAAGACCTACGGCAGCCTCGGCGCGGTCATCGCGTTCCTGGTCTGGATGTACCTGGCCAACTCCGCGCTGATGCTCGGCGTGGAGATCAACGCCGAGGTGCAGCGCGGCCGGCAGTTGCAGGCGGGCGAGGACCCGGACCCGCCGCTGCCGGTCCGTGAGGAGCCCGACGACGACCAGTCGGTTTAGCGCCCGGATCGGCGGGCACCACTGAAGACGCAAGGCGGGGCAACACCTTCAGGAAGGGAAACACCGTGAGTACAGTCACCGAGTCCGTTGATGTCAACGTCCCGGTAAGCACGGCGTACAACCAGTGGACCCAGTTCGAGGAGTTTCCTCACTTCATGGGCGGCGTGACCGAGATCAAGCAGCTCGACGCCACCACGACACACTGGAAGACGAACATCGACGGTGTGAAGCGTGAGTTCGACGCCAAGATCACCGAGCAGCTCCCGGACGAGCGGGTGGCCTGGACCTCCATCGAGGGCAGCAAGCAGGCCGGCGTCGTGACGTTCCACCGTCTCGACGACACCACCACGCGCGTGACCTGCCAGATGGACTTCGAACCGCAGGGCGTCGCGGAGACGGCCGGCGACAAGCTCGGCTTCCTCGACCGTCAGGTCAAGGGCGACATGAAGCGGTTCAAGGAGTACATCGAGGGTCGCGGCGGCGTCGAGACCGGCGCCTGGCGCGGGCAGGTCGACCGCCCCGGAGCGTGACACACGCCTCGAACGGCCGCCGGTGATCCGGCGGCCGTTTTGCCGTCCGCGACCCGGGTAATCGGTTGGTCATGACTGACGACGGCGTGTGGCGCGATGAAGACAAGCTTTCGGTCGCCGACCTCAGCGAGGCCATGGCCACCTGGGACAACGACGGCCAGGGCGACCCGACCGGCAACGACGCGGGCGAGGAGCAGGCCTTCGGGCACGACGCCCACGTGACCACCGAGCGTGGCAACACCGACCCCGACCGCGAGGCCCGGCCCGGCACCACCGGTCGCGGTTAGATCTTTTCCGTACGCGTACGCGTCAGCCCCCGACAGTCACCGTTCCGACCTCGGCTTCCACGTCGACCGCGTACCTGTTGCGGGCCGCACTCCAGCCGGCCGGGGCGATCATCGCCCCGGCCGTCGCGCGTTCCCGGCCCGCCCACGGCACCGCGACAAGGTCGGCGCCGCCGCGCAGGTGGAAGCGCAGAGCCGTCTGCGGCGGCATCGCCACCGCGATCTCCCCCACCCCACCAGCAAGTTTGATCCCGACTGTCCCTCGCGGCGGCGGTAGCCGCATGCTCACCAGACCGGTTCCCGAGCCGAGCTCGAGCCGCCGGATCCGCCCGTCGGCGAGATCCAGGTGCTGTTCCCCCGCCCCCGCGGGCAGCCGGATGTCCCAGCGGACCGCGCGGTTGAGCAGGATCTCCACCGTGTCGGGGCCGTCACCGCCGGTCGGTCGCAGCCCGAGACGGACCCTTCCCTGCGTACCGGTGACGGCGGGAGCGAGGCCGGAATCGGCCGGGGTGCTGATCCGGTAGAGCAGGCCCGGCAGGTCCGCGAGACGCACCTCGACCCGGGACGCGGAGTCCCGGACGATCAGGAAGGCACCCGTCCGGCCGTGCAGGGCGCCCGCCAGAACATGCTCCTGCGGCTCGTCGCTCGCAGGCATCTGCCGCGCACCCAGCGTGGTCGCCGACGAGCAGCCGGCCGTCCAAAAGCCCATAAAAAGAGCCGCGACCAGCAGCAACAGGGGTCGCGTACCGGCGGTGGAGCGACGACAACGCTGCGCAGTGGGCACCATCGGACAACCCGGGATCGGCCGAAAGGGTGACGGCGATGCACCCATTTCCGGTAAGACTGTCCGAATGCGTTCTGCCGGTTTTCTGTCCGAGCGTCAGCGCCGCATCGCCTGGGTGGGTTTTCTGCTCGCCGCCTTCCAGGCTCCCGCCGCGGCCCGGCTCGTCGACGACGCCTCGTGGCTCTTCGCGGTGGTCGTCGCTCTCCTCGTCGCCACGGTGATCCTCGCGGACGACGCCCAGCGCCGCCGCCCCGAGGTGGCGGAACCCGCCGAATAACCTCAGCGGGCCTCGTGGCCCGCCCGCCCGTGGGTGCGACGCCGTTCCTTGAGCTCGGCCTCGTAGAGATGACGTCTGCCACCGGCCAGCTGGTCGCGGGCGTCCTTCTCGATGCCGCGGAAGTCGGACCAGTAGCCGTCGTCGAACTCCTCGACCAGCTGGAACGTCCAGTGCCCCGGCACGACGTTCCGGCCGATCAGCTCGGTGGAGATCCGCCCGGCGAGTTCGGTGTGCCCGGCCTTCGTGAGCAGCTCCACGGCCTCGTCGAGCTTGAAGTCGGCCTCACCGGTCAGCTGATGCACCGAGTACAGGTGCCCGCGGACCCGCTCGACGACCTCGAGGGCCTCGCTGAGCTTGCCGAGCGCCTCGACCGTGGTGTCGTCCAGCCCGGCCGGCCGCCGGTGGGCGCTGTCCGGTCCGTCGTGTGTCACTTCCGCCTCCTCGGTGTCCGGTTCAGGCTTCCCCGAAAAAATCGAGTTCAACCGAGCTGCACCGATCCGGCGAACCGTTGGCTACCCCGGCCTCCCTAACGTTTCTTCTCATGAATGGCCTGTTCAGCGGCGCTGCCGCCCGTGCTGCCCTGCGTTCCGCCCACGCCTGCCTCGAGGAGCTGATGTCGTCCGTCGGCGCCACCGGCCTCGAAGCCGTGAGCCAGTCCCCCGGACTGCTCGCCGTCGTCGACCAGCACGCCGCCGGCATCCGCGACAGCCTGTCGACGGACGTCCGCCCCCTGACGGCAGTCATCCTCGCCGCGTACGCCGAAGGCGTCCGCGACGCGGCCTTCAAGCACGGCTGGCGCCCGCCGGCCGACACGATCGACTGGACCGGCAACGACTGGGTCCTCAACCGCCTCCTGGCGGTCTGCTCCCTGGCGCGCACGCTGCCCGAGAGCCGCTGAGCATCACTCCACGCTGACCGACCATTCGGGGCCGGTACCGGGATCTCTCCCGGTACCGGCCCCTTTCACTTGATCGCCCTACTCGTCCTTGGGCCGTCGGATCACCTGGGTGCGCTCGTCGTCGGCCGCCTCATCCGGCTGCGGCAGCACCCGCCGGTGCTCACTCTGAGAAATCGTCTCCGTGGTGTCCGAGTCGTCGCCCGCCAGCCCCACGGGAAGCCGGGTGGTGGTGTCCGCCGGGTCGGGGCCACCAAAACCGGGCACGGGGTGCGGCCGGTCGTCCTCGTCGCCGCGCCGCTGCACCGGGATGACCTGCGTTTTCTCGGCTGCCGCCTCGTGCTCGGCCTCCACCGCGCGCTGGGCTTCCGCCGCCTGCCGCTCGGCCTCTTCTGCTTGGCGCTGGGCTTCTGCTGCCTGGCGCTGGGCTTCTGCTGCCTGGTCGGCTTCGATGCGCCGGGCTTCGGCCAGGGCTGTCTCCCGGGCAACACGCTCAGCCTCAGCGATCCGAGCCTGCTCGGCGAGTCGCGCCTCTTCGGCAGCCCGTGCCGCGGCCTGTTCCTCGGCGGCTTTCCTCTCGGCCGCGGCCTTCTCCTCAGCGGCCCTCTTCTCCGCTGCAGCCTTCTCCTCGGCGGCCTTCTTCTCGGCAGCAGCCCGCTCCTCAGCGGCCTTCTTCTCCGCCGCGGCCTTCTCCTCGGCAGCTTTCAGCTCAGCAGCCAGCCGCGCCCGCTCCTCGTTGTAACTCCGGGCATGCTCCCGAATCGCCGCCGACTCGGCACTCGCCCGCACCAGCCACAACTCCCAGCGCTGCTGCATCGGCCGGATCAGTCCACCGCCGACCCCGACGATCAGCACACCCGCCACGGTCGCCAGCACCGCAATGAGCACCGGCTGCGTCACAGCGGTCGCAATCTGCACCTGCTCCAGCGCTGCGATGATCCCCAGACCCACGATCAACCAGTAAGCCGCCTGCGCCAGCACCCGCCCGTAAGCCAGCCCGCCCAGCGCACTCCCGATCAGATCGCGGACAGCCCCACCGATACCAGCGGCAACCACAATGATGACGATCGCCACGAACGCCCGCGGCAGCCAGGCAACCAGCGCCGTGAGCAGGTCACTGACGGCATTGGGCCCCCAGATGCCGAACGCCAGCTGCAACGCAAAAAGCAGCACCGCATAGAACGCAATCTTCGCGCACAGATCGCTGGGCTCGACCCGCCCACCGAGCGCCCGGCCGACCGGCCCCCGCTCGATCGCCCGATCAAACCCGACCCGCCGCAACGTCTTCCCGACCACGGTCCGCACCAGCCTCGCCAGCACATAACCGATGACCAGAATGGCGATGAACGCCAACGCCGCCGGCACGAACAACAACACGGAACGCCACATGTCGCTCAACGCATCGCTCAGATCGGCGCCGGTCATCCACTCTCCCTCAGCCCGCTGGGCACCGGCATCGATGCCCGCCTGCGCTGACCTTAAGTGGCCCACGCCCTAATCGCAGACTTGCGGGGCTCGGCGGCGGCCCTCTGGCCGGTCTTAGTTGCCCTCGCTGACCAGCCGGTCAGTAAACGCTCACTAACCGCAATCGGGCAGCTCTCCGTTCCGGGCTTGCCGGCCGGTAGGCGTTCGCCAAACCGCGAGCGCGGCGCCCTGTGCGCCCTCGCCCGGCCCAGGCTTACCGGTTAGTAAACGCTCACCAACCGCGGGCGCTCACTTTTCGCGCTTCCCCGGAGGTCGCCGGTTAGTAAACGCTCACCGACCACAACCGTCGGGCTCTGCGCGGGCCCGATCCGGCCAGGGTTCGTGAAAGTCCACTGGCCGTGGGCACCCCTTGCCCCGCGCCCCGCCGCCGGCTTGAAGGTTGTAGCGCTCTCGAATCGCCGGCGCCGCGCTGTCCGGGCCCGCCCTGCCGCGGGCCTGCCGGTTAGTAAACGCTTACCAACCGCAGGCCCCGCGCCGCCGCCGCCTCGATCCGCGCCAGCACCGGCTGCCCTCGCCCCGGCCGCCGCGGGCCCGCCGGTTGGTAACGCTGACCGGGCTGCTGACGCCGGGCTCTGCGTGCCTCGCCCTAGGTCCGGGTTAGTAAACGCTCACCACCCGCCTGCACCCCGGGGTCCGCAACCCCAGCTCAGCGCAAGCTCGCCGGTTAGTAAACGCTCACCAACTGGGCGCGCTTGCGCGCAAAGGCCGACATGCGGATCGTCGCGCTTTGAGGGCACTCGGCCGGTGAGTAAACACTTACCAACCGGCATCGCAGAACCGGCGGCGTCGACCCCCAGCCCGCACCCCTGCAGCGGGGCGGCTTGGCGCCGGCGGCTCGGTGCAGGCGCGGCACGCGGCAGGTGCGGCACGCAGCACGTGGCGGGCGCGGCAGGCACGGCACGCAGCACGTGGCGGCGCGGCACGCAGCACGTGGCGGGCGCGGAGGGCGGCGGCGCGGCGGCGCGGCAGGCGGAGGGCGGCGGCGCGGCGGCGCGGCAGGCAGCGGGCGCACGGGCAGCGACGGGCGCGGTACACGCGACGGCATGGCGGGCAGCGGATGTGGCGAGAGCGGCAGGCAGCGGACGCGATGAGCGATGGACGCGATAGGCGGGCGGCCGAGCCAAATCGTTGTCGAATGTGCGACACCGCCCGCCAGCCGAGTGACGACACCGGCCTCGCGGAGAGTGGCGGGTGCGTCGACCCGAACGGCCGCGACAGACAGCGGCATGCGCCCGGATCGCAGCAGCTCCCAGCACCCAGCGGCTAATCCAAGGCGGTCGGGTCAGAGCCTTCCGGGGCCAAGGCCGACGCAGAGTTGGCGGACCACCCAGCACCGAATCACGCATTGTGAGATTGTGCGGAACGGGCACACCCATCTCACCTGGGCGTACCGGGCATAATCGGACGTCCGTATGGTGCCCCCATCGTCCGAACGGCGGAGGCGGGCTACGCTCATCTCATGGTCGGCATGGGGAGCCCTTCCGCGATGACCACGCTGCCCAATCAGACCGGCGTGCCGCCGGAGCCTGCCCTGAGTTGTGCCCAGCGTGTGCGGATTCATTCGTGGGAGTCGACGTCGTTGGGGCCGGCGGAGGCTTGGGATCCGATGGTCCGGGCGACGGTTGAGGTGTTGCTGGCTTCGCCGGTGCCGATGGCGCTGGCTTACGGCGACGATCACGTGCTGGTCTACAACGACGCTTATGCGGAGGTGCTCGGCGCCCGGCATCCGGCGGCGCTGGGCCGGCCTGCCGCTGAGGTTTTCGGTGAGTTGTGGCATGCGCCTGGGGTCGGTGGCGTCGTTGAGGACGTCTATCGCACCGGGCAGCCTTTTCTCGAGGCCGAGACGCAGATCGCGGTGGCGCGGGGTTCGGCGGGTCAGTTCGAGCAGGCGTCGTTCACGCGGGGTCATTCGGTGGTTCGGGACGTGCACGGGACCGTGGTCGGGGTGCTGACCGTGGCCGCCGAGACGACGCAGGTCACGCGGCGGTTGCAGAGCTTGGGTGATCTCACGTCGAAGCTGGCCTCGGCGTTGACGATCGATGACGTGGCGCGGGTCGTGCTGGCGTACGCGATGAGCTCCTTTGATGTTGATCATTGTGTTTTTGCGGTGGACGACGGGGCTGAGTTCCGTTATGTGCGGCGCATCCGTGGCGAGATGATGGATGAGGCCGACGAGCGGCTGCCTCCGTTGTGGAAGAGGATCGGCGCCGATCCCGGGTCGCCGCTGGTCACCGCTGCGCAGACCGGGCGGCCGTCGTTCCAGCCGGATGGTTCACCGCTGGCGAAGATCGCGACCGATCGGCACGAGCGGCGGATCCGTGCCCTGGCGGCGATGCCGTTGCGGACGGCGTCGCTGGCCGGTGCGCTGACGATGGGGTTCCGCACCGCGCACACGTGGTTGCCCGCCGAGCGTGCGTTGCTCTATGCGGCCGCCGAGCTGGTGGCGCAGGCCGCCGAGCGGGCGCGCCGGTTCGAGGCGCAGCACGGTACGGCCCAGTTGTTGCAGCGCAGCATGTTGCCCGAGCATCTGCCGGAGCTGGACAGGTTCCGGATCGCGGCCCGGTACGACGTCGGTGTCGACGGCAACGCGGCCGGTGGCGACTTCTACGACGCGTTCGAGTTGTCCGACGGGCGGCTGGCGATGGTGCTGGGTGACGTGGCCGGGCACGATGTGCGGGCTGCCGCCGTCATGGGTCAGGTGCGGGCGGCGCTGCGGGCCTTGGCTCTGACCGATTCGGCGCCCGGCGTTGTGCTCGCGGGCCTGGACCGTCTGGTCGAGTCGCTGGGTGCGGAGTCGCGCAACGAGGAGATCTTCGTGACCGTCGTCTACGGGGTGCTCGATCCGTCGGACGGTTCGATCACGCTGGCGAGCGCCGGTCATCCGCCGCCCGTGCTGAGGCGTGCCGACCCGCACGGGGGTGCGGCCAGCGCCGAGCTCGTCCCGGTGCCGCCGGGTGCGCCGCTGGGTCTCGGCGGGCACTGGCGGACGACGACCCTGCGGCTGGAGCCGGGCGACTCGATCCTGATGTTCAGTGACGGTGTGGTCGAGCGCCGCGACCGTCCGCTGAGCGACGGTCTCGCCGATCTGGTGGCCGCGGCCGGAGCCGCGAACAGCGGAGACCCCCGCAATCTGTGCGCACTGGCCACGCAGGCCGTGGCCGGTCGCACCGACGACGACGTGGCCGTGCTCGCCGTGGAACGGGCGATCGCCCTGAGCCGTTCGGCGACGATGCTGGTGCCGGCCGAGCCGACCGGTCCGAGCCGGGTGCGTCAGTGGATGACGTCCCGCCTGCGCGACTGGTCGGTGCCCGAGCCGGTGATCGGCGCGGCCATCCTGTGCACGAGCGAGCTCACCACCAATGCCCTGCTGCACGCGGGCACCCCGGCCCAGGTGCACATCGATCTCAGTGCTGAGCGCCTGCTCGTGTCGGTGGCCGACACGGGTACGCGGGGAAGCGTCACCCGGGCCCGCACCGACACGCTGAGCAGCCGTGGTCGCGGGCTGGGCCTGATCGAGGAATTGAGCGACACGTGGGGCACCGACCCGACCGTGCGCGGCTCCACGGTCTGGTTCGAGATGCTCATCCCGCCGCGCTGAGTCAGGGCCGGCGCCAGTCGTCGCTGGTCAGGTGGGAGCCGGCCTGCGGGCCCATCAGGAGCATGCCGCCGTCGACGGGCCAGGACGCCCCGGTCACGTAGGACGCCGCCGGGGAGGCCAGGAACGCCACCACCGCCGCGACTTCCCGGGCGTCGCCGGGCCGGCCCAGGGGCACGCCGGGGCGGCTGACGGCGGTGGGGTCGGCGTCCTCCTGACCGGTCATCGCGGTGGCGATCTCGCCGGGCGCGACGGCGTTGACGGTGATGCCGTGTTCGCCCAGCTCCTGCGCCATCACCCGGGTGAGCATGCCCAGACCGCCCTTGGCCGCGCAGTACGCGCCCGCGCCGACCCGCGGTGCGGTCTCGTGCACGCTGGTGATGTTGATGATCCGGCCGCCGCGACCGGCGGCCACCAAACGCTGCGCGGCCCGCTGAGACAGCAGGAACGGCCCGTCCAGGTCGACGGCGAGCACCTCGCGCCACTCCTGCCAGCCGGTCTCGAGGAACCGGCTCGACTGACCGGCGCCGGCACAGTTGACCAGCACACCGAGGCCGCCGAGCGCGTCGGCCAATTCGTCGACGACGTCGGCCGCCTGTGGCAGCCGGGTCAGGTCGAGTCCGCGGATCTCGGCGCGGCGGCCCAGCTTGCGGACCTCGTCGGCGGTGCGTTCGGCGTACTCCGCGTCCCGGTACCGGGTGATGCCCACGTCGTAGCCGTCGGCGGCGAGCGCGACCGCCACTGCCCGGCCGATGCCGGACTCGGAACCGGTCACGATCGCGACCCGGGGATGGTTGGTCATTCCCGACGCGTACCCGGGCGGCCGGCCGACAATCACGCGCCCGGCGGCATGTTTTGACCGGTCGATGGGCAGTCTCTCGCCGTGCAGCTGCCCGACCTTCTTTTTGCCCTGTTCGGTGTGGGCGCCCTGCTGGCCGGAATCCTGCCGCGGGTCCTCGAACGCCGACCCCTGTCCATGCCGATCGTCTTCCTCGCGCTGGGGATGCTCGTCTTCGCCCTTCCGCTGGGTCTGCCGGACCCCGACCCCCGCGCGCACCCGATGCTGACCGAGCATCTGACCGAGGTGTGCGTGATCGTCGCCCTGATGGGCGCCGGTCTGAAGATCGACCGTCCGCTGACCGGCCGCCGCTGGATGTCGACGTGGCGCCTGCTGGCGATCGCCATGCCGGTCACCATCGGCGCGGTCGCCCTGCTCGGCTGGTGGTGGGCCGGTCTCGTCCCGGCGGCCGCGCTGCTGCTCGGCGCCGCCCTCGCCCCGACCGACCCGGTGCTCGCCTCGGACGTCCAGGTCGGTGAGCCCACCGACGAGGAGGACTCCGAGGACGAGGTGCGGTTCGCGCTGACCTCGGAGGCCGGGCTCAACGACGGGCTGGCGTTCCCGTTCGTCTACGCCGCGATCGCCATGGCCCTGGCCGCGGTGAGCAACGAGAGCTGGCTCGGCGAGTGGGTCCTGAAGGACGTGCTCTACAAGGGTGTCGTCGGCGTGGTCGGCGGCCTGATCATCGGCAAGCTTCTCGGCAAGCTGTTCTTCCAGGCGCCTAACCGGAAGCTGCGCCTGGCCCACCACGCCGAGGGATTCCTCGCCCTCGCTGCGACGTTCCTGGCGTACGGGCTGGTCGAGGTGGCCGGTGGCTACGGTTTCCTCGCCGTGTTCATCGCCGCGCGGGGCATCCGGTCGGCGCAGCGGTCGCACGAGTACCACCAGGTCCTGCACGACTTCGCCGAGCAGATCGAGCGGCTGCTCACCGTACTGCTGCTCCTGCTCCTGGGTGGAGCCGTGGTCAGCGGTCTGCTGGAGCCGCTGACGTGGCCCGCCGCCCTCGCCGGCCTCGCGCTGATCCTGGTGATCCGGCCGTTGACCGGATTCCTGTCGCTGCGCGGCGCACCGGGCCGCACCGCCGAGCACTGGGTCATCGCCACATTCGGCATCCGGGGCATCGGATCGTTTTATTACCTCGCGTACGCGGTGAGCCACGCGACGTTTCCGAATGTGGATGTCGTATGGGCGACAGTCGCCTTTGTCGTCGTCGTGAGCGTGGTGTTGCACGGCGTTGCGGTGACGCCGGTGATGCGGCTTTTGGATAGGTCCAACGAGCGGTCGCGCACCCCCGAGGAGCGCCACGCTCAGTAATCGCCGCAACTGTGCGTAATCTCTGACCCGCGAACTCGTAGTTTATTTAGGACATTGAACCCGGGTGTAGTGGCAGAGCGTATTCATGGCTGTAAGGTGATCGGCACCTCCCCCCAGGCCGAGATTCCACGATGGAACGACAGGAAAGGTGCGGCCGATGCGAATTCGGGGCTTTGCGCCGGCGACCCCCTGCTGGGTCGAACTGGCGAGTGCGGATCCCGCGCGAGCGGCAGATTTTTATGCGGGTCTCTTCGGCTGGGAACCGGCCGGTGACAGATTCAAACTCGGCGGTCGCGCCGCGGCCGGCCTGACCCGGGCCCGCCCCGGACGCCCCGCCGGCTGGCTCACCTATCTCACCGAGCACAACCTCGAATCGTCGATCACCCGCGTCCACGAGGCCGGTGGCCGGCTGGTCAGCGCACCCGCCGACGCGCGCGGCGGACGGTCCGCCCTGATCGCCGACCCGGCCGGTGCCCTGCTCGGCCTCTGGGAGAGCGACGGCTTCACCGGCGCCCAGATCGGCGGCGAGCCCGGCACGATGACCTTCCCGGAGCTGCTCACCGACGACGCTGTCGCCGCGGCCTCCTTCTACGGGCGCGCCTTCGGCTGGCTGCTGCGCGACGAGTACGGCAGCGACGGCACCCGCGGCGAGTGGATCACCACTGCTCACGACGCCATGGCCGGCCTGGCGCCGAGCCGCGGCGGCAACTGGTGGCGCGCGGCGTTCCAGGTCGCGGACTGCGCCGAGACGATCAGCACGTGCCGCAGCCTCGGTGGCGGTGTCATCGCCGGACCGACGGACATGGGCTTCGGCAGCTACGCCGAGCTGCTCGACCCGTGGGGTGTCCCGTTCGCGGTCGCGGCCCCGGCGGCGCTGCCGGTCGAACTCAGCATGTCGTTCACCCCTGCGGCAGGCATGGAGTTGACGTTCGGGGGGTAGTCATACGCCTGTTCGAATAATCGAGGAGGCACCGCCATGGCGACCAACGAGCAGGAACCGGCGTCCAACACCATCAAGGACCCGGCCGACTGGACCACCGGCGACGAGCCGGCCACGGGCGCGCAGCAGTCGTACCTGCACACTCTGGCCTCCGAGGCCCACGAGGAAGTGCCGGAGGAGCTGAGCAAGGCCGAGGCGTCGCAGCGCATCGACGAGCTCCAGGAGAAGACCGGGCGCGGCCAGTAAGACCCCATAGAGCAGGAAAGGCGTCGGACCTCGGTCCGGCGCCTTTTTGCATGTCAACTTTGGTTGACAGCCTCGGAGTGTCAACGTAAGTTGACAGCATGACCGAAGCAACCGATCTCGCCGCCGCCGCGGGCAGCGCCGATCCACGGGTCGGCCTGCGCGCGGTCGTGGCGCTGCGCCGCCTCCTCGAGGGCCTCGAGCACCTCCAGGTGGCCAACGCCCGCCGCAAGGGCTGGTCCTGGCAGGAGATCGCGGACGCCCTCGAGGTGACCCGCCAGGGCGTTCACAAGAAGCACGCCGGTCGCGTGCCGATGCAGGACCCACGGGAGGGCTGACCATGTTCGAACGATTCACCCACGCAGCGCGCGACGCCGTCATCCGCGCCCAGGAAGAAGCCCGCGAGCTCCACCAGAAACCCATCGGCACCGAGCACCTCCTGCTCGCCCTGCTGGCCGACCCGACCGGCCCGGTGGCGAACGCGCCGGCCCTGCACGACGTCGACGCCGCCTACGTCCGTGCCGAGGTCGTCCGCCGCGTCGGGCCGGCCACGCCGTACGTCGACGAGCGTGCCGAGGCCGACGCGGAGGACGCGGCCGCACTCAAGGCCATCGGCATCGACCTCGACGCCGTCCGCCGGGCGATCGAGGAGAACTTCGGTCCCGGGGCGCTGCGCCTGCCCCCGAAGGCCACACCGCAACGCCGGGGGCTGCTCGCACGCTTCTCCGCGCGTACGGGTCACACGCCGTTCTCGAACCGCAGCAAGAAGATCCTCGAGCTGTCCCTGCGCGAGGCGCTCCGGCTCAAGCACAACTTCATCGCGCCGGAGCACATCATGCTGGGCATCATCCGCGAGGGAAACGGCCTCGCGGTCCAGATCCTGGTCGAAGCGGACGTCGACCTCGACCGCCTGAAGGAGGACGTGACCCGTTCCCTGCAGGAACAGGCGGCCTGACCGTCAGCAGAACTCGGTCCAGAGATACTTCTTGGACGTCGGGAACTTCCAGCCGCCACGCTGACCGGAAGCGACGGTGAAGCACCGGAAGCCGAGCTGCGGGCCGACGCTGATGACCCGGAAGCTCCGGTCGGCGCCGCAGTAGTTCTCGACGTAGACCGTCTGCGTCACCCAGCCCTTGGTCGGCGTGACAACGGCACAGCCTCCGATCGTCACCGAGCCCGCTGCGGCAGCTCCGGCAGTCCCGAGAACAAGCGCGGCAGTGGCGGTGAGACTGACGGCGATGCGGCTCACCAAACGGGATGTCTTCAAGGTCGACTCCTGGGGGTCGGGAGCTGATTTGCAGACCGCAAGCCAAGCAGCTTTCCGAGCCATTGTCCCGAAAAGTCACCCACGCGAGGGTTGTTCCGAGCACGGACCTGGCAGGGTGCGGTCGTCCGTTCATGAGCCGCCAGGCGATTGGGTGACCGTGCCCGGTCTCGGCGTGAGCGACGGTCAGCACCCTGCAACCAGGCACGACAGCATCTTGATCTTGCTCGGATTTTGCCGGGTATGATCGGCCGGCGTTCTGGGTACCTCGCGGGCCTGTTTCGATGCTGGAGGGGTCATGAATTATCGCGTCGAGTACAACGGCGAGGACATCGATCTTCCCACCCTGGACGCCGCGCTCGACAATGCGAAGCACGCGATCGCGTCGGACGTCGGGCCTATCAGTGGCTGGAGTGTCGAGCACGACGAGACGATCAACGACTGGTTCGTCCAGGGTGTGATCGACGGCAAGGCGGTGGGGGCCACGGCGGTGGTCACCGGGCCGGAGCCGATGATGACGGCGCCGGCCTATCCGCGGCACGCGCCGGCCAACACCGATGATCAGGCGCGGCGGCGGGTTTTCACCGGGGCGACTCCCGCCGACGTGCTGGGCATGGCGGCGAACTGGCTCGCCGGCCGGCCCGAGGTGCGGGCCGTCGACGACCTGGGCTGGCATCCGCGTGCGGACGGCATCGAGCTGCGCGTCTACTACCGGTCCTGACGGGTGAATCCCTTCGACGATCTGGTGACCCGGGCGACGGCTGATCCCGGGGTGCGCGGGCTCGTCCTCACCGGTTCCTACGCGCGCGGACTCGAGACGATCCACTCCGACCATGACGTGATCGTGGTGATGGACGAGGAGAGCCGCGGCCGGTGGGAAACGCGGCGGTCCGCAGTGCTGGACGAGATCATCTACACGGTCGACGGGCTGGCCGACACCTCGCTGCTGTGGCAGCGCTACGCCTTCCGGGGCGCGCGCGTGCTGCTCGATCGGCTCGACGGGCGGATCGCGGAACTTGTCGAGCTGCAGGCGGAGCCGACCGCCGACGAGGCGCGGGAGTGGGGGCGGGAGGCCCTCGACGGTGTGGTGAACCAGTTCTACCGGGCGGCGAAGAGCCGGCGTGAGGGTGCCCTCGTCGCCGCGCGGCTGGACGAGATGGAAAGCGTCTCGTGGCTGCTGACCACGATCTTCTCGCTGCACGGACGGCTGCGGCCCTACAACAAGTACCTGCGGTGGGAGCTCGACAATTTCCCGCTCGGACCACCGTGGGACGACCTGCCCGAGCGTGTTGCCGCTGATCCCGGTTCACTCTTCAAAGTCGTGTGCGGGCTCGCCGAACGGTGCGGCCACAGAGACGTTCTCGACAGCTGGGGCGACAGCCTGGACGTGGTGCGCGCCACCTACGGCTGACGGGCGGACCAGGACGCCAGCGCCGCCTCGCTCGTCACGTGGTCGAGGGCCAGCAGTGCCGCGCCCTGCAGGGCACCGTCGTCGCCGTGCGCCGCGTCGATCACCGCCGGTGGCCGGCCGCGGCGGAAAGCCATCAACCCTGACGTGTACGTCGTCGCAAACGTTTCCGGGGCCGCAGCCCGCAGGGGTGCCGCGAGCCCGCCGAGCGTGACGGTGTCCGGGTCGTGGACGTTGACCAGCGCGCCGATGCCGGCACCGAGTGCCGCCGCCACTTTGTCGAGCGCCTGCCGCGCGGCGGGGTCGGCGCGCCGGAGGATCTCCCGGGCGTAGCCGCGTGGATCGGCCGGTTCGGCAGCACCGAGGTGACGGGCGAGGGCGCGACCGTCGACGTCGAGATCCCAGCAGCCGCGCGCTCCGCAGGGACAGGACAGGGACCGGTCACCGTACGGCTGATGCCCGTACTCACCCGCAGCCCCGTGCGCGCCGCCCGACGGCCGTCCGTCCACAGTGAACGCTCCGCCGATGCCGACCTCGACCATCAGGTGCAACGCGGCAGCCGCCCCGACCGCCGCCCCGGTGCGCGCCTCGGCCAGCCCGGCGAGCAGCGCGTCGTTGCCGAGCAGCAGGGGCACCGACGTCAGCGTGGTCAGGTCGACGTCACGCCAGCCGAGGGTCGCCGACTGGGCCAGCCGGCCGTCGTGTGTTGTCCCCGCGACGGCCAGGGAGACGGCACACAACCGGTCCCCGTACCGCTCCGAGGCGTTCTCGACGGCTTTCCGCACCTCGGCCAGCACCGCCTCCGGTTCCCGCGAGGCGTGCCGGGCGCCGCCCCGGGAGTGCAGCCGCCCGTCTAGCCCGGCCGTCGCGTGCCGCCAGTCCGCCATGCGCAGCTCGACGGCAAGCACCACCGGGCCGTCCGGGTGCGCGGTGAGCACGGTGGTCGGCCGTCCCCTCCCCTGCGGCGGCGCGGGGGTCTCGGCGAGCAGGCGCAGGGCCCGCATCCGGCCCGTGAGTTCCGTCGCCAGACCGCTGGTGAGCTGCAGATCCTGAGCGAGGGCCGCACGCGTACCGCCCGGGTGCAGCCGCAGCCAGGCCAGCACCTGCGACGCGGTGTGCCAGCGAGCCTCCTCGGCCCGGCGACGAAGACTTGCCATGACGGGGGTTCACCACCTTATGCTCGTGGTACGAGGATATTGGAGGACACGTGGACCTGACCATCATCGAGGCGGTGCTCTTCGACATGGACGGCACCCTCGTCGACTCGGACGCGGCCGTCGAACGAGCCTGGCGTACCTGGGCCACCGAGTTCGGCGCCGACCCCCGGGCCGTGCTCGCGGTCGCCCACGGCGCACCGGCCGAACGCACCGTCCGCCTGATCCTCCCCGGCCTGCCCGAGGACCAGGTCACGACGGCCGCGGCCCGCCAGCTCGAGCTCCAGTACGACGACCTGTCCGACGTCGTCCCCACGACCGGCGCCCACGAGCTGCTCGCGGACCTGCGCCTCCCGTGGGCGGTCGTGACCAGCGCCGACGTTCGCCTGGCCAAGGCCCGGCTCGGCGCCGCCGGCATCGAGGCGCCCGCGCTGGTCACCGTCGACGACATCCGGGTGGGCAAACCGGACCCGGAAGGCTACCTGCGCGGCGCGGAACTCCTCGGCGTCAGCCCGGACCGCTGCCTGGTCGTCGAGGACGCCGAGGTCGGCGTCACCGCCGGCCGCGCGGCGGGTGCCCAGGTCGCGGCACTCAAGGGCGTCGACGGCGACCTGCGGATCACCGACCTCACCGAACTCCACCGGCTCCTGACGGCCTGACATGATCGGCCGGGTCCAGCAGGCGGGAATCGCCCAGGCAGTCCTCGGGTACGCGATCACGGGCCTCGGCGCCTGCCTGGTCCTGCTCGCCGACGACCTGGGGGTGGCACCGGAGCAACTCGGCTGGCTGCCCGCGACGTTCGGGTTCGGCCTGCTCGCCCTGGCCCTGACCGGTCCGCTGCTGCTCCGTGGCGGCCCGCGCCCGGCCCTGATCGGCGGCTCCCTGGTCGTCGCGCTCGGCGTCACCCTGCTCGCCCTGGCCCCGAACACGCCGGCCGCGGTCACCGGCGCTCTGCTCCTGGGCGCCGGCGGGGCGGCCTTTGTGCTGGTGACGCCCGCGTTGCTCAGCGGTTCCGAGGCTGCTATTCAGCTCACCAAGGTCAACGCGCTGTCGAGCATCGCGTCGGTTCTCGCGCCGGCGGCGATCGGCGGTCTCGACGCCACCGGGCTGGTGGGCGGCCGCCTGGCGTTGCTGATCGCCGTTCCCCCGCTGCTCTACCTGGCCGCCACTACCGCCCGTTCCCGCTCGGCGCAGCCCGGGCCAGCCCCCACAGACGGTCCCCCTTCCGCTCACGGGCGGCCCGCGCCGGGACTTGTCGCGCGGCGCTGGGCCGGGGTGGTGCTGGCTGTCTCGGTGGAGTTCTGCTTCACGATCTGGGCCGTCGCCCGTCTCGCCGAGGCCGGCCTGGCCCTCGCGACCGCGGCTGTCGTCGGTACGGCCTTCCCGATCGGGATGGCGCTGGGCCGCCTGGCCGGTCCCGCGCTGATCCGCCGCATCCCGGTCGTGCCGGTCGGCGCCGCCGTCACCGCCGCCGGTGCCGTGCTGGTCGCCGCCGCCGGTCACCCCGCGGCCGTGACCGCCGGCCTGGTCGTGGCCGGTGCGGGTGTCGCGACCCTCTACCCGGTGGCCCTGGCCGGCCTGGTTGCCACTCCCCGCCTGAGCGCCGCGCACGCTGCGTCCCTCGGCGCCCTCGCTTCCGGTACGGCCATTCTGGCGGCGCCCGCAGCCCTGGCCCGTCTCGCCGACGTCGTCGACCTGCGGCTCGCCTTCCTGATCACGCTGCCCCTGCTGGCCCTGCTGCTGCTGATCAGGCGCAGGTGACGGCCGTTACGGCGTACCCCTGGTATTTCAGTTTTGAAAGAGTTATGGTTCTGGGCATGACCGAACCGCTCAGTGACAGCCAGCAGGCCGCCTGGCGAGCTTTTGTGGAGAGCAGCTGGGCGCTGCACACCCGGCTCGAGGACGAGCTGCGGGCCGCCACCGGGCTGAGCATGGCGGATTACCACGTGATGGTGGTGCTCTCCGAGGCCCACGAGCACCGGGTCCGCATGGGCGAGCTGGCCAGTCAGCTGGTCTTCTCGCCGAGCCGGTGCACCTACCAGATCGCCTCGATGGTCAAGCGGGGCCTGGTCCGCAAGCAGAGCTGCTCCGACGACGGCCGCGGCCAGGAGGCCGTCCTCACCGACGCCGGGATGGCCGCGCTGACCGCCGCCGCACCCCTGCATCTCGCCACCGTGCGGGAGCTCTTCATCGACGACCTCGACGACGCCGAGATCGCCACCGTCACCCGCGTCTTCGGGCGCCTGGGGCCGCGACTGCGCTCGCTGCCCGTCACAGCCTGAGGGAGAAAAATGCCTGCGATCACCGTCGACGACGTCCTGGTCCTGCCGCGCCTGCCGCAGCTCGACCCCGCCACCACCAGCTACCGGCCCGTCCGCCGGCTCACGACCGCACCCACCGGGTACGAGGGTGAGGGCTTCCCCGTCCGTCGTGCCTTCGCGGGCGTGCCGACCAACGAGCTCGACCCGTTCATCCACCTGGACCAGATGGGTGAGGTCGACTACGCGCCGGGCGAGCCCAAGGGCACCCCGTGGCACCCGCACCGCGGCTTCGAAACCGTCACCTACATGATCGACGGCCAGATGGACCACCAGGACTCCAACGGTGGCGGCGGCTCGATCACCAACGGCGACACCCAGTGGATGACCGCGGGCGGCGGCATCCTCCACATCGAGGCCCCGCCGGAGCAGCTCGTCACCAGCGGCGGCCTCTTCCACGGCCTCCAGCTCTGGGTCAACCTGCCGCGCGTCGCCAAGATGATCGCCCCGAAGTACCAGGACATCCGCGGCCGCGAGGCGTCGCTGCTGACCACCCCCGACGGCGGCAGCCTGATCCGGGTCATCGCGGGCGAGATCGCCGGCCACGCCGGTCCCGGTTCGACCCACACCCCGATCAACCTCGCCCACGTCACCCTGCAGCCGGGCGCGCAGCTCGACCTGCCGTGGCAGCCCGACTACAACGCCCTGGTCTACGTCATGGCCGGCCGCGGCACCGTCGGCGCCGAGGCCCGCCCCATCCAGATCGGCCAGCTCGCCGCCCACGGCGCCGGCGACACCATCCGCGTCAACGCCGACCGCACCCAGGATTCCAACATCCCCGCCATGGAGCTCTTCATCCTGGGCGGCAAGCCGATCCGCGAACCGGTCGCGCAGTACGGCCCGTTCGTCATGAACACCAAAGCCGAACTCCAGCAGGCGTTCGAGGACTACCAGAAGGGCCGCCTGGGCGTCATCCCGGCCGACCGTCTCCCGCACACCAGCTGACCCCGATGTGAACGCGGCGGTGCCGCGGCTCCTCGATCTCGTCGAGCAACGCGACAGCAAGATCGGCATAGGAGACCCGGCCCGCCGCGTCCGCGTCGGTCACGGCGTACCGCCCGGACCGCGGCCCACCGTGATCAAAATCCCCGGCCGGACTGACCACCACCCAGTCCCCGCCGCCGAGCGCGGCCACCCCGGCGGCATGCGCGAGATAGAAGTCCCGGTACTCCTGCGGATAACCGGCCGTGTCCATCAGCAACGTCCCGTCCGCCGTCGGCAGGATCGAAGCCAGCCCGACCACCACGATCCGCGTCGCCGCCAGCTGATTCAAAGCCTTGGCGACCCGTACGAAAAAGTCGTGGCCTGGCTGGTGAACCGCACTGATCACGGCGTCTGCCTCAATCGCCTGTGCCTGTAGAACGTCGCCCTGCACGACCCGCGCCTCGGCCGGTCCTGTATAGCGCGACGGCTCGCGGACGACTGCGGTGACGTTGTGGCCGCGCTGCAAGGCCTCGGCTACGGCTGCTTGGCCGGCTCGGCCGCCCGCTCCAAAAACCGCAATTCTGCTCATGCGGGCGACGCTATGCCGCACCCCGGTATCCCCCAGGAAACCCAGCCCCACCAACGGCTTCCGGGTCGCCTCCTTGCCCTCCCACCCGCGCAGCCCGAGGGCAGGGAGCCAAGCGGCACGGCCCACTTCCCGCAAGGCGCACCCAAGATTCGTGCCGGAGCCGGAGCCGGCGATGACCGGCATGGCCAACATGGACTCCAGCCAAGTGCGGCGGGGGCGAAGTCAGCGGTGACTCACAGCAACCCGCTCGGTGCTTCGGAGGCGAGTAGCCGCGTCGGCACGACTCTAAAATGGGCGGTTTCGCCCACCGGCGCGTGGGCCCGGCAATCGAGACGGACGATTTCAAGGAAGTTGGGCCTACCCAAGCCTCCTGAAGGCCCAACATCAGCGATGTCGGGCCAACACCAACCCGACCACCACGCCCAGCACGGCATCCGGCACGACCGAGATCGGCCGACCCAGGAAAGGACTCTGAAACCCAGACAGGACGATTTCAAGGAAGTCGGGCCTACGCAGGCTCCCTGAAGCCCCAACATCAACGATGTCGGGCCAACACCAACCCGACCACCACATCCGGCACGGCATCCGGCACGACCGAGATCAGCCGACCCAGGAAAGGACTCTGAAACCCAGACAGGACGATTTCAAGGAAGTCGGGCCTACGCAGGCCCCCTGAAGCCCCAACATCAACGATGTCGGGCCAACACCAACCCGACCACCACGCCCAGCACGCCATCCGGCACGACCGAGATCAGCCGACCCAGGAAAGGACTCTGAAACCCAGACAGGACGATTTCAAGGAAGTCGGCCCTACCCAAGCCTCCCGAAGGCCCAACATCAACGATGTCGGGCCAACACCAACCCGACCACCACGCCCAGCACGCCATCCGGCACGACCGAGATCAGCCGACCCAGGAAAGGACTCTGAAACCCAGACAGGACGATTTCCAGGAAGTCGGGCCTACCCAAGCCTCCCGAAGGCCCAACATCAACGATGTCGGGCCAACACCAGCCCGACCACCACCATCCGGCACGCCATCCGGGATGACGAAGTCGGTCGGACTCTGCGAGGGGCTCGCAACCGTGCCTGGACCCGACCCAAGGGTCCGCAACGCGAGGCAGGAGCGCCATCCGCCTTCCAGGACGGGCGGGTCGGGCCGACCTGTGAGCGGATCCGCGCGGGAGGTTTCTCCGGGGAAACCGGGCGCGCCGCTACGGTGGGGAAATGCGTGCGCCGCTGGATCCGGACTTGTTTGATGCGGTCTGTCCGTCTGACCTGACGCCGATTCGGTTCGGGGACAAGTGGGCGGGCATGGTGATTCGGTGTCTGGAGGGTGGGCCGCGGCGGTTCTCGGAGCTGCGCGTGCCTTTGCGGGGCATCACCGCCAAGACCTTGACCCACGCGTTGCGGGCCCTCGAGCGTGACGGCCTCGTTCAGCGCAGCGACGAGAGGCTTTACGCGCTGACGCCGCTCGGGCGGAGTTTGCTCGGGCCGATGGATCAGGCTTGTGCGTGGGCCCGCGAGCATTGGGAGGAGCTCCTTGATGCTCGCGAGGCCGGCACGGCTGCGGTGGTTTCCTGAGCGACGGTTACTTCGGGAAGGCGTTGGGGTCGACGTCGCTCGTGGAGGCGTTGCCGCCGATCACCGGGGTGAGGGTGATGGTCCAGATGGAGGACGAGAACGACGTTGTCGTGAACTTGAACGTGTCGTCGAACTTGCTGAACGAGCAGTCGCGGGTGAAGCCTTTCTTGCCGGCGTTCCAGTCCTCGCCCGACGCGGTGAAGATGCGGTAGGTGCCGTCCTTGATGCCCTTGGCGGTGAAGGAGCTGCCGCCGCGGACGTAGACCGTCAGGACCGGCTTCGGCTTTTTGCCCTTGGTGGGGACCAGGCTGATCGTGGTGTCGTCGGCGCCGTTCTTGATTTTGAGGTGGCCGGGGCCGCCGGAGGCGCGCTTGAGGAAGGCGCCGTTCTTGAGGCGGCGCTTGGTTTCCTTCGGGGCGGCCGGGAGGAACTTGCCGAACTTGTACGACGGGTCGGCGGCCGTGAGCTTCTTGGCGTCCTCGCGGATGCCGTCAGCCCAGCCGGACGTGAGCAGCGACGCCCAGGGGGACGCGGCCGGGCAGTCCTGTTTGGCCGAGGCGGCGTCCTCGATCATGTCGCCCATGCTGCCGAGTTCGATCATCAGCTGCTCGTGCACCGACTCGGCGCCGTCGGGCGGGTCGACCGCGCGGAGTTTCTGGGACTCGGCGCGGATCGTGCTCGCGGCGGCCGGTGCGGCTTTGCTGAAGGCGGTGCTGTCACCGGTGTTGAGCTTGCCGAAGGTGCTGCCGATGGCGGCGTCGGAGGCCGCGAGTGCCTGACCGTACTGCGCGGGGGTCAGGGGGCCGGTGGTGGCCGGCGCGGTGGTCGAGGTGAGACCGGCGGGCTTGCCGGCCTGCTTGTCGTCGCCGTCGTCACCACCGGTGAAGGCGCGGACGACGCCGCAGCAGCCGAGCGCGAGCAGCACCGCGAGCCCGCCACCGATGATCGAGTTGCGCCGCATGTTGCTGGGGGCGGCCGGAGGCGGAGGACCAAAGGGCTGGCCGGGCGGCGGATAAGCGCCGGGCGGATAAGCCCCAGGCGGATAAGCCCCAGGCGGGTAGGCCCCGGCCGGCGGTCCGGAGGCCGGCACACCGGCGAAGGGCGGCGGCGGGGGGAACGGCGACGACACCCGGATGGTGACCGCGACGTTGCCGGCCGTCGGGCTCTGCACCCAGACGACCGCACCGTCGGTCGTGCCCGGGGGCACCACCACGTTGAGCGGGCCGTGGGTCGGCGACCAGACGACCTTGGTCGTGCCGGCGGCGGCCTCGGCCTGCGGGACCTCGATGATGGCGCTGCTGTAACCCGGATCCCCCGTCATGCAGACGAGTATGAATGAGGCGCGCGACCCCTCGCTGCCCCAAATTTGTCACTTACCGGCAACAGATTGGTATCGGCGGTCAGGACATACCGAGCATTGCACCCACACCCAGGACGACCAGCAGGAACAGGGCGATCAACAGGCCGCGCTCGGAGGAGGCGGACGCATCGGTCGGGGTGAGGGGTTCGGTGCTCATCCGGGTGATCCTTTACTCGCGGGGTGACCTGCGTCAGAGTGCGTTGTGCCGCCAAGCGGCATAGCGTGAGGGCTTCGTCGACCTCGGAAGGGCTGCCCGTGTCACTGGAGGACTGGTTTCTGTCCGCGGACGAGCGTGACAACCCGGACTCACAGATACCCACCTGGTGTCCGGGAAACACGGTCGAACCGCTTGTTCACGGAAAAACATATTTCGACCGGTTGGTGACCGAGGTGGAACAACTCGGTGACGGTGATCACCTGTTCTTCACCGACTGGCGCGGCGACCCGGACGAGCGGATGCGCGAGGACGGCCCGACGATCGCCGAGCTGTTCGCGTCGGCCGCCAAACGGGGCGTAGTGGTCAAGGGCCTGCTGTGGCGTTCACACGTGGACAAGCTGGCCTACAGCAAGGAGGAGAACCAGAACCTCGGTGACGACATCGCCGCCGCGGGTGGTGAGGTGCTCCTCGACCAGCGGGTCCGGCGCGGCGGGTCGCATCACCAGAAACTGGTCGTGATCCGGCACATCGGGGAGCCGGAACGGGACATCGCCTTTGCCGGGGGCATCGACCTGTGCCACAGCCGGCGGGACGACGCCGATCATCACGGTGATCCGCAGCCGATCGCGATGGCTTCGGCGTACGGGAAAAATCCGCCGTGGCACGACGTGCAGCTCGCGTTGCGCGGCCCGGTGGTCGGGTGTCTTGATCTTTGTTTCCGGGAGCGCTGGACGGACAAGGTGCCGCTGGACCAGCACGGGCCGATCTCGACCGTGCAGGACAAGCTGCGGCACGCCGACCTGCACGCCGACAAGCTGCCGCCGCAGCCGCCGGACCCGCCGGAGTGCGGCCCGCACGACATCCAGGTGCTGCGGACCTACCCGGCGATGCGTCCGCCCTACGGCTTCGCCAAGATGGGTGAGCAGACCATCGCCCGCGGGTACACGAAGGCCATCAAACGGGCACGGAGTCTGATCTACCTCGAGGATCAGTACCTGTGGTCGACCGAGGTCGCGAAGCTGTTCGCCGACGCCCTGAACGACAATCCCGAGCTGCACCTGATCGCGGTCGTGCCGCGGCACCCGGACGTCGACGGCCGGTTTGCGCTGCCGCCCAACCAGGTCGGCCGTGAGGAGGCCATCAACCTGTGCCGCCGGGCCGCGCCGGACCGGGTGCACGTCTTCGACGTGGAGAATCACGCGGGCAACCCCGTCTACGTGCACGCCAAGGTCTGCGTCGTGGACGACGTGTGGGCGAGCACGGGCAGTGACAACTTCAACCGCCGGTCGTGGACGCACGACAGTGAGCTGTCGTGTGCCGTGCTCGATCGCACCGAGGACAACCGGGAGCCGCTGGACCCCGCCGGCCTGGGTGACCGGGCCCGCACGTACGCCCGTGACCTGCGACTGGAGCTGCTGCGGGAGCACCTCGACCGTACGGACGACACGGACCTCCTCGATCCGGCCGACGTCGTACGCGTGATCAACGAGTCCGCTGACGCCGTACGGGACTGGCATGCCGGCGGGGAGCAGGGAGAGCGGCCACCGGGCCGGCTCGTGCCGCACGAGACCGAGCGGCTCCCGTGGTGGCAGCGGTTCTGGGCGATCCCGGCCTATCGCATGATCTACGACCCGGACGGACGGTCGCTGCGGGACCGCAAGGCCGGCGAGTGGTAGTGCCAGGCATACCCCGGAACTAGTCGTGGACGGCTGGGAACGACCACGCTCTGCTCACTACCGTGACGCTGTGTCCACCCAACAAGCTCCCTGGAACGCTCGCTACCTGCTCACTTCGGGCCCGTGGCGTGCTCTGCTCTACGTCCTGACGACCTGGCCCCTGGCCGGTCTGGCGGGTGCCGCGGTGGGATCGCTGATCCTGCCGTGGCTGGCCGCGGGTCTGCGGCTCAACGACGGCCGGCTGCTCGACGGGCCGCTGCTGTTCCTGATGGTGACCGCCCTGCTGATGTTCGCGGTGCTCGGCCCGCTGGTGGCGATCCCGCTCGCCGCCGTCGAACGCGGCCGCCTGGGGCTGATCGACCAGCGCCCGGTGCGGTCGGCGCACCGCAGTGTCGCCCCGGAAGTGCTGACCTGGTTGCGGGTGCGGTTCACCGAGGCCGCGACCTGGCGCGAGGTGCTCTACGCGATCTTCCTCGGCCTGATCGTCCCGCTCGTCTACGGCGCGTACGGCCTGCTCGTGCTGATCGACATCGGCGCGATCCTGAGCCCGATCTTCGCGGTCAGCGGTACCGATCAGTGGACTTTCGGCGTGTTCACGGTGAACACGTTCGCCCAGGCGATCCCGCTCGCGATCGGTGGGATCCTGCTGATCCCGGTGCTGTTCCATCTGCTCGGGTTCATCGCGACCGGGCAGGCGGCGACGGCCCGTGTGCTGCTCGGGGACCGGGACGGCACGGCGCTGCACGAGGTGGCGCAGTCCCGGGCCCGGCTGGCCGACGCCTTCGAGGCCGAACGCCGGCGCATCGAACGGGATCTGCACGACGGTGCCCAGCACCGGCTCACCAGCCTTACGCTGCAACTCGGCATGGCCCGCCTGGACGTGCCGGAGGACTCGCCCGCGGCGGCACCGCTGGCGCAGGCGCACGACGAGGCGAAGGAGCTGATGGTGGTGCTGCGGGAGCTGATCCACGGCATCCGGCCGCAGTCGCTGGCCGATCTGGGTCTGCCCGCCGCGTTGCGGGAGCTCGCGGCCCGGTCGCCGCTGCCGGTGACGATCACGGTGGCCGACGGTGTGCAGCGTCCGGCGCCGCACGTCGAGGGCACCGCCTATTTTGTGGCCTCCGAGGCACTGGCCAATGTGGTCAAGCACAGCGCCGCGGCCCGCGCCGATCTGCTGATCGCGGAGACCGCCGGGATGCTGGTCCTCGAGGTCCGTGACGACGGTCAGGGCGGTGCCGACCCGGCGCTGGGCACCGGGCTGACCGGGCTGGCCGACCGGGTGGCCGCGGTCGGTGGCCGGGTGCTGCTGGCCAGCCCGGCCGGCGGCCCGACGCTGATCCGGGCGGAGCTGCCGTGCCGGAGGTGACGCGGGTCGTCCTCGCGGAGGACGGTGTCCTGCTGCGTGAGGGTCTGGTCGGTGTGCTGTCCCGCTTCGGTTTTGCGGTGGTGGCGGCGGTCGGCGACGGCGACGCCCTGCTGGAGGCCGTCGCCGAGCACCGGCCGGACCTGGTGATCACCGACATCCGGATGCCGCCCGATCACACCGACGAGGGTCTGCGGGCGGCGGTCACCCTGCGCCGCGAGCAGCCCGGTCTGGCGGTCGTGGTGCTGAGCCAGTACGTCCAGGAGGAGTACGCCTCGGCGCTGCTCGACACCGGCGACGGCCTGCGTGTCGGTTATCTGCTCAAGGACCGGGTCGTCGACGTGGAGGACTTCGTCGCGGCGCTGCGGACGGTCCTGGGCGGCGGCACGGTCGTGGACCCGGAGGTGGTCCGCCGGCTGCTGCGCCGTCCCCGGGACCCGCTGGCGGCGTTGTCCGCCCGCGAACGTGAGGTGCTGGGACTTCTCGCCGAGGGCCACTCGAACTCGGCGATCGCCGCCCGGCTCTTCGTCACGGAGGCGGCGGTCGGCAAACACGTGGGCAACATCCTCGCCAAGCTCGACCTGCCACCGGCCGAGGACACCAACCGTCGCGTCCTGGCGGTCCTGGCCTTTCTGCGGAGTTAGCGCAACGTCCAGGTGGCGGGGGCCCAGATCGGGGCGTCCGGGTCACCGGTCAGCTGCAGGCCGATGCGCCAGGCCTGCATCGGCGGCCGGTCCGCCGCCTCCCAGCGGTCCAAGATCTCCACTGCCTGCTCCGCGTACGCGGAAGCGTGCACTCCCCCGGCCAGGACGCACCCGTCGGGCAGGATCGCCGCACCACCGGTGCCCGCCTCGTCGAGCAGCATCAGCGCACTCTGGTCGCGTCCCGGCAGCGCCGCGTGGGTGGCCCGGTCGCTCCACACGCCGGCGGCGTACCAGAGGTCGCGGTAGACGAGCGAGTCCAGCGGTTCGGCCCAGCGCCGGGGCGCCACCTCGGTGACCGCCCCGACCGCTCCGGACGGTGCCGGGTGCGGATGGGACCGGGCGTGGGTGGCGGTGAGCGGCCCGGACGCGCTCATGAAGCCGGAGGCGCAGATCGCCGTCGCGGTGACGGGACCCTCGGCCGGGCCCCGCACGGCGAGGACGGGGTGGGTGCCGGCGTGCTCGACGGGCGCCACGACCGGGCCGGGACCGGTCTGCACCAGCCACTGTGGAGAGATCCCGGCGACGCCGACGGTCACGATCGCCCGGTCGAAACGCTCGCCCGGCATCCCGGCGTAACCGTCACCGGCGACGACCCGCACACCGTCGATCCCGGCGGTGGTCAGGGCGGCCCGGGCCTTGTCGGCGACGTCGGCCTGCACGTCCACGCTGGTGACCGTGGCGCCGAGCGCGGCGAGCAGCGCGGCGTTGTACCCGGTGCCGGCGCCGATCTCCAGGACCCGGTCGCCCGATCGCACCTCCAGGGCCGCCAGCATGATCGCCATCAGGGACGGCTGGCTGGACGAGCTGATCGGCACCCGGCCGTCGACCTTGGTGATCAGCACGTCGTCGGTGTAGACCGCGTCGAGAAAACCGGGTGAGCCGGGCCGGGCCCAGGACCCGTCACGACGCTGGAAACCGCCGGTGACAAACGCCTCCCGCGGCACCCCGGCGAAGGCTGCCGCCAGCTCCGGCGGGAGCGAGGCCCAGTTCCGGCGGATCTGGTCCACGTAGCGTCGGCGCAGGTCAGTCACACTGCCACCGTACGGCCGCGGTGACCGCCGCGCTCAGCCGCGCCGGGACGTCGGCCGCGTGGTACGGCCGTTCCGCCGGCTCGATCCGGTCCAGGAAGTCCGCGTAGATCACCGCGGCGTGCAGCTCCGCGACCGGCCGGAGCAGCGTGACCGCGCGTTCGGGATCGGAGCCGGGCACCGCCGCGCGCCAGCGTGCGGCCCACGCCGCCAGCAGCCCGTGCGGCTCCGGCAGACCCTCGGCCAGCCGCAGGATGTCGTAGCCCGGGTGCGCGACGATCGAGTCACCCCAGTCGACGATCACCCGGGTGTCGCCGTCGTCCCGGACGTTGCCCGGGTGCAGGTCACCGTGCACCAGCGTGGCGGGCAGCCCGCACTCCTCGAGCGCCGCGAGCCGCCGGGGCAGGTCGTCCGTCAGCTCGCCCAGCCCGTCGATGGTGTCGAGGAAGGGATCGGCGACCCGGGCGAACCTGTCGGCCTCGGACTGCCGGTCCGGCACGCCCGCTGCGAGCAGGTCGTCGACACGCCCGGCGAAGTGCGCCTGCAGCGGGTGGAAGTCCTCGGCGACGGCCGCGCAGAACTCCTCGCCGGCGTCGTGGCGGTCCTCCCCGGGGACGTGGGCCAGCAGCATCCGGCCGGGGGCGGCCGCCGCGAGCACGGCCGGCACCAGACCGGGCGCGAAGCCGCCGGCCAGCGCCAGGACGGCCGGCTCGTGAGCGAACATCGGCGGCACCTGCTTGAGCCAGGCCACCGGGGCGCCGGCCGCGTCGAGACGCCAGATCATCGACAGGTTCCAGGTGCGCTGCTGCACGGCGGTGACGTCGTCGCGGCCGAGCGCTTCCCGTGCCCAGGCCACCGAGGCGGCGGGCCCACCGGGGTTGGCGTACGGCGCCCGCAACGGCTGGGGCGACAGGTCCGCGTCGGCGGGCGCGAGGGTGAACCCGGGCGGCTCGAAGACCTGGGCCAGGTAGGTCACGTGCCCGCCGTGCGGCACTGGACGGTCGGTGGACAGCAGCCGCAGCACCTGGACGTCGAGGCCCCAGCGCGAGCGGACGGCGGCGACGACCTCGGCGACCTCCGGCCACCAGGGAAGGTCGACCTCGACCGGTGGCAGCGCGCCGAGCGGCGTACCGGAGGCACCGACAAGGACAAGCGTCACGGTTCGGCCCACGCGAGGACGGTAGCCGGTCGGCTGTAACACCGGGGACATCTGATCCCGGATACCGTGGCGCCGTGAACAACTCTCAGGTCGGTTCGAGCCTCGGCTTCGACGTGACCGAGCCCGCCGAGATCGTCCTGCTGATCGCCGCCGCCGACCCGGTCTCGGAGCTCCTCACGGTCTCCTGCGAGGGGCGGACCGTCGAGGCGGTGGAGCTGCCCGGCCGCCAGCACTACATCCGGGCGCCGAAGGGCAAACTGACCGTGACCTACTCGGCGGAGGTGGCCGTGACCCGGCCCGTGCCCGCCGACGTCACCGAGGTCGAACGCATCGTCGCGCTGCGGCCGAGCCGTTACTGCCCCTCCGACCGCATGGCCGGGTTCGCGGCCACGATGTTCGGCTACGAGAGCGACCCCGCCGCCACCGTCCGCGCGATCACCAGCTGGGTGTTCGAGCACCTGAGCTACGAGGGCGGCAGCAGCGGCCCGTCCACCGACGCGGCGGACACCCTGCTCGACGGTCGCGGGGTCTGCCGCGACTACGCCCACCTCGTCGCCACCCTGTGCCGTTCGCTGAACATCCCGGCCCGGGTGGCCGCGGTCTACGCCCCCGGCCTGTCCCCGATGGACTTCCACCTCGTGGTCGAGGCGGCGCTCGACGGCCGCTGGACGGTCTGGGACGCCACCCGCCTCGCACCGCGGCAGAGCCTGATCCGCATTGCGACCGGCCGCGACGCCGCCGACACCGCGCTGGCCACGACCCTGTCCGGCCTGCTCACGATGCCGGAGACCTTCATTACCGCGGTGGCCGGCGGCGACCTGCCCGCCGACGATCACACCTCGCTGGTCGAGCTCCCGTGACGGATCCCTACGTCACTGCCTCGTAGCGGGCTCGGAGGACGGCGCCGTCGGGGCGGCCGTGGAGGCGGAGGCGGGCCATGCCGCCGTCGGGGAAGATGTCGAGGCGTACGTGGGTGGCCACCGGCACGACCGAGACCGGGAAACGGTGCCGGGTGTCCGGGGAGAGCCGCACCTGCGGGAGCAGGTCGAACCAGTCCGTCGGGTCGTCGAGCAGGCCGGTCCGGGCGTCGATGCCCCGCAGGGTGGCACTGCCGGGGGCGTTGCCCTTGAAGTGGCTGGTGTCGAGCTCGGCCAGCTCGATCACCGACGGCACGGCCAGCTGCACGAGCACCCAGTCGTTGCCGTCGTCGCGGCGGCGGGAGGTCTCCCAGCCGTCACCCATCGAGCGCGCCAGACCGGGCGAGATCATGTTGTGCGGGTGGCCGTAGAACATGTTGCTGCACCCGGCGATCCGGGCGCCGTGCTCGGCGGCGGCCACGTCGAAGACGCTCGGGAGCAGCCGCGGGTCGGGCACGATCTCGCCGTGCACCCGCAGCCGGGCGACGCCGCCGTCCGGGTAGATGTTGAGCCGCACGTGCGTGTACCGCTGGCTGGAGTCGACCGTGAAGAGATTCTGGCTGTCGCCGACCAGCGGTGAGCGCGGCACGAGCGGCACCCACGGCGCCTCGGCCAGCTGGATCGGGTCGGGATAGCCCTCGATCGCGCAGCCGTCGACCGACGCGTGCGGCGGATAGTTGCCCGTGAAGAACGCCGTGTCGATGTCGACGCCGTGCACCACACCCGGGGCGCCGAGCCGGACGATCGCCGTGTCGTGGCCCGCCTGACGACGCCGGCGGGTCTCCCAGCCGTCGTAGACCTGGCCCTTGTGCCCGAAGGTCTTCGGCGCGTAGACCGGGGCGGCCGGCTCGACCAGGTGGTCCGACGCGGCGAAGAACTCGTCGTTGGCGAACACCACCCCGCCACCGAACGTGCGCGACGCCAGGTCGGGCAGCAACGTGAACTCTTCCATCAGGAGACCTCCCGGGTCAGGAAGACGCCGCCGGGGGCGTCGCCGGTCACGATCCGTCCGCGCAGCCAGGTCGTGCGCACCACGCCGTGCAAAACCTTCCCCGCGTACGGGGTGACGGGGTTCTTGTGGTGCAGCCGCGCCGGATCGACGGTGAAGGTCGCCTCCGGGTCGAACGCCACCAGATCGGCATCGGCGCCGACCGCGATCCGGCCCTTGGCGGTCAGCCCGACGAGGTCGGCGGGCCGCCGGGCCATCCAGTCGGCGACCTGGGCGAGGGTGTGCCCGCGGGCGCGCGCGGCGGTCCAGATGACCGGCAGTCCGAGCTGCACGGACGCGATGCCACCCCACGCCGCCGCGAAGTCGCCGGTGTCCTGGCGCTTGAGCTCGGGGGTGCAGGGCGAGTGGTCGCTGACGACGCAGGTGATGAGCCCGGCGGCGAGGGCGGCCCAGAGCTGGTCGGCGTTCGCGCTGTCGCGGATCGGCGGGCAGCACTTGAACTCGGTCGCTCCCGCCGGGATCTGGTCGGCGTCCAGCGTCAGATAGTGCGGGCACGTCTCCGCGGTGACCCGCAGACCGTCGGCCTTGGCTGCCTCGATCAGCGGCAGGGCGCTCGCGGCGGACAGGTGCAGGATGTGCACCCGGGCGCCGGCGGTCCGGGCCGCCTCGATCGCGGTGGCCACGGCGGCGTGCTCGGCGGCGGGCGGGCGCGAGGCCAGGAAGTCCGCGTACGCCGGGGACGACGCGGCGGCGTGCAGATGGTCGGGGTCCTCCGCGTGCACGACGAACTGGGCGTCGACGGCGGCGAGGGCCTCGGCGAGCTGGTCCGGGCTCAGCGGCGGGAACTCGGGCACACCGGAGTCCGCGAGGAAGGCCTTGAAGCCGTACACCCCGGCGGCGTGCAGCGCGGGCAGGGCGGGGGCGTTGCCGGGGATCGCGCCGCCCCAGAAGCCGACGTCGACGTGGATCCGGCCGCGGGCGGCGTCCTGCTTGACCGCGAGCGCAGCGGTGTCGACGGTCGGCGGCAGGCTGTTGAGCGGCATGTCCACGATGGCTGTCACCCCACCGGCCGCCGCGGCCCGCGTCGCGGAGGCAAACCCTTCCCACTCGGTACGCCCGGGCTCGTTGACGTGCACGTGGGTGTCGACCAGCCCGGGCAGCAGCGCGACATCACCCAGGTCGACGTCCTCGGCGGCCTCGACCACCGCGTCGTGATCGTCCACAGCGACGATCCGGCCCCCGCTGACCGAGACGGCGGCGGGGCGTTCACCGTCGGAGGTGACGGCACGACGGGACCGCAGCACGAGATCGACCATGGGCCGAGCCTAACCGCCCAGCGTTGCCGGACGGCTACGACGGGCGAAGCTGCCCCACGCGTGGTGCTGTCGTGTGGCACGATGCGCGCACACCGCAGCAGGCCCTCGAACGGAGCACGAACAAGCGTGACGATCCGCCGCATGACCTCCCGCAACGTGGCCCTGACCGCGGCTTTCCTCGGCCTCGCCGCCGGTGGCACCGCCGCCTGCGACAACACCCTGCAGGAAGAGAAGGGCTACCCGTCCGACTCGACGACGTACAGCTCCACCGGCGACACCTCGTCGTCCTCTTCCTCGTCCTCGTCCTCCGACGATGGCGACGACTACGTGGAGGAGGAGGACGAAGGCGCCGACCAGGTGTTCTACTGCGCCGACGAGGAGGGGGTGATCACCGCGGCGGCCCACTGCAAGGACCCCGACAGCACCTCGTCGTACTTCCTGTGGCACTCGTCGACCTATGCCCGTGGCCTCAAGCCCGGGACACGGCTCGACGGCGGCGAGGGGTTCCCCGCCGGTGACCGCGAGATGCGACGGTCCTTCAAGCTGCCGTCGGTGGGCACGGTCAAGAACGGCACGGTGAAGACCAACGTGGTCGGCCGCAGCAGCGGCAGCACGAGCGGCACCAGCAGCGGCGGCTCGGACTTCAGTGGCTTCACCGGCTCCTCGGGCGGCTGACCGTCCCCCTCAGAGCAGGGCGCCCAGCTCCTCCCGGGTGAAACCCACGTCGTCGAGGGCGCCGCAGTCGAGCCCGCGCAGCAGGTAGGCCGCGAGCGCCCGGGCGGTGGCGGGCTCGTCGAGGATGCCGCCCGACTGCCGGTCGAGGTACCGGCGCAGGCGGGTCGTGGCCGCGTCCCGTCCGTCGGCGAAAAACGCGTAGGTGGCCGCGAACCGGGTCGGCAGCTGGGCCGGGTGCAGGTCCCAGCCCTGGTAGAAGCCGCGTTCCAGGGAACGGCGGACCAGCCGGTGGTGCAGCGCCCAGGCGTCGTGCACGGCGGTGGGCGAGCCGACCGGCAGGATGTTCGTCGAGCCGTCGGAAAGCCGCACCCCGGTGCCGGCGGCGGCTGCCTGGATGACGGCCTTCGCGTAGTCGGCGACCGGGTGGTCCATCGCCTGATAGGCCGCCGCCACGCCGGCCGCCGCGCTGTAGTCGTACGTGCCGTAGTGCAGGCCGGTGCAGCGGCCGTCCGCCGCCGTGATGAGCCGTGCGACCGTGGCGGTGCCATCCGCGCCCAGCACCGCCGAGGGCAGCTCGATCTGAATCTCGAACCGCAGCGTGCCGGCGCTCAGGGCGTACCGGCTCTCCAGGGTCTCGCAGAGGGTGACCATGGCCGTGACCTGGTCCGGACCGCTGACCTTGGGGAGCGTGACGACAAACGGCTCCTGATAGAGCGACAGGAACAGGTCGAGCGTGCGCAGCGACCGGTGCCGGGTGGGTGCCTCCAGCGACTTGATCCGCAGGCCGAGGAACGGTGGCCGCGGCCCGTCGAGGAGCACGGCGACCGCCGCCTTGACCGCGGCGTCCTCCTGGTCGTCGTCGCGGACGCCGTAGCCGTCCTCGAAGTCGACCCGCAGGTCCTCGATCGGCTCGGCGGCGAGCTTGGCCCGGACCCGGTCCGCCAGTGCCGCCGGGAACGGCAGCGGCGGGAACCCGTCGATCGCCGCCAGCGCCTGCGTCCCCCACTCCCGGAAGCCGCCGATGCGGTCGGCCGGGACGTAGACCGTGTGCACCGGCTGACGGCCGGGCCGCTCCCCGGGATACCGCGCGGCCAGGAACGCGTCGTGGGCGGCGAGCCGGCCGTCGAGCGCGGCGTAGTCGTCGTCGCTGAGCCGCATCGTCAGTCGATCGAGTCGTAGGCGGCCGTCGTCAGGAAGTCCGCGAAGTTGTCGGACAGGGCGACCCGCTCGAACAGCTTGCGCGCGTCGTCGAAGCGGCTCGCCGCCCAGGCCTCGTCGCCCAGCGCCTCACGGATCTTGGCGAGCTCCTCGTCCTCGTACCGCCCGACCAGCTCAGCGGTGATCGCGGTGCCGTCGTCGAGGCGGACGTCGTTGTGGATCCACTGCCAGACCTGCGAACGGGAGATCTCGGCGGTGGCCGCGTCCTCCATCAGGTTGTTGATCCCGACCGCGCCGTTGCCGCGCAGCCAGGCCTCCAGGTATTGCAGAGCCACCGACACGTTGCCCCGCAGGCCGGCCTCGGTGACGGCACCACCGGTGGCGGCCACGTCGAGCAGCTGCGCGGCGTCGACGCTCACGTCGTCGCGCTTGCGGTCGAGCTGGTTGGGCCGGTCACCGAGAACCCGGTCGAAGATCTCCTGGCAGACCGGCACCAGGTCGGGGTGCGCGACCCAGGAGCCGTCGAAGCCGTCGCCGGCCTCACGCTCCTTGTCCTCCCGGACCTTGGCCAGGGCCACCTGGTTGACCTCCGGGTCGCGCCGGCTCGGGATGAAGGCCGCCATGCCGCCCATCGCGAACGCTCCCCGCCGGTGACAGGTCGAGACGAGCAACTCCGTGTACGCCCGCATGAACGGCGCCGTCATCGTCACCGCCACCCGGTCGGGCAGGACCATCGCCGGGTTGTCCCGGAAGTACTTGATGATGCTGAACAGGTAGTCCCAGCGGCCCGCGTTCAGCCCGGAGATGTGCGGGCGCAACGCGTGCAGGATCTCGTCCATCTCGAACGCGGCCGGGATCGTCTCGATGAGCACGGTCGCCCGGACGGTGCCGACCGGGATCCCGAGCTTCTCCTGCGCGTAGGTGAAGACGTCGTTCCAGAGCGCGGCCTCTTTGTGGGACTCCATCTTGGGCAGATAGAAGTACGGCCCGCTCCCCCGGCTGATCAGCTCGGCGGCGTTGTGGAAGAAGTAGAGCCCGAAGTCGACCAGCGCACCGACGGCCGGCTCACCGTCGACGGGCAGGTGCCGCTCGTCGAGGTGCCAGCCGCGCGGCCGCATGACGATCGTCGGGTAGGGCCCGTCGCCGAGCTCGTACGTCTTCTTCGGCGTCTCGAGCGTGATCGTGCGCCGGATCGCGTCGTGCAGATTTTGCTGCCCGTCGACGACGTTGGACCAGTGCGGTGTGTTGGCGTCCTCGAGGTCGGCCAGCCACACCTTCGCACCGGAGTTGAGTGCGTTGATCGTCATCTTGCGCTCGGTCGGCCCGGTGATCTCCACCCGCCGGTCGGTGAGGTCGGCCGGGGCGGCGGGCACGGTCCAGTCACCGTTGCGGACGTCGGCCGTCTCGGGCAGGAAGCCCAGCGTGCCCCCGGCGGCGATCTCGGCCCGGCGCGCGGCCCGGGCGGCCAGCAGCTCGTTGCGGCGCGGCCGGAACCGCCGGTTCAGATCGGCGACGAACGCCACGGCCTCGTCGGACAGAATCTCGGTCACGGTCGGCAACTCCCTCACGACGACGGCGGCGTACCTGTGGCTACCGTATCGGTCCTGCGGCCGCCGGGCCCGGCGTACCGGAGGCAGGAACGGCAGTGGCCCCCGGCGGGGAAACCGGGGGCCACTGCTTCCAACTATCTGGGGATGGGTGCGCCCGGGGGATGTCGGGCGCTCCCGGTGGTGCCTCGAATCAGAAGTTGCCGAACGAGTCGCACTTGGCCTTCTGGACGATGCAGTTCTTCACGCGGCTGCCCAGCGCCTCGTCGTCCCAGGCGAAGAAGGCGTCACCGTGCATCGAGGAGGCGTTGCCGGAGGCCAGCTTGAAGCCGGCCGGGCTGCCCGAGGTCGGGTAGCCGATCACGAAGGACAGCGAGGGGATGGCCACCGGGAACTTGCCGCTGGCGCAGGTGCCGTCGGGGCCGGTACCGCCGATGTGCGACTTGTGGTCGGGGCTGTCCAGGTGCACGCCGTCCCAGCAGTCCGGGAAGGTGAGCTGGAAGGTCAGCTCGGCGGTCTTGGCGCAGACGGGCCAGTTGCCGTCGGTGCTGCGACCGGTCTCGCCACCGGCGCCGGCGCACCAGAACTGGCCGGGGGCACCCTTCGGGGTGTCGATCTGCTTCTTGGCGTCGCCGACGATCATGCGGAAGCCCTGCGGGAACGGCACGGTCTTGGCCGGGTCCTTGAGGCGCGAGCCGTAGTAGACCGTGACGCCGTGCGGGTCGACCTTCTTGCCGTTCTCGGTCAGCTCCGGGATCCAGTACGCGGACCGGTCCTCGCCGGGCTTGCAGCTGGAGCCGGCGTTCTCGAGCAGCGTCATCGTCGTGGTGTTGGCGTCGGTGCTGTCGTTGCCCATGAACGTGTGCATGTGCGAGGCACCCGCCAGGCCCGGGAAGACGATCGGGTCGTCGGGCTTCGAGTGGCTGACCGTGCAGGACGCGTTGAACTCGGGCACCCGCACGTTGCCGGCCGGTACCGCCTTCGGCGTCATCTTGGTGAACGCGGCGAGCTGGGCCTCCCACTTCGCCTTGTCCATCGTCACCCAGCCGTCACCGGAGGGGGTGCCACCGGTGGGGGTGGGCGCAGCCGTGGTCGGCACCGGAGCGGGCGTCGACGACGACGCGGGCGCCGACGGCGTGCCGGCCGCGCCGAAGGTGAACCAGTTCAGGTTCACGAAGTCGTTCTGCTGCGCGCTCTTCATGACGGCGAAGACGGTCTGCCCGCCCGTCGGCACCGACGCCCCGGTGGCCTTGACGGTCGCCCACTTCTGCCAGCCGCCGGTCCGCGTCACCGGGATCGTCGCGAGCAGCGCGCCCGTCTGCGAACCGAGGTGCAGCTCGATGGAACCGCCGGCGGAGTTGTCCGAGGCGACCCGGGCGGTGAGGTCCTTGCTGGTGATCGCGACGTTGTCGAAACGCAGCCAGTCACCGGCGGCGAGCCAGCCGACGTTCTTGCCGCCGTCGGCGTCGCCCGTCCCCTCGGTCTGGGCGCCGGACTGCGCGGCGAAGGCCTCGGCCTGGACGCGGCCCGGGACGACGGTCTCGGCGGCGTTCGCGTTGGCGATGTAGATGCCACTGCCGCCCAGGGTCACGGCGACCGCGGAGGCCAGGGCGAAGCGGGTGGTACGGCGGCGGCGCTTGGCGGCCTCTTCGGGCGCGACATGGGCGGGGGATGTCCGCATAACCATTTTCCTTCGTTCTGCAAACCAGCGACGTAGCGTTTCCGTCAGCGAGTATGCAGAGGTCAGGGCCCTTGTATCAACCTGCGAAAGAAGACTTATGAATGGCCCGGACCGGCACCGCAGGTAGCCGCGATCCGGGCCTTCGATAACGTTTTATCGGTGTCTTTTCCTTAAGTTTTTCTAAACTTCGCTCAGTAGCCGTCGGTGTGCGCGGCGTGCCCGGCGGGTCAGCGCCTCGGCGTCGGCGTTGACCAGCTGACCGCGCTCGACAACGGGCCGGCCGCCGACGAGAGCCAGCTCGACCGGGGCGGCCGGGCCCAGCACCAGCGCCGCGACCTTGTCGTCGATGCCGTCGTGACCCAGCCCGTCGAGGCGCCACAGCACCAGGTCCGCGAGCTTACCCACCTCGAGGGAGCCGATGTCGTCCTGGCGGCCGAGACACCGCGCCCCGCCCATCGTGCCGAGCCGCAGGGACTCCCGCGCCGACATTGCCTTCGGGCCACCGCGGAGCCGGGCGACGTACAGGGCCTGGCGGAGCTCCTCACCCAGGTGGGCGGCCTCCTGCGAGGCGGAGCCGTCCACGCCCAGACCCACGGGGGCGCCGGCGTCGAGCAGGTCCCGGACGCGGGCCAGCCCGGCGCCGAGACGCGCGTTGGAACTCGGGCAGTGCGCGACCCCGGTGCCGGTCGCGGCGAGCTTGGCCACGGCCGCGTCGTCGAGGTGCACGCCGTGGGCCAGCCACACGTCCTCGCCCAGCCAGCCGAGGCGTTCGGCGTACTCGACGGGGGTGCAGCCGAACTTCTCCCGGCAGAAGTCCTCCTCGTCGTCGGTCTCGGCGAGGTGGGTGTGCAGCCGGACTCCCTTGCGCCGGGCCAGTTCCGCAGCCTCGCTCATCAGCCGCGAGGTGACGGAGAACGGCGAGCACGGGGAGACGCCGATCTGCAGCATCGACTCCGGCGACGGGTCGTGCCAGCGGTCGATGGCGGCCTCGGTGGCCGCGAGCGCCGCGTCGGTCTCCTCGACCACGTGGTCCGGCGGCAGCCCGCCCGACGACTGCCCGAGATCCATCGAGCCGCGGGTCGGGTGGAACCGCAGCCCGATCTGCTGCGCGGCCTCGATCTCGGCGGCCAGCACGTCACCGCCGTCACGCGGGAAGACGTAGTGGTGGTCCATGCTCGTCGTGCAGCCGGACAGGGCCAGCCAGCCCAGACCCGCACCCGCCGCCGCGCCGACCGTCTCGGCGTCGATGCGGCCCCAGATCGGGTACAGCGTGGTGAGCCAGCCGAACAGGTTGTCGTCCTGGGCCAGGCCGCGCGTCACCCACTGATACAGGTGGTGGTGGGTGTTCACCAGACCCGGGGTGACCAGGCAGCCGGTGCCGTCGACGTGGCGGTGCGAGCCGGGGAACCGGCCGGCGTGACCGGAACCGACCGCCCGGATCCGGCCGTCGTCGCCGACCACGACGTGCCCGTCGGTGTACTCCGTGCCGTTCGCGTCGACCGTGGCGACCGCGACGTTCTCGATGACGATCACAGGTACCACTCCGAACTCGCCGGCGGTGCGTCGTCCCGGGTCACCGTGCCCTCGATCAGGCCGTACGGCCGGTCGCCCGCGATGTACACCTCACCGGGATTCTCCAAATCGAACGGCGACAGGTCGGCCAGGTAGTGGTGCTTGTTCGGCAGCGCCAGGCGGATCTCGGCAAGCTCGGTGCGGCTGTCGAGCACCCGCGTGCCCATCGAGAACAGCGTCTGTTGCAACGAGGCGCTGTACGTGTTCACGAAGGCGTTGACCAGCGCGTCCTTCGCGCCCTCGAACGACTCGTCCCAGTCGGCGGAGTCGCCGCGGTGCCGCCAGCGGGCGTCGACCTCGGTGGCCAGGATCCGCTCGGTCGTCTCGGCCAGCGTCGTGTACTTGTCGCGGGGGAAACCGCGGAACTCCGACGCCGTGGAGTTGAGCAGGACCAGGTTCTCGAGCCCCGACACGACCTGGGTGCCGTCCGGCGTGACGAAGATCCGCGCGGTGCGGACATAGTCGCCCGCCCGGCGGAACGAGTGCGGGCCGAGGCGTTCCCAGCCGTACGACTCGATGCTGATCCGCGCGCCGGTGACCTGCTCCTGCGTCGTGACGAAGTGCCGGGCCAGCAGCAGACCGAACGCTTCGGGCGAGGTGACACCGTGCTCGCGGGCGAAGGCGTACACGGTGTTCTTCATCGTGTCGGTGGGCAGCACACCGGCGTTGTCACCGGTCAGGTGCGTCGCCGCGAGGTCACCGGAGAGGGCGATGCTCACGTTCAGATCGACGAGCCCGTGGGTGTCGCCGGGCCGCGTGACACGCACCAGGCGCACCTCCGCCTTGCCGTAACGGTTGCTCCCCAGCACGATCGCCACGCGGCGTCAGCTCCCTCGGTAGGTGGTGTAGCCGTAACGGCTCAGCAGCAGCGGCACGTGGTAGTGCCGTTCCGGGTCGTGCACGTGGAACGCGACGGTGATCTCCGGGAAGAACGCGTCACCGCCCAGGTAGGGCTCCACATAGAACATGAGCCGGTAACCGCCGGCCTGCCAGTCGTGCAGCGGCACCTGATGGCGCAGCCGCCCGTCGTCGTCGGTGCGCCCCTCGGCGATCGTGCGCCAGCCCTCGGAGTCGCGGCGTTCCAGGCGGACGTACACGTCGCGGGCCGGATCACCCGTCGCCGTGTCCAGGATGTGGGTGGAGATCCGGGTGTGGAACGGCGCCGCCGTGCCGTCAGTCGAGGGCATCGATCAACCTCTCCAGCCGCAGCAGGGCGATCTTGCCCAGCTCACCGGTGACGACGGCGCGCTCGGTCGCCTCGTCGTTGCCGATCCGGGCCCGCGCAGCCGCCAGGATCTCCTCCTGCGACTTCCCGCTCGCGAAGATCAGAAACACGTGACCGAATTTGTCCTCGTAGGCGTGGTTCGCGGCGATCAACGCGGCGCGCGTCTCCTCGTCGGCGCTGCCCGCCGCCGCGGACTGCTCGCGGCGCGACCACGCCGCCTCCTTCGAGTCGCCCTGCGCCCGCTCCCCGATCCGCGGATGCGCGGACAGACCCTGCACCACCTCCGGCCAGCTCAGACCCCGTGCAGCCGTCCCGGCCGCGGTCAGCAGAGCTTCCTTCGACGGGTACGGGCGCAGTGCCGCGACCGTCCTGCCCCAGGCCGGGGCGGCGCACACGGCGAGCAGGTCGGCCTCGAGCTCCCCGGCCGGCAGGGAGTTGAAGGTCTCGATCCCGTCCACCGCTCACCCCCTGTTTGGCAGACGGACAGTCAAGCAGCCCACCATCGGATCTGGCATCACTTTCCCCGCGATTTAACACGTCCAACACGTGCCGGCGCCCGCCGCGAGGGTGTGCGCGAGACTTGTCCGGTGCTGATCGCCGCGGACGCCCTGCCCGACCTGCCGATCCGTGCCGTCCTGACCGAGGTCGGCGACGCCCTGGCCGGCGCGGGTGCGGCGGTCCTGGTGGCGCCACCCGGCACCGGCAAGACCACGCTGGTCCCGCTCGCGCTGGCCGGCACGGGCCGGGTCGTCGTGGCCGAACCCCGCCGGGTCGCGGCCCGCGCCGCTGCCCGTCGCATGGCGGGCCTGCTCGGCGAACAGGTCGGCGAACGTGTCGGCTACACCGTCCGCGGCGACCGCCGCGTCTCCGCCGCGACCAGGGTGGAGGTGGTGACGACCGGGGTTCTCGTACGCCGCCTGCAACGCGACCAGGAGCTGACCGGCACGACCGTCGTGATCATCGACGAGTGCCACGAACGGCACCTGGACACCGACCTCGCCCTGGCGTTCCTGATCGAGGTCCGTGCCGCCCTCCGCCCGGACCTCCAGGTGCTGGCCACCTCGGCGACAGCCGAGTCGGGCCGCCTCTCCGAGATCCTCGGTGACGCCCCGATCATCGAGGCCAAAGCGGCACTCTTCCCGGTCGACGTGCACTGGTGCCCGCCCCCGCAGCCGGTCGCACCGCCGCTCGGCCTCCGCGTCGACCCGAAACTCCTCGACCACGTCGCCACCACGGTCCGCCGTGCCCTGACCGACGGCGACGGCGACGTCCTGGTATTCCTGCCCGGCGCCCGCGAGATCGAGACGGTCGCGTCCCGGTTGCGCGGCGTCGATGCCGAGATCGTGCCCCTGCACGGCCGCCAGTCCGGGTCCATCCAGGACGCCGCCCTGCGCCCGAGTCCGGTACGCCGCGTGGTGCTGGCCACCGCGGTCGCGGAAAGCAGCCTGACCGTCCCCGGCGTCCGCGCGGTGGTCGACGCCGGCCTGAGCCGCGTGCCGCGCATGGACCACAGCCGCGGCCTGGGCGCCCTGGTCACGGTCCCCGTCTCCCGCGCCGCAGCGACCCAGCGCGCGGGCCGGGCAGGCCGCGAGGCGCCGGGCCGCGTCTACCGCTGCTGGTCCCAGGCCCAGCACGACCGCCTGCCGGCCCAGCCCGAACCGGAAGTGGCCGCGGCCGACCTCACCGGCTTCGCCCTCGACCTGGCCCTCTGGGGTCACCCGGACGGCACCGGCCTGGCCCTGCCCGACACCCCACCGGCAGGCGCGATGCAGGCGGCGATGGGCACCCTGCACGCCCTCGGCGCCACCGACACGGACGGCCGCATCACCGCCCGCGGCCGCGCCCTGGCCGACGCCGGCCTCCACCCCCGCCTGGCCCGCGCCCTCCTCGACGGCGCCGCCACAGTAGGCGCACGCCGAGCCGCCGAGGTGGTGGCCCTCCTCGACGGCGACCGCCGCGCCGACGACCTGATCACCGCCTGGCGCCGTGCCCGCACCGACAACGACGGCGCGTGGCGTGCCGAGGTACGCCGCCTGACCGCCGCCATCACCCGCAACACGTCCGGCGGCGGCTCCGAACTCCCCGACGACCTCGCCGCGGGACTGATCATCGGTCTTGCGTACCCCGAACGGGTGGCCAGAGCCCGCGAGGCCGGCGGTCGCGCGTACCTGATGGCCGGAGGAACCGCCGCGGACCTGACCGGCAGCAGCAACCTGGCCGGAACGCCCTGGCTGGCGGTCGCCGACGCCGACCGTGCCCCGGGCGCCCGCACCGCACGCATCCGCAGCGCCGCCCCCCTCGACGAGGCCAGCGCCTGCCTCGCCGCAGCCACCCTCCGACAAACCACCACCGAAACCGGCTGGATCGACGGTGACGTGATCGCCCGCCGCCTCGACCGCCTCGGCGCGATCACCCTGTCCGAACGCCGCATCGAACGCCCCGACCCCACCCAGGTCCAGGCGGCCCTCCGCGACGGCCTGCAGCGTGAAGGCCTGGCCCTCCTCACCTGGTCCCGGACGGCGACCGAACTCCGCGAGCGCCTGGCGTTCGCCCACGCCGCCCTCGGCGCGCCCTGGCCGCCGGTCGACGACGACGCCCTGCTGTCTTCGCTGGACGACTGGCTACCCCTGCAACAGGCCCGCCGCCGGGCCGACCTCGCGAAGATCGACACGGCCTCCGCCCTGCGCCGCCTGCTCCCCTGGTCGGTGGCCGGCCGCCTGGACGACATCGCACCCGAACGCCTTCCGGTGCCTAGCGGGTCCAAGGTCCGCATCGACTACACGGACCCGGCTGCGCCGGTGCTGGCCGTCAAAGTCCAGGAAGCTTTCGGTTGGAAGAACGCGCCCCGGCTGGCTGACGGGCGTATCCCGGTGCTGCTCCATTTGCTGTCCCCGGCGGGTCGGCCGGTCGCCGTCACGGCCGACCTGGCCTCGTTCTGGGCGAATGGGTATCCGCAGGTGCGGGCGGAGCTCCGCGGTCGGTATCCCCGCCACCCCTGGCCCGAGGATCCGACCACCGCCGAACCGACCCGGCGCACGAACCGCCGCTCATAACTCGGCGATCGCCGTCTCGGCCGCTGCCTTACGGTCGGAATGCCGCGTCGGATCCGGGCTCGATTCGCGGGGCTCTGCCGGCGTCAGAACGCGGCCGGGCTCGGCCTGTCCTGTCACGGGCAGGGCCCAACTTCCTTGAAGTTGGCCCTTCCTACCGCGGTGAAGGCCCGACTTCCTTGAAGTTGGTCCCTCCAACTGCGGTGAAGGCCCGACTTCCTTGAAGTTGGTCCCTCCTACCGCGGTGAAGGCCCGACTTTCTTGAAGTTGGTCCCTCCAACTGCGGTGAAGGCCCGACCTCTTTGAAGTTGATCCCTCCAACTGCGGTGAAGGCCCGACCTCCTTGAAGTTGATCCCTCCAACTGCGGTGAAGGCCCGACCTCCTTGAAGTTGATCCCTCCTACCGCGGTGAAGGCCCGACCTCCTTGAAGTTGGCCCTTCCCGCCGCGCGGAAGACCCGACCTCCTTGAAGTTGGTCCTCCTACAGCGAGCGAGGCCAACTTCTTTGAAATTGGGCGTGGTGGGGTGCCGAGCCAGTGCCTGATGGAGGCGCGCTGCTCGGGAAAGACTCGACCTCTTTGAGGTCGGCCCTCCTGCCGCGAGGAGGCCCAACTTCCTCGAAGTTGGTCCCTCCTACCTCGGTGAAGGGCCAGAGTTCTTTGAAGTCGGCCCCTGGTGGAGTGCCGGCCTGGCGTCGATGGAGTTGCGTCGCCCCGGGCAGAGCCCGACTTCGTTGAAGTTGGCCCTTCGCGCCGCGGGGAAGCCCCGACTTCGTTGAAGTCGGGGTCTGGTGGGGTGCCGGCCCGGCGACCGATAGGGCTTCGTCGCTTGGGCAGAGCCCGACTTCGTTGAAGTTGGCCCTTCCGGCCCCGCGGAAGGCCCCGACTTCCTCGAAGTTGACCGCTCCTGCCGCGGGGAAGCCCCGACTTCGTTGAAGTTGGGGCCTGGTGGGCGCCAGCCCGGCGACCGATAGGGCTCCGTCGCCCGCGCAGAGCCCGACTCCATTGAAGTTGGCCCTTCCCGCCCCGGGGAAGCCCCGACTTCGTTGAAGTTGGGCCCTCCCGCCCCGCGGAAGCCCCGACTTCGTTGAAGTTGGGCCCTCCCGCCCCGCGGAAACCCCGACCTCGTTGAAGTTGGCCCCTCCCGCCCCGCGGAAACCCCGACCTCGTTGAAGTTGGCCCCTCCCGCCCCGCGGAAACCCCAACCTCCTTGAAGTTGGCCCCTCCCGCCCCCGGGGAAGGCCCGACTTCAAGGAAGTCGGGCCGTGGGTGCCGAGTCGGCGCTCGATGGGCTGCGTCGCTCGGGCAGGGCCCGAAATTTTTTGAAAGTTGGCCCATCCGGCCGAGTTGGGCCTGTTCGGTCACGGAAAGGCCCGCGACGGGGTCCACATGGGATCGAGTCACGCGGACGCTCGTAGGCCGGACAGCCCGGATCGAGGCCGGTTTACCCGTAGGCCGGGGCAACGCCGGATCGGCGAAGCTCCGGGTTGGGCAGGGGTGGGACAGGCCACCAAGCCTGAGGCGTCCTAGGAGGCTAGGTGTGGGCTTGAGTGCGGCGTCGGCTGAGTGGGGATCGTCGCGGTCAGGCGGTGGACCGGTCCCGGCTGCCCGAACAGATACCCCTGCCCCAGATCACACCCCAGCGCCGCCAGCGCCCGGGCCCGCGCCGGCGTTTCGATTCCCTCGGCGACCACCGCGATGTTGAGCTCGGCGCAGATCGCGAGGACCGAGCGGCACAGCGCCCCGGCCCGTTCGGGTGAGACGTCGACGTCGGTCAGGGTGGAGTCGAGTTTGACGATGTCGACCGGCAACGAGTGGAGCTGCGCCAGCGCGTTGTAGCCGCTGCCGAAGTCGTCGAGCGCCACCCGGACACCGCGGCGGCGGAGGCGTTCGGCCACCTCGATCGCGCGGGGCAGGTCGGGGATGCGGCGGGTTTCGGTGATTTCGACGACCAGGCGGGACGGGCGGAGGGCGTGGCGTTGCAGGGCGCGGTCCACCGCCTCCTCCAAGCCGTGCTGGCCCAGGCGGGCCGCGGACACGTTCACGTGCATGTCGATCGGGCGGCCGTACGTGTTGGCCAGGGCTGAGGCGTCCGCGCAGGCTCGGTCGAGGACGAAGTCGTCGATGGCGGCGACGAGGCCGGTGCGTTCGGCGACGGTGACGAAGACGTCGGGGTCGACCGGGCCGGCGATGGGGTCGGTCCACCGGGCGAGGGCTTCGACGGCGACGATCGCGCCGTCGGAGAAGCGGACGATCGGCTGGTAGTGGACCTCGAAGCCGTTGGCGGCGGGTGAGCCGGACAGGGCGCGGGCGAGGAGGTGGGGCAGGTCGGCGTTCGGGCCGCCGTCGGAGCCGCCGGTGTAGCGGGCGAGGGCGTTCTTGCCGCGGCGTTTGCTGACGTACATCGCGGCGTCGGCGCGGCGCAGGAGGGTGTCGGCGGACAGGTCGACGTCGCCGGGTTCGGGCAGGACCAGGCCGAGGCTGGCGCTGATGCCGACCGTGTGGCCGTCGATCTCGAAGGGTTCGCGCAGCGCCGTGAGGATGCGCTGGGCCGCGGGTTCGGCCTCGGACGCCGGGCGTTCCAGGAGCACCGCGAACTCGTCGCCGCCGAGCCGGGCGACCAGGTCGCCGGGGCCGACGGAGGCGATCAGGCGGTCGCCGATGGCGCGGAGCAGGCGGTCGCCCATGGCGTGGCCGAAGCTGTCGTTGATGAGTTTGAAGTCGTCGAGGTCGGCGAAGAGCAGCGCCACGGGCATCCGGCGGTGACGGTGGCCGTCGAGCGCGAGGACCAGCCGCTCGCGGAACAACGCGCGGTTGGCCAGCCCGGTCAGCGGGTCGTGGTAGGCCTGGTGGTGCAGCCGCTGCTGGCCCTCGGACACCCGGGCGAGCAGGACCGTGTTGTCCACGATGGTGAACATCTGCCGGGCCACGACCAGACCCAGACCCAGCCAGCCCAGATATGCCTCGTACGACGTGAGCTGCCCGCCCGCCCCCGTCCGCACCGCGATGACCACACCCGTGGCGACGACCGGCACGTACGGCAGCAGCAGGTGGAGCCAGTCGGCCTCGGCGGGGGCGACGACGGGCTGGTCGGTGAGAGTGGGGTTGGTGAGGGCCGCGAGTGCGAGCAGGCCCGGGCCGAGCAGATAGCCGGCGGACTCCCACGGTGTCAGGACGCCGGTGCTCAGGTGGAGCATCCGCAGCGTGTCGGAGACGCCGAAGGCGAGCATCGCCAGTGTCATCAGCCGCAGCGGCACCCGGCCGGCGGCCGAGGTCGGGCGGGTCGTCAGCAGCAGCACGCCGACGACCACGAGCATCAGGTCGGCGATCGGGTAGACGGCGGCGGCCCCGACGACGAGCGGGTTGTCGCCGACCTCGTCGAAGATCCGTCCGGGCAGTGCCGACCAGATCAGTGCGAGCAGCGAGCCGGTGATCAGGAACGCGTCGATGACGAGCACGACCCGGTCGCGGCGCAGTGACGCCTGCGCGGGCCGCGGCAGGGCCATCGAGCCGGCGATCAGGGCCAGGAAGGTGAAGACGGGCAGCGTGAGGAAGCCGACGTCGGCGGGCACGGCTGCCGCGCTGCGGTCCGGGTCGACGAGGTCACGGACGACCCACCAGAGCCGGGCGGCGGCCCAGGTGGTGAGTCCGGCGGCGATCAGCAGCCGCCAGCGGCGCCGGGCCCCGGATCGTTTCAGGCCCGACCGGAAGCAGATGACGGCCGCGAGCACACCGGCGGCGAGTTGGGCCAGGTCGTCGTAGAGCCGCTGGGCCGGGCCGTCGGGAACCACCCACGCGCCGATCGCCGTGACGGCGGCGACGAGCACCAGCGTCACGGCTGATCGTGCTGACAGCCGTCCCGTCGTCATCACCACCCGCAGCAGAGCCACGGGAGGCCGTCCCGCGACCGGAGTAACGTACCGCAGCTGCCGTCAGGCGGTCGCGTCCAGATCGGCGACGATCACCGTGATGTTGTCGGGGCCCCCACCCTGCAGGGCGAGGTCGAGCAGACGCTCGGCGCAGTCCTGCGGTCCGTCGCAGGCGAGCAGCTCCTCCTCGATCCGCTCGGCGGAGACGACCGTGGTGAGGCCGTCGCTGCACAGCAGCCAGCGGTCGCGGGGCTCCGGCTCGACGATGACGTAGGACGGGCTGACCGGCTCGCCCTGCAGCGCCTGGGTCACGACCGCGCGGCGCGGGTGGCTGCCCGCCTCCTCCGGCCGGATGAGTCCCTGGTCCACGAGCATCTGGACGTAAGTGTCGTCCTTGGTGAGCTGGTTCAGCCGGCCGTCCCGCAGCAGGTACGCCCGGGAGTCGCCGACGTGGGCCAGCGCTGCCCGGTCACCGGAGAAGATCACGGCGGTCAGCGTCGTGCCCATGCCCTGCAGCGCGGCGTCGCCGGCGACGGTCTCGGCGATCCGGCCGTTCGCCACCTCGAGGGCCTTGTGCAGTGCGTCCATCTGGCTGTCGTTGTCGATCGGCACGTCGAGGGAGGTCATCGCCTCGACGGCGAGGCGGCTCGCGACGTCACCGGCGGCCATGCCACCCATGCCGTCGGCGACGACGAGGAGCCGGTCACCGGCGTAGTAAGCGTCCTGGTTGTTGCTCCGGACGTGGCCTCTATCGGTGACGGCCGCCCACCGCAGGTGCAAGGTCATGGCGTGCAGCCTGCCAGGTCACGTCCAGCCTGTCTGCACGTGGTCGGCGGCGCGTCGCAACAACCGGCCCGTACCTGCGCAAATCTGCGGGTCATCGGGGCTCCAGCGGGCGGCCGAGACAGCGGGGGTCGACCTCGGTGACCTGCCGGGTCGGTGCGACCCACTCCAGCGCGGACTCGTCGATCGCCCAGCCGCGTACCGTGATCCGGCTGTTCTGGGTCCGGACCGGCTCGGGGCACAGGGTCTTGGACCGCACGTCGCTGTTGGGGATGAAGACCACGTCGCCGCCGCGCCGCAGGATCGTGGTGGCGGTGTCGTCGACGGTGATCAGTTGCCCGCGGATGACCTCGATCGGGGCCTCGGCGCCGGCGGCGACCTCGACGGCGCTGTTCGGGAGCACGGGCGCGCGCAGGAAGACCACCCCGATCACGAACGGCGCGACGATCATCGCGGCGACGGCCGGCCAGTGGGTCGCCAGCCGGGCCGCGCGCGGGGGCAGGGGTCCGGTGAGCAGCCAGCCGAGCAGCGGCGGCACGAGCAGCAGCACGGCGGTGCCGGTCTCTCCGGCCGCCCAGGCCAGACGGATGCCGGGCCAGACCCAGATCAGGACCATCAGGCCGAGCATCACCGGTACGCCCAGCGTCACCACGACGAGCATGCGGCGTTCACCGGGGTACCGCTGCACCGCGGTCAGCCCGAGGATGATCGCGACCAGCATCAGCAGCGTCGGCAGCAGGCGCAGTTGCCAGGTGAAACCGGCCAGTACCACCGCGACGACCACCACCCAGTCGGGCATCCGCAGCGCCGTGAGCGCGAGCAGCGACCGCCGGGCGGCGTGCTCCTGGTCGGGTGAGCTGACCAGCAGCAGGCCGCCGAGGGCGCGCAGCACCAGCACCACCGCGGGGATCGTCCAGATGAGCGTGATGATCAGCGCGCTGATCATGCCGAGCGGGCTGATGTACTGCACGAGCAGCAGCATCGTGGGCAGGTCCTGGCGGCTGAGGTACCAGAGGCGCAGCACGAGCAGCACCAGCGGGAACGCCGGCAGCGCGGTGAGCACCCAGTTCAGGGAGGTGCGCCGGATGCGGCGCGGCGGCCGGGACAGCGGCGTCACGGTCACGGGACCACCTCCTCCCAGGGCAGCTCACGGACCCGCGGCCGGGTGGTGTTCGGCTGCTGCGGGCGGGAGAGCGGCACGGGCAGGCCGTCGACGTTCTTGTTCTTCGCCGTCTCGGGGAGGATGTTCGCCTGGTAGGCCTGCTCCCAGCGGGCATCCTTCGGGTCGGCGAAGGAGCGGTAGAGCGTGATGTTCACCAGGTCGCGCAGGGCCTCGTTGGCGCCCACGCTGACACCCCACGGCTCAGTCTTGTCCAACCCGAGGTCCCAATGGTCGTACTTGTCCGGGAAGCGGGCTTTGTAGCCACCGAGGATCGCCGCGTCGGTGGTCACCGCGTCCACCTCGTCCTTGTCCAGGAGGTCGAAACACTCGGAGACCCGGTTGCGGCGTACGAGTTGCCGGGCACCGGACTGGGCGGCCGCCACCGCGCTGGTGGAGCTGGACAGCGAGCAGACGTCCTTGTCCTTGAACTCCTCGAGGCTCGCCACCTTCTTGTGGCCCTTGAGCGTGATCACCGACTGCTCGGTGTGCAGGTACGACTGGGAGAACATGACGTTGGGCATGTCCTCGCGTTCCTGGGTGATGCTGTAACTGGCGATGACCATCTTGACCGGCACGGGATTTTTCTGCAGGTCGGACGCCTCCATGCGGGCGCGGTCCTCGCTCTCGATGCCGAAGAACCGCACCTCGTCGCGCCGGAAGCCGAGATCCTCGGCGATCATGTACGCGATGTCGATGTCGAAGCCCCGCCACGTGCCGTCGACGAGCTCGGCGATCCCGGGCTGGTCGTCCTTGACGCCGATGGGCAGTGTCTGCCACTCGTCGACACCGGCGGCGCGGCGCAGGTCCTCGATCGAGGGCGGCCCGATGTGGAAGAGCCGCACCCAGGAGAACGTCAGCACCATGATGAGGACCACCCCGACCGCGACCAGCCGCCACGGCGCGAGCGAGCCACCCCAGGTGCGGACGAGCGGGTCGGGTTGCGTGAAGGTGCGGCGCAGTCCCTCGATCGTGCGCTGGGCGCGGACCGCACGGGCCCGGCGCTGCGCCGGCAGCCGCCGGCGGATCACGGCCTTGCGGATCTCGCCCCGGCCGCTCTCGTCGTCCATCGTCGACACTGCACTCCCGTCCCCGTAGCGGAACGCCCATGGTGACCGACCAATGTCACGGAACGGGGTCCGCGGTCCCGTAGGCGACACCGGGACGGCAGCGCCGCAACCGGCCCGCCGTCAGCCACAGCCCCTTGCGGGTGCCGTGACGCTGCACGGCCTCGAGACCGTACGCGCTGCACGTCGGGGTGTAGCGGCACCGGGTGGGCAGCCGCGGGGAGACCTTCCGGTAGCCGCGGATGGCGGTGGTGACCACGGCGTCGGTGCGCCGTCCTGACCGGCCCAGCCGGGAGAAGGCCAGCAGAGTGGTGCTCAGCAGGCTGAGGTCGCAGAACGGGAGATCACAGCCGTCGCAGCCGCAGTCGCAGCCGTCGTGCCACTTGCGCTTGCGTTTGTGCTTCCGGCTCCCCCACATGGTCACCATCGTGGCGTACGCGTGCGACACCCGGCATAGCGCCACCGGATCGGGGTACCCGGACCCGCATGAGAACCGTGCCGGCTCTGGCGACGGCCACCGTCACTGCGGCCCTGGTCGTGCGTGTGCTGCGTTCCCGGCACCGCCGGTTCCTGCACCCCGACGGGCGGTCCTTCACCGGCGACCTCGAGATCTGGGGCGCGGGTGAGCAGACCGGCGCGGAGCTGCTCGACCGTCCCGGCCGGCATCCGGTGACCGTGCGGATCTCGAAAGGGGCCGGCACGGCAGCCGGTCGCGCCGACGTCCTCGGCGTCGCCGTCCGCGTGCACGGACCGGTCGCGGGCCGCCGTCACGACCTGCTCTTCTCCACCTGCGGCCGGGGCCGGCTGCTGCGGCACGTCCCCGTCCCGCGGCGCGGCTTCGACACCACCTACGGTTCCATCCAGCCCTACCGCACCGGCTCCGGCCGGACGTTCCAGCTGGTCGTCCGGCCCGATCCGGAGGGTACGGCGCTCGGCCGTACGCTGGGATCGGTGGTGTCCGCGGCGGCCCGGGACGACGCCCGGCTGATGCTCGTCCTGGCCGAGAAGGACGCGGAGCGGACCGTCGGAAAGGTACGTTTCGGCGCGGCCCTGTCGCCCACCACGGACGCGGCACTGGCGTTCGACCCCATCCGCAACGTGCCCGCCGACCTGTACCCGACCGGGCTGATCCACGGCACGCGGGCGCTGGCCTACCGGCTGTCCCAGCGCTGGCGCGGCGCCGCCCCGGCCACGGCGAACCCTGCCGCCGTGGCCCGGACGGCTCTACCCGGCTAGCGGAACGCGACCACCACGGCGGTCTCGGGCGGCAGCTCGACCCGGTCACGCTGGAGGACCACACCCTGCTCGGTGGCGAGCAGCACCTTGCGCGGTGCCGCCCGGAGGCTGACCGTCTGCGGGGACGACGCGAGGTTGACCGCCACGGCGCAGTTCCCCCGGCGCATCACGAGGTACTGGTCGCCGTGCCAGACCTCGACCTTGTCGAGCCGCGGGTCGGACAGGTCGGCCCGCTCACGCCGCAGGGCGATGAGCCGTTTGTGCAGGTCGAGGATCTCGGCGTGGCCGGGCTTCTCCCGCTCGGACCAGTCCAGTTTCGACCGCTGGAACGTTGCCGGGTCCTGCGGGTCGGGCACCTCGGTCTCGGCCCAGCCGTGCGAGGCGAACTCGCGCCGCCGGCCGTTCTGCACCGCGGCGGCGAGCTCGGGCTCGGGGTGGCTGGTGAAGAACTGCCAGGGGTTGCTGGCGGCCCACTCCTCGCCCATGAAGAGCATCGGGGTGAACGGCGAGGTGAACAGCAGCGTGGCACCGACCTTGAGCAGACCCGGCGACAGCGTCGCCGACAGCCGGTCACCGATCGCGCGGTTACCGATCTGGTCGTGGTTCTGCAGGTACGCCACGAAGCGGTGACCCGGGATCCGCGCCCGGTCGACGGGCCGGCCGTGCCGCCGCCGCCGGAAGCTCGACCAGGTGTCGGCGTGGAAGAACGCGCCGGTCAG